>NZ_UHFH01000003.1:405000-717500 GCF_900459225.1 Streptococcus dysgalactiae subsp. dysgalactiae
TGTGGCAGAAACGGGTGTCACTTTTGAAGAAAATGCCCGCTTGAAGGCGGAAACCATTTCACGCTTAACAGGGAAGATGGTTTTGGCAGATGATTCGGGATTAAAAGTAGATGCTTTGGGTGGCTTACCTGGGGTTTGGTCTGCGCGTTTCTCAGGACCAGATGCCACTGATGATAGCAACAATGCTAAATTATTACACGAGTTAGCAATGGTCTTTGATCAAAAGGACCGTTCAGCACAGTTCCATACAACGTTGGTAGTAGCTGCTCCTGATAAAGATAGCTTGGTTGTTGAAGCTGAATGGCCAGGCCACATTGCTACACAACCTAAGGGAGACAACGGCTTTGGCTATGATCCTCTCTTTATTGTAGGAGAGACAGGACGTCATGCAGCAGAATTAGAGGCTGATGAAAAGAATCATCTGTCTCATCGAGGTCAAGCTGTTCGAAAATTAATGGAGGTCTTTCCAATATGGCAAGCAAAACAATCATAGTAATGAGTGATTCTCACGGCGATCGAGACATCGTTCAAGTCATTAAAGATAAGTATCTTGGTCAAGTTGATGCTATTTTCCATAATGGGGATTCTGAATTGAAAAGTTCGGATCCTATTTGGGATGGGATTTATGTGGTTGGAGGAAACTGTGATTACGACGCTGGTTACCCAGATGATCTCGTGACACAACTAGATAGTCTTACCATTGCTCAGACACACGGACATTTCTACCACATTAATTTTACGTGGGATAAATTGGACTATTTTGCTCAGGAAGCAGAAGCAGACCTCTGCTTATATGGTCACCTGCACCGTCCCGCAGCTTGGCAAGTTGGGAAAACGATTTTTGTTAACCCTGGGTCTGTCTCACAACCTCGTGGTGAGGTCAATGAAAAACTCTATGCCCGTATTGACGTGACAGATACTACTATTAGGGTCAACTATTTTACCCGACAACATGAGCTTTACCCATTACTATCTAAGGAATTTAAACGATGATTGCAAAAGAATTTGAAACGTTTTTAATGAGTCATTTGGATAGCTACCTCATTCCAGCGGAAGATTTAGCCATTTTTATTAACACGCATAATGCAGACCATGTGATGCTACTCTTAGTTAGCAACGGGTTTTCAAGAGTTCCGGTGATTACGCGGGAGAAAAAATATGTGGGAACCATCAGCATCTCTGATATCATGACTTATCAAGCTCAAGGACAGTTGACTGACTGGGAGATGCGTCAAACGGATATCGGAGAGATAGTTAATACCAAAATCGAAACCATTAGTATTACTTCCAGTTTAACAGAAATCATGCATAAGTTAGTTGATTATCCTTTCTTGCCAGTTGTGGATCAAGAAGAGCGCTTTGTCGGTATTATCACTCGAAAATCGATTTTAAAAGCAGTCAACAGCCTTCTGCATGATTTTACAGACGATTATACCATTACTAAAAAATGATAACCTATGATAACCTATATTGAAGCTTTTATTGCGAGTAAAACCTTATCTTTAAATAGTCAAAAGGCTTACCAATACGATTTGCAGCAATTTTCTCAAGTTGTTGGGGAACGTATTAGTCAGGATAAATTGTCCCTTTATCAAAACAGTTTATCGGCAATTAGCCCATCTGCTAAAAAACGAAAGATATCTACGGTTAATCAGTTTCTGTATTACTTGTATCAGGAAAATTACTTGGACCATTATTTTAGGATAACGGATCGAACAAAGCTTCCGACAGCTAACAAACAAGACCTTGCTCTAATTGATTGGGACTGTTTTTACCGAGATACTTCTTTGGCGGTGGGGCAGCTAATCGCTTTGTTGATGTTAGAACTAGGATTGACGCCAAGTGATTTAGCCTGTATTGAGGTAGCGAATCTCGATTTAACTTTCCAAGTGTTGAGTTTACAGACAGCAAAAGGTGTTCGTGTATTGCCGTTATCTCGCCAGCTTATCCCGTTCTTAGAAAGACAACGAAATGGTAAAGAGAGATACCTTTTTGAACACCAAGGTCAAGCTTTTTCAAGGCAATGGTTTTTTAACCAACTAAAAGGATTTCTCGAAAGCATAGGGTATAAGGAATTAACCGCACAAAAATTACGGGAGCAGTTTATTTTGAAGGAAAAGTCGAGAGGAACATCAATCATGGAGCTTAGTCAGTTTCTAGGATTGAAAAGCCCAGCGACTTTAGAAAAATATTACAAATCATAATGGATATAAAAGTTAAAGATTTTGAAGGACCTCTAGATTTACTGCTGCATTTGGTGTCCAAGTACAAGGTTGATATTTACGAGGTACCGATTGTAGAAGTCATTGAACAGTACCTTGCCTACATTGAAACCTTGCAGGCCATGAAATTAGAGGTTGCTGGCGAATACATGCTGATGGCAAGCCAATTAATGCTCATTAAAAGCAGACGTCTTCTTCCCAAAATTGTCGAAGAACCTCAAGACGATGACAATCTAGAGC
This sequence comes from Streptococcus dysgalactiae subsp. dysgalactiae, assembly GCF_900459225.1. NCBI lineage: Bacteria > Bacillati > Bacillota > Bacilli > Lactobacillales > Streptococcaceae > Streptococcus > Streptococcus dysgalactiae. The sequence goes on from NZ_UHFH01000003.1 coordinate 407,463, forward strand.
AAGACTTGCTGGATAAAATTGAAGAATATAGTCGTTTTAAAGCTCTTAGCCAGGAATTAGCTGAGCAGCACAATCGTCGGGCCAAATATTATTCAAAGCCCAAGCAAGAATTGATTTTTGAAGATGCTGTTTTGCAAGAAGACAAAACCGTGATGGATTTATTTCTTGCTTTTTCCAAAATCATGACGGCTAAACGAGAAGCCTTTAAAAATAACCATACGGTGATTGAACGTGATGATTATCGAATTGAGGACATGATGGTGTCGATTGAAAAGCGACTGGAGAAGGATAAGGTGGTTAGCCTATCTGCTATCTTTGACGATTGCCAGTCCCTAAATGAAGTGATTACCTTATTTCTAGCCAGCTTGGAATTAATCAAGATGCACTTAGTTATTGTAGAACAAGCCACAAATTTTGGTCAGATTATTTTGAGAAAGGAGATGCCATGAAGAGCTATTTGTCACAGATAGAAGCATTGCTATTTGTTGCAGGTGAAGAAGGATTGAGCCTAAGGCAGTTAGCAACCATGCTCTCCTTGACTCCAGCAGCTTTACAACAACAATTGAAAAAGCTCTCTCAAAAATATGAATCTGATTCAGACTCTAGCCTTTGCTTAATGGAATCATCAAATACTTATAAATTGGTGACCAAGGAAATTTTTTCTGACCTTTTACGAGATTATGCTAAGGCCCCTATCAATCAAAGTTTATCTCGTGCCAGTTTAGAAGTATTATCTATCATTGCTTACAAGCAACCTATTACTCGGATAGAAATTGATGATATTCGAGGGGTCAATTCAAGTGGTGCCTTAACCAAATTATTAGCTTTTGAACTCATAAAAGAAGCTGGAAAGAAAGAAGTGATTGGCCGTCCTCGCTTGTATGCCACGACAGATTATTTTCTTGATTATATGGGAATTAATCATCTGGACCAGTTAGTGGATGTATCAGCTATCGAATTAGCCGATGAAGAAAGTGCTCTTTTCAAACAGGAGACTGAGAATGACTGAACAGGTATATCACTCGAGTTCCTTGGTATTTAAAAAGAGGGACATGACTTTGGCTTATCCAAGCTTACTGGTAATATCGTGACGACCAGTTGCCCAAAAGAAAGAAGAAAAAGAATGAGAATTAATAAATACATTGCCCATGCGGGTGTTGCCAGTCGTCGTAAGGCTGAAGAATTGATTAAGCAAGGCCTAGTCACCTTAAATGGTCAGGTCATTACAGATTTAGCAACCACTGTTAAATCGGGAGACGTGGTTGAAATAGAAGGAAGTCCTATTTACAACGAGGAAAAGGTTTACTATTTGCTTAATAAGCCACGCGGTGTTATTTCCAGTGTGTCAGATGACAAAGGTCGTAAAACGGTACTGGATTTACTGCCTCAGGTTAAAGAACGGATTTACCCTGTTGGACGTTTAGACTGGGATACATCAGGTGTTCTTATTCTAACCAATGATGGTGATTTTACTGATACCATGATTCACCCAAGAAATGAGATTGATAAGGTTTATTTAGCGCGTGTCAAAGGTATTGCAACGAAAGAGAATCTTCGTCCGCTAACGCGAGGAGTGGTGATTGATGGGAAGAAAACGAAGCCGGCTCGTTATAATATTATCCGCGTAGAAGCTGATAAGAATCGTTCCATTGTCAAACTGACAATTCATGAGGGACGAAATCATCAGGTAAAAAAAATGTTTGAATCTGTGGGGCTATTGGTGGATAAATTGTCTCGTACACGTTTTGGAACTCTTGAGTTGACTGGTTTAAGACCAGGTGAATCAAGACAATTAAATAAGAAAGAAATTAGCCAACTGCATAATTTGGCCAATACCAAAAAATGATTACAAAATTATTAGTAGCACCTGTTAAAGCTTATCAACGTTACATTTCCCCTTTATTTCCGCCAACATGTCGTTATCGACCAACGTGTTCAGCTTATATGATCACTGCTATTGAAAAGCATGGAGCTAAAGGGGTGTTAATGGGATTAGCGAGAATATTGAGGTGCCATCCCTTTGTTGCTGGTGGTGACGACCCTGTTCCTGATCATTTCAGTTTAAAAAGAAATAATAAGGCTCTGAAAAAATGAAAAAAAGACGGGACTTTGGCAAAAATAGATTGACATTCATTGTTAAAGTGTTATAATAGCAGATAAGTATTCGTTGGTTTAAATCAAACCTGTTATGATTTAAGTTAGCGAGTCACCATCAACCACATTGTTTGCTGAGCATGACTCCGGGCAGTGTGGTTTTTTTAATGAAAAGAATTAAGTGAGATTGTCATGAGAAAAGAAATCCTTAACCCAACCTATAAAGAAGAAAATAGTCGTAACCATGTCGTTTTATTTCAACCACAAATCCCCCAAAATACAGGAAATATTGCGAGAACTTGTGCAGCGACCAACGCTCCTCTTCACATTATTAAGCCTATGGGCTTCCCTATTGACGATCGTAAAATGAAACGGGCTGGTCTGGATTACTGGGATAAGCTAGATGTGCGTTTTTATGATAGCTTAGAAGATTTTATTACTCAATGTCAGGGGAAACTACATCTGATTAGCAAGTTTGCAGACAAGGTTTATTCTGAGGAAACCTATGCTGATGATCAGCCTCATTATTTCTTGTTTGGCCGTGAAGACACGGGTTTGCCGGAAGCATTTATGCGAGAACATACAGAGAAGGCATTGCGTATTCCTATGAATGATGACCACGTTCGTAGTTTGAATGTCTCCAATACGGTCTGCATGATTGTTTATGAAGCATTGAGACAACAGGAATTCAAAGGTCTTGACTTGAGCCATACTTATCAGCGTGATAAGTTAAAATAGAGCAGATTGCGGTGTGAAAAATAGGTTAATCCTAGAGAAAACTGTGTTTGGGAGAAGGCTTTGCCAGCTAGTAGAAATAGCGTTGTATTGTCTCATGTAGACGGTGTTGTCATGTCTGTTAGTCTGTAAATCGGTTATGGCGTGACTTCTTGACGAGTATTGGTACCATAGCTCACCTTGTCATACCTTTATTGTTACCACCTCATAAAGATGACGGAATAGTTAGCATGGTAAAATGGTCACATATCCGAAAATACTGAAACACAAAGAGAGTAGGTTAAGAAGCTGCTCTTTTTTTGTTTAAAAAATAGTCAAACCTATTGCTATCTAGTGATAAATTTGCTATGCTATAAGTGTCTTCAGGGCAGGGTGTGATTCCCGACCGGCGGTAACTAGGTAACTAGAAGTCCGCGAGCGCAAGCTGATGTGGTGCGATTCCACAACCGACAGTATAGTCTGGATGAGAGAAGACCGGGTTTTTTGCGTAGGCTTTTTTGAGCTACACAATTACGAAGGAACTTCTTTCAATTTGAAAAAATTGGAGGAATTTTTTAATGTCAAAGACACATAAAATGGTTATGGTTGCCATCCTTTCAGCCATCTCGTTTGTTCTGATGCTATTTAGCTTTGCCATCATTCCTGGCGCTGACTTCTTAAAAATAGAGTTTAGTGTCATACCAGTGTTACTTGGCTTGGTTTTAATGGATTTAAAGAGTGCTTACTTGATTTTGTTCTTGAGATCCTTGTTGAAACTCTTTTTGAACAATCGTGGGGTTAATGATTTTATTGGTCTCCCAATGAATATTATCGCCATCGCTTTATTTGTGACGGCTTTTGCCTTAGTTTGGAACCGTAAAAAAATGCTTAGTCAATATGTATTTGCTAGCTTACTAGGCACAGGTTTATTAACGTTTGGCATGGTTGTTCTCAATTATATTTTTGCGATTCCCCTCTATGCTAAATTTGCTAATTTTGATATTGGTGCCTATATTGGGATTGCTAAGTATATGGTGGCTATGGTGATTCCATTTAACCTTGTTGAGGGGTTGATATTTGCAATTGCTTTCTATTTCGTGTATATTGCAAGTAAGTCTATTTTAGAAAGATATCAACACTAATATTATGAAAAATAAACAAAACCACTTTTTAATAGCTTCTTTTGCCCTACTGATTTTTGTCATGATTGGCTATACGGTTAAATTTTTCCCTGAGAGTTTGACGTCGCTTGATAGCAGTATTCAAACTGCTATAAGGGGGACGCTTCCTCAGAGCGTGACCCGTTTTTTTAGGCTCATCACAGTATTTGGAAATGTAACGACACAACTTCTTGTAGTGACTGTATCAGTGATTGCTTTCCTCTTCATAAAGTGGAAAATGGAAGCCCTTTTAGTTTTGTCAAACGGTTTTGTGGCTGCTTTATTGATTTCAAGTTTTAAATTATTGTATCAACGACCAAGGCCAAGCATTGAACACCTGGTTTATGCGGGTGGTTTCTCTTTCCCAAGTGGTCATGCTATGGGGAGCATGTTGATTTTCGGAAGTCTGTTAATTGTTTGCCATCAGCGCATCAAATCAAGACCCCTACAAGTAGCAGTAGCTGCTTTGTTTGTGACCTTGATCTTATTGATAGGCCTGTCTCGTGTTTATTTGGGTGTCCATTATCCAAGCGATGTCTTAGCAGGATTTATTTTAGGGTTTGGGATTCTTCATTTCCTCTATCCTTGTTATGATCAAAAACGCTTTGAATGGCGGTTCCTCTTAAAACAGGACTAGGGAACTTAGAAAACAGAAAAGATATTCATCTGGAGATATCATTATTAAGAATGTGTCTGGTAGTCAAAAGGGTACGCTTTTGAATGCTAGTCATATTCTTTTTTTGATACCGTCTTAGCAGTTTTTTCTGCAAGATGGTGATCTTGCTGCTTGTCTTTTATGCTACAATAGGAGTTATGAAGAAACGATACCAGACTTTGAACGATTACTATCGCACCCTTTTCGGGGCAAAAATTTTTAAAGTACCTATTGATGCGGGATTTGATTGCCCTAACCGTGATGGAACGGTGGCTCATGGTGGTTGTACTTTTTGCACAGTTTCAGGTTCTGGAGATGCTATTGTAGCACCAGATGCTCCGATTCGGGAACAATTTTACAAAGAAATTGACTTTATGCACCGAAAATGGCCAGAAGTTAAGCAGTACTTGGTTTACTTCCAAAATTTTACGAATACCCATGATAAAGTTGAGGTGATTCGAGAACGTTACGAGCAAGCCATCAATGAACCGGGAGTCGTTGGTATTAACATTGGGACAAGGCCTGACTGTCTACCGGATGAGACCATTGCTTACTTAGCAGAATTAGCAGAGCGCATGCACGTCACGGTGGAATTGGGATTACAAACGACCTATGAAAAGACATCTGAAGTGATTAACAGAGCTCATTCCTACGATCTCTACAAAGAGACGGTGAAGCGGCTAAGGCAATACCCTAAGATTGAGATTGTGTCTCATTTGATTAATGGATTGCCAGGTGAGACACATGAGATGATGCTAGACAACGTCAGACGTTGTGTGACAGATAATGATATTCAGGGAATCAAACTTCATTTGTTGCACTTGATGACCAATACTAGAATGCAAAGGGATTACCATGAGGGACGCTTGCAGTTGCTGAGTCAAGAGGACTATGTTTCCATTATTTGTGACCAATTAGAAATTATTCCTAAGCACATTGTGATTCATCGTATTACAGGAGATGCCCCACGTGACATGTTGATTGGCCCTATGTGGAGCCTAAATAAGTGGGAAGTACTGAATGCCATTGACAAAGAAATGGAGAGACGTGGCAGTTGGCAGGGATGTAAGGCTGACCGACAGCTATATGCCCAAGGATGACAGATTTGGATAGGAGAAGAAAATGATAAAACGCCCTATTCACCTCTCGCATGACTTTTTAGCGGAGGTTATGGATAAGTCTAGTGTGGTTGTGGATGCCACGATGGGCAATGGGAATGATACTGCCTTTTTGGCACAATCAGCGAAAAAAGTTTATGCTTTTGATGTGCAAGAACAAGCTATTAGAAAAACCAGTGAGCGGTTAGCGCAGCTAGGCTTATCAAATGCTGAGCTTATTTTAGCGGGTCATGAAGCGGTTGATGAGTATGTGACAGAGCCGGTGCGTGCAGCTATTTTCAACCTTGGTTATTTACCCAGTGCGGATAAGTCTGTGATTACCTTACCAGCTACCACATTATTAGCTTTATCAAAAATCCTAAAGCTTTTGGAAGTTGGTGGTCGGGTTGCTATCATGGTTTATTATGGGCATGAGGGTGGCGATATGGAAAAAGATGCCTTGCTCGATTTTGTGCGGCAGTTGGATCAGCGTTTGGTTTCTGCCATGCTCTACCAGCCTCTCAATCAAGTCAATACACCACCTTTTTTAGTGATGTTAGAGAAATTAGCAGATTTCTAGGTTTAAGACCGCTTGGAAACCAGGGGATTATTTGTGTGGAAAAAGAAGAAATCCCTAGGCTTTGCCCATAAATGTGATATAATGAAGTCACTATATTATTTTCTAGGAGTTATATTAACATGGAAGACCCTGTGAGTCAGCCTTTAGTCATTCAATTTTTAGTATTATTTATTTTAACCTTGTTGAATGCCTTCTTCTCAGCTAGCGAGATGGCATTAGTCTCTTTGAACCGCTCTCGTGTAGAGCAAAAAGCTGCTGATGGTGATAAGAAATATGCTCGTTTATTACGAGTATTAGAAGAACCTAACCACTTTTTGTCAACCATCCAGGTTGGCATTACCTTTATTAGTCTCCTATCAGGGGCTAGTTTATCAGCTTCCCTTGGAAAGGTAATTTCAGGTTGGTTAGGAGGTTCAGCGACTGCCCAAACAGCAGGTGGAATCATCTCTTTGATTTTCTTAACTTACGTTTCGATTGTTTTGGGAGAATTATATCCAAAACGGATTGCCATGAACCTTAAAGACAAGCTGGCAATTGTCTCGGCTCCTATCATCATTGGACTGGGTAAGGTGGTAAGCCCCTTCGTTTGGCTCCTGTCAGCATCAACGAACTTGTTGAGCCGCATTACTCCAATGACCTTTGATGACGCGGATGAGCAAATGACGCGTGATGAAATTGAATACATGTTATCAAACAGTGAGGCAACTCTGGATGCTGAAGAAATTGAAATGTTACAGGGGATTTTCTCGCTAGATGAAATGATGGCGCGTGAAGTCATGGTTCCAAGAACAGATGCCTTCATGATTGACATTAATGATGACCCGCTTGAGAATATTCAAGAAATTTTAAAACAAAGTTTTTCGCGTATTCCTGTCTATGATGTGGACAAGGACAAGATTATTGGCTTGATTCACACCAAGCGCTTGTTAGAATCAGGTTTCCGTCAGGGCTTTGAAAACATTGATATGCGAAAGATTTTACAGGAACCTCTGTTTGTTCCTGAGACGATTTTTGTGGATGACCTTTTACGTCAGCTGCGCAACACCCAAAATCAAATGGCCATCTTGCTGGATGAATATGGGGGTGTGGCTGGTTTAGTTACTTTAGAAGACCTGCTTGAAGAAATTGTTGGTGAAATTGATGATGAAACCGATAAGGCTGAACAATTTGTGCATGAAATTGGGGAAAACACCTATATTGTTGTTGGTACCATGACGCTAAATGAATTCAATGAGTATTTTGATACGGAATTGGAGTCAGATGATGTGGATACCATCGCTGGTTTTTATTTGACTGGTATCGGAACCATTCCAAGCCAGGAACAAAAAGAAGCCTACGAAATAGATAGCCAAGACAAACACTTGGTCCTTATCAATGATAAGGTCAAAGATGGGCGTATCACGAAATTAAAATTAATCCTGTCTAATATAGAACAGATTATTGAGGAAGACTAGGCTTCATGCCTAGTCTTTTTTATGAAAAGTGTTATAATGAAAATGTAAAAACGTTTACAAGAAATGAAGGAGATGCAATGACTGAGATAGATTATGGACAAGTAACAGGAATGATGCATTCGACAGAAAGCTTTGGTTCTGTGGATGGCCCAGGAATCCGTTTTATCATTTTCTTGCAAGGTTGTAAAATGCGTTGCCAGTATTGCCATAATCCGGACACTTGGGAGATGGAAACCAATAACTCAAAACTTAGAACCGTTAATGACGTTTTAAAAGAAGCCCTTCAGTATAAACATTTTTGGGGGAAAAAAGGTGGTATTACAGTTTCAGGTGGTGAAGCTATGCTCCAAATTGACTTTATCACTGCCTTGTTCACTGAGGCAAAAAAACTAGGCATCCATACGACACTGGATACCTGTGGTTTTGCTTATAGACCTACACCTGAATACCATGAGGTTCTGGACAAATTACTGGCAGTGACAGATTTAATCCTATTAGACCTGAAAGAAATTGATGAAGAGCAGCATAAGATTGTGACGCGTCAGCCTAATCAAAATATTTTGGAATTTGCTAGGTATTTATCCGACAAGCAGATTCCTGTCTGGATTCGCCATGTTTTAGTGCCGGGATTGACCGATATTGACGATCATTTGGTACGATTGGGTGAGTTTGTAAAGACCTTGAAAAATGTCGATAAATTTGAAGTTTTGCCCTATCATACTATGGGAGAATTCAAATGGCGTGAACTAGGCATTCCTTACCAGCTGGAAGGGGTTAAACCACCGACCAAGGAAAGGGTTCAAAATGCCAAAAACTTGATGCAAACCGAGTCTTATACAGAATACATGAATCGGATTCATCAGTCATAAGCTTTTCTTGAAGTTGGGAAATATCCCAGCTTTTTGTGTTTACAAGGTGAGTGCTCGGCAATCCCCCTTTGATTTTAGGGGGCAATTTTGCTAAAATAAGATGAATAAAGAGAATGAGGTAGAATTATTATGTCAAAAATTTTAGTTTTTGGTCACCAAAATCCTGATACGGATGCCATCGCATCGTCATATGGCTTTGATTACTTGTCACAAAAAGCCTTCGGCTTGGATACTGAAGTGGTAGCTTTAGGAACTCCTAACGAAGAAACAGCTTTTGCCCTTGATTATTTTGGTGTTGAAGCACCGCGTGTGGTTGAATCTGCTAAAGCAGAAGGGGCTGAACAAGTGATTTTGACAGACCACAATGAGTTTCAACAATCTATTGCAGATATCCGTGAGGTTGAAGTCTATGGTGTGGTAGACCATCACCGTGTGGCAAACTTTGAGACTGGTAATCCATTGTATATGCGAGTGGAACCTGTCGGTTCTGCCTCATCTATTGTTTACCGTATGTTTAAAGAAAATGGTATTGATGTCCCTAAAGCGATTGCTGGAATGCTCTTGTCTGGTTTGATTTCAGATACCTTGTTATTGAAATCTCCAACGACTCATGTGTCTGACCATCGTGTCGCTGAAGAATTGGCAGAGCTAGCAGAAGTCAACTTGGAAACTTACGGCATGTCTCTTCTAAAAGCTGGTACAAACCTTGCAAGCAAATCAGAAGCAGAATTGATTGATATTGATGCTAAAACATTTGAATTAAATGGGAATGCTGTACGCGTGGCACAAGTAAACACTGTTGACATTTCAGAAGTTTTAGAACGTCAAGAAGCTATTGAAGCAGCGATGAAAGATGCTATGGCTGCAGAAGGTTATTCAGATTTTGTCTTAATGGTAACTGATATTGTTAACTCAAACTCTGAAATCTTAGCTCTTGGTGCTAACATGGATAAGGTGGAAGCAGCCTTTAACTTCACTCTTGACAACAATCATGCCTTCTTAGCAGGTGCCGTTTCTCGTAAGAAACAAGTGGTTCCACAATTGACAGAAAGTTTTGGAGCTTAATCAAAAGACTCTTTAAAAGGGATTGGTTTTTTGACCAAGCCCTTTTTTCACTCTTCTATGCTATAATAGAAGGTATGATAACAGTATTTCATTCAGATAAGCTCACCAGACAATCTTTTTTTCAAGACCTTATCAATTATCTCGACCAGCATGATCACGTTATTCTACGTGATATCAAAAAAGCCTTTCCTAATATCACAGGTATTGACAAGGCTATTGAAAGTTACGTTCAAGCTGGCTATATTCGCCGTGAAAATAAGCGTTACGGCACCAATCTTCCCATGGTGACTTCTGATCAGCAACTAGCCTTAGACACCATGCTTTTTGTGGACACCTGTTCAGTTAAGTATGAGGATTTTTTAGCGGTCACCTTTGAGACTCAGTTAGCTAACCAGACCAATCAAGTGATCATCAAGGAAAAGACCAACATCACGAGAAATCAGTTGACTCTAGCTAATTATTTTTATCGTCTCAAAAGAGGTGAAAAACCATCAGCTGAGCAGATGGATCTGTACAAACTCTTGGGAGATGTGAATCAGGAATACGCCCTTAAATACATGACCACCTTCTTACTTAAATTCACGCGTAAAGACCTTGTGATGCAAAAACGGCCGGATATTTTTGTGGAAGCCTTAGTCAAGCTTGGGTATTTGGTACAGGTAGAGCCTACAAAATACCAGCTGCTAATGACCTTGGATAAAGAAAATTTAACCTTTACAGCACCATAGAAAAACGCTAAGAATATACTTTGTTCTTAGCGTTTTGATTATCTTTATTTTGTTTTTGCCATTAAGTAAAGGAAGTATGGTGCTCCAATTAGCGATACTAAGATGCCTGTTTGGATATTACTGCCAACGAGATAGACTCGTCCTACTGTATCTGCAATCAGAAGGATTAGCATACCGATGAATAAGCTAGTAGGTATGGTTAAGCGGTGGTCGTTTCCAACAAGACGTTTGCTGATATGGCCTGCCATTAGGCCGATAAAACTAATATTGCCAACCAAAAGTACGCTCAAGGAGGCAAGAGCAGTAGCTAATGCCAATGTTACTAACCGTTGAGCATTTAAGGCTAGACCAAGTCCAATAGCGGTATCGTCGGATAAGTTCATGATGTTAAGGTGGTGTGCTTGATAAAAAACCACTAGCCAAAGCAGAATGAGCAGTGGAGCAATGAGTGTCAGGGTTGGCCAATTGTCGCCCGTAATTTGACCACTCAACCAGTTAATCACCAAATCAACTTTGTAGCGATTGACATTGCCGACTAAAGCGACCATTAAGCTGGACAACATGGTGGTGACCCCAACACCCGTAATCATCAAGCGGGTAGGGTTGATTTTTCCTTGCTTGGTTAGTGAGAGCTGGTAGACACTCAAAATCGTTAGGCTAGCGCCAAACATGGCAAATAAAGGGAGGAACTGACTAAGGATAGTCTGATTAAGGGAAGAAAAAGAAACAAAGATAGCAAGTGTAACCCCTGCTCCCGTATTAATCCCTAAAATACCAGAATCAGCTAAAGGATTTCGTGTCAAGCTTTGTAGCAAAAGTCCTGATAGAGAAAGTGAGCCCCCTCCAACACAAGCTGCTAGAATTCTCGGTAGACGAATCTTAGTGATGATTAAGGTCATGGCACTGTTGGATTCTCTTAGTAAAATCTTGATCACACTAAGGAGAGACATATTGGACTCTCCTATAGACAAGGATATCAAGATAAGTCCTAAAAGAAGAAGGAACAATCCCAAGTAAAAAGGAGCTACTTGTTTAAACGATTTCAATGAGTACCTCCTTTTCTAAGCAACCATAAGAAACACGGAAAACCAACCAGACTAACGAGGGCAGATAGGGGTGTTTCATAAGGAGGATTGAGATTGCGGCATGCAAAATCAACCCATAGCATGAAACTAGCTCCTAATAAGGCAGATAGGGGGATAATCTGGCGATAATTTTTGGCAGCAAAGACCTTGATGAGATGAGGAACCATCAGACCAACAAAGGAAATACTTCCAGCGATAGCCACAGCTGCCGAAGATAATAGAAGAACCAAGAGCATAAAGATGACACTCATCAACTTGGTCCTTTGGCCAAGAGCCTTTGACTGATAGTCGCTCAAACTAAGAATAGTGAGGTGATAAGATAAGAGCTGTGCAAGGACAAGGCCGGCCACGACAAGAGGTGCTATGTAGGCCACCATCTGCCAGTTAACGCCGACTAATCCTCCTGCTTGCCAACCGATAATGGCATTAGCCAGATGATAGTAATTAGTGATACCTTGACCTAGTGCTGATAGCAGTATGGAAACCATAGCTCCTGCCAGAACAAGGCGAAGCTGATGATAGCCTTTTCTAGCTTGGTAAGAAAGTCCAAATACTAAAGCAGCTGCAAGGCAAGAACCCAACAAAGACAGCAGAATAATGAGAGAGTAGTGCAGATGGGGCACAAAAGCGTACGCCAAAACCAAGGCTAATCCAGCGCCAGAATTAATACCCAAGAGGCCAGGCTCAGCAATAGGGTTGCGCGTGATGCCCTGCATAATTGCACCAGAAACAGCGAGGGCAGCCCCAACTAAAGCAGCAGCCATTAGTCGAGGGATACGAATATCAAGAAGGACATTGGCCTCATGGCCTCCTTGCTTTCCGAGAAAAATACGGCTGATATCCTGATGAGATAGATGAATGGCTCCGAAGCGAAGATTGCAATAGATGGCAAGGACTAAGCTTAGGCTGATAAGAGCAAAAAGAAGCCAAAAAGTCTGTGACTTAGTGACTCTTTTAGTTTTTTGAGTAGGTAAATAGATGTAATCAGGTGACTTATGCATTACTTTCACTTGAGAGAATTGCCTTTCGTAAGGTCTTCAATTGGTATTCCAAAGACAGTGGGTCTGTAAAATAAAAGACATTAGCATTGACTTTAATGACGTGATTTTTCTGAACGGCTGGAAGAGATTTCCAAAGATCGCTTTCATATAAGGCGGAGCCAGTCTTGTCGTCTTCAGCAGCAACCACTACATAATCTCCAATGTAGTCTGGAAGGACTTCTTGGGATAGAGACAGGTAGCCTTGTTTAAAGACATCCTGTTTGACTTTTTCAGGAGCATCATAGTGGAAAGCTTGGTGGATAATCTCCCCACCGCGTCCCCAGTCTTTACCGAAGAGGTAAATCTCTTTTTCGTAAAGTCCCATAATGGTAAATGTTGCTTTGTCACCTGTAACAGCCTTGACCTCTTTTTCATAAGCTGCTGTTTTTGTTTCCCAGTCTTTTTGCCATTTGGCTGTTTCTTTTTCTTTGTTAAAGACACGTCCAAAGTCCGAGAAGACTTGGAGATAATCCCGTTTACGGTATTCAATCAAAATAACAGGAGCGATTTCTGCCAATTGTTTGATATTTTCTTCTGTAGAGCCCACCACAATAACATCAGGTTCTAATGCAGTGATAGCTTCTAAATCAGTCGCAGCCACTTGTTTAGCTTTTTTAATCGTCTTAGCAAGGACAGGGTTTTTCTTGTCGTAAGAAGTGACACCGACTAAGTTTAAATCTAATTTTTTGAGGTAACCAGTATAAGTGGAAGCCAGACTAACCACTCGCTTTGGTTGGCTAGGAATATCTCCATAGTAGGTCATGCCAGCAATTTTTGGCATACTTGATAGGCTATTTGAACTGGAATTTGGCTTACTGCTTGTTTGATTACCACAGGCAACTAAGGTAATGGTTGTCAAACAAAGTGTTAATAGTAGGGCTAATTTTTTCATGTATTCTATTCTCCTAGAATAAATTTATTGAAGCTGATAGGTCAGCAATATTGGGCAGTTGTGGATAGGATCATCAATAAGTTGTGCCTTGATGTGGAAAAGATCTTGGATAACGGCTGGCGTCATCACTTCTCTGACAGAGCCAACGTATTTGATTTGTCCCTCTTTCATGGCAATCAGATGATCAGAGTAACGTGCTGAAAGATTAAGGTCGTGAAGGACCATCACCATCGTCTTACTTGATGTTTGATTCAAGCTTTTGAGTAAGTCTAAGATTTCTAGTTGATGGTTCATATCGAGATAGGTTGTTGGTTCATCTAAAAAAATGGTATCAGTATCTTGAGCCAATGCCATAGCAATCCAGACTCGTTGTCGTTGTCCACCAGATAGGGTATCGACAGGTTGGTTAGCATAGGCTGTTATCTTAGTAGCTTCCATGGCCCAATGAATGGTATCTTTATCAGTTTGGCTGAGTTTTCCCAGGTAGGATTGGTGAGGAAATCGACCGTAGGAGACTAATTCGTAAACCGTTGTGCCATCAGTTGTCTCTTGGACTTGAGGAAGTAGAGCAATCTTTTTAGCCACTTCTTTGGTCGCAAGCTTCGCAATACTTTGTCCATCTAAATAAACGGCCCCTTTGTTGAGTGGCAATAGTCTGGTTAATCCTTTTAGCAAAGTTGATTTACCAGAACCATTGGCGCCAATAATAGTTGTTATTTCTCCTTTAGGAATGCGAAGGGACAAATCGTCTATAATAGTAATCTTATCATAAGCAATGGCAATTGCTTCAGCACTGATTTGTGTCATAGGTTACATCCTTTCTAAACATCATTAAAATGATCGATTAAGATGTCAAGAGAACTCATCTTACCGACTCTTTTGGAATCATCTGAGAAAAATAATGTTTTCTCAAAATCTCCATCATTATAGCATAGAAAAAAGGCCTAAAAAAGCCTTTTTCTTATGTGAGATTTGATTTTACTAAAAAAGTTTTCCTCATTAGAATGGTTAAAAAGAGTAGCAATAATCATTCTTGTTAAGTGCATTTGGGCTTATTAAAGATAACGTTGGGCAACAGCCAAATCACCTGCATAGGGTGCTTTTTCCCCTTTGACAATCTGGTAGGCATCCGCCCCTTTACCAGCAATAATGACAGCATCTTCTGGCCCTTGGCAAAGAGACATGGCTTTTTGAATGGCTTGCTCACGATCACTAACAATGTCAATCGGGCGTGTGATATGGCTAGCAATTTCCTGCGAAATATCTTCTGGATCTTCGAAATTAGGGTCATCAGCAGTGAGAATAACGGTGAGATTAGGATGCTGGTTAATCACTGTTCCAAAATCTGCTCGTCGGCTTTCTCCTTTATTTCCTGGGGCTCCTAAGATTAATACTAGGTTACCAGTTTGATGTTCCTCCACGACGCTGAGTAATTTTTCTAAGCTGTCACCATTATGGGCATAATCGACGAAAACTTTGGCATGATTAGTCATGGTAAGAACTTCCATGCGGCCTGGCACGCGAGTCTTAGCGATGCCCTTTTGAATATCAGCTAAGCTAGCCCCTAAGCGAAAACAAGCCAACCCAGCAGCCATAGCATTTTCTTGATTGAAGTGCCCGATTAATTGGATATCATAGTGCCCAGCCAATTGTCCATTGGCCTCAAATGAAAAGGCTTGGCTAGTGGTGATCTGGTTGTCAGATAAGGCACCATAAAAAGCGTGCTCTTGATGAGCTACCTGATCAGCTAGAAATAGGAAATGATCCATACCGCTATTGATCACAACAGCTCTGCTATTCTCCATTAAAAGACGTTTGTGGTAAAAATAGTCTTCAAACGTTGGGTGCTCAATAGGACCAATGTGGTCAGGACTGATGTTGAGGAATACTCCGACATCAAATGTAAGCCCATAGACGCGGCCAACAAGATAAGCCTGACTGGATACTTCCATAATCAAGTGGGTCATGCCATTTTTAACACATTCGGCCATCATAGCAAAAAGGTCTAGACTTTCAGGAGTTGTCAATTGTGATTTGAAGAAAGTTTTACCGTCCAAGGTAGTGTTCATCGTAGACAACAAGGCAGGTTTATAGGATTCTTTCAAAATATGGTAGGCAAAATAAGCAGCTGTTGTTTTGCCTTTTGTTCCAGTAAACCCTAAGAGCTTGAGCTGATCCTGAGGATTATCATAGAAAGCCATAGCGATTAAACTCATGGCCTTTTTAATATCAGTGACCAAAACAACAGGAATATTAAGCTCATAATCTACTTCTGAGACATAAAGAGGGAGTCCCTTAGCGATTGCTTCTTTAAGGTACTCAGCCTTGAATGTAGCTCCCTTAGCAAAAAAGAGGGTTTTGTCATCTACTTGACGGCTGTCATAACTAAGTCGTTCAAATTGTAACCCTCGGTAGTGGTAGTGGTAGCCTTGTGCATCAAGGACTTCTCGAAAATTATGGTCTTTTTTTAAAATGTTTAATACGTGTTCAATGCTTATCATACCCTTATTTTATCTTTAAAGTTCCTGTTTTACAAGTCACAAGCAAAAGTTTATAATAAAGCTAATAGAAACTAGGAAAGAATAGATATGTCGACAGAAAAAAAACAACTGACACAAGAAGAATTGATGGTTCAGGGAGCAGCCTGGTCCACAGCTGGTAATTTTATTAGCCGACTTTTAGGAGTATTATACATTATTCCCTGGTACATTTGGATGGGGCAATACGCGATTCAAGCCAATGCTCTTTTCAATATGGGGTATAATGTTTATGCTTATTTTTTATTGATTTCAACCACAGGACTTAATGTTGCGATTGCTAAGCAAGTCGCCAAATACAATTCTATGGGGCAGACGGAGCATAGCTACCAATTGATTCGGAGCACGTTAAAACTCATGCTTGGTTTGGGTGTTGTGTTTTCGGCGATTATGTACCTAGGTTCTCCCTTATTTACCAGTTTATCTGGTGGGGATGCTAAGCTTATTCCAATTATGCATAGTCTTTCCTTGGCTGTTCTTGTCTTTCCAGTCATGAGTGTCATTCGAGGCATTTTTCAGGGGCACAATAACATTAAACCCTATGCCATTAGTCAGATTGCTGAGCAATTGATTCGAGTCATTTGGATGCTTCTGACCACCTTCCTTATCATGAAATTAGGTTCTGGTGATTACGCTTCAGCAGTGACTCAGTCAACTTTTGCAGCCTTTATCGGGATGGTGGCTAGTATGGGTGTTCTGGGTTACTATCTTTGGAAACAGGGACTTCTAGCAGCTATTTTTAGTAAGCCAGATCATACCGTTTCTATTGATATCAAGGGCTTGTTGCTTGAAACCTTAAAAGAATCCATCCCCTTTATCGTGACAGGAAGCGCTATTCAAGCCTTTCAGTTGATTGACCAGTGGTCCTTTGTAAACACCATGAGTCTGTTTACAGATTATAGCCGCTCTCAATTATTGGTTTTATTTGGTTATTTTAACGCTAATCCTGCTAAAATTACCATGGTTTTAATCGCTGTAGCAGCTTCTATCGGAGGGGTTGGTATTGCCCTGTTGACGGAAAATTATGTCAAAAAAGACATGAGAGCAGCGGCACGCCTGATTATCAATAATATTGAAATGTTGATGATGTTCTTATTGCCAGCTTTGACAGGGGCCATTATTCTAGCTAGACCACTTTATTCTGTTTTTTATGGAGCTAGTGAAGACCGTGCCATTCATCTTTTTGTGGCTGTCTTATTCCAAACCCTGCTACTAGCTCTTTATACCCTTTTTTCACCCATGCTTCAGGCTCTTTTTGAAAATCGCAAAGCTATTTATTATTTTGCTTATGGGATTCTCATCAAGCTCGTCTTACAAGTACCGTTAATTTACCTTATGCATGCCTATGGGCCACTGTTAGCAACAACCATTGCTCTTTTAGTCCCTATTTACCTCATGTATCGTCGCTTGCATCAGGTTACTCGATTTAATCGCAAACTGTTACAAAAACGTCTCTTATTGACCCTGATTGAAACGATAATCATGGGCTTGGTTGTTTTTATTGCTAATTGGCTTTTAGGCTATACCTTTAAACCAACAGGTCGTCTAACCAGTCTTCTCTACCTCTTGATTGTTGGAGGTTTGGGAATGGCAGTTTACACGGCTCTCACCTTGCTGACACATCAACTTGACAAGTTAATCGGTAGCAAGGCTAGTCGTCTTCGTCAGAAATTAGGTTGGCACTAATGAGTTATCAAGAGAAACGATTTCACGATGAAATGATTGTGAAGTGGTTTCTTTTTTGCCATTTATTGGTAAGGAAATCAGGAGTATAAAGAAAAGGAGAAAAGATAATCAATAAAAATCAGGATTTCCCGAGCAAAGTGACCAGTTTTTTGGTATAATGGTAAAAGTGTAAAAAATATAGAAGGAAGTATATCAACATGGGAAAATGTCAAGTTATTTCGCATCCGCTCATTCAGCATAAACTCTCAATCTTACGCCGTCAAACAACATCGACAAAGGATTTCCGTGAATTGGTTAATGAAATTGCCATGCTTATGGGATACGAAGTGTCTCGTGACCTTCCATTGGAAGATGTGGAAATTCAGACACCAGTTTCTAAGACTGTGCAAAAACAACTAGCTGGTAAAAAACTTGCTATCGTTCCTATTCTCCGTGCCGGTATTGGAATGGTTGATGGTTTCTTGAGCCTTGTTCCAGCAGCAAAAGTTGGCCATATCGGTATGTACCGCGATGAAGAGACCTTAGAACCTGTTGAGTACTTGGTGAAATTACCAGAAGACATTGACCAACGTCAAATTTTCCTTGTTGACCCAATGTTGGCAACAGGTGGTTCGGCTATCTTAGCGGTTGATTCGTTGAAAAAACGTGGAGCAACCAACATCAAGTTTGTCTGCTTGGTAGCAGCCCCAGAAGGGGTTAAAAAACTTCAAGAGGCTCATCCAGATGTTGATATTTTCACTGCTGCCCTTGATGAGCGTCTCAATGAACATGGTTACATTGTTCCAGGTTTGGGAGATGCTGGCGACCGTCTTTTCGGGACTAAATAGTCAACTAGAAGCTTACTAAACTAAGGATATGGGGTGGAAACCTGATTTGATTTCCTAGAAATCAGATAGGATCCCCCCTCTTTTTTTTAAAAGTAAGTTTATTATTTGACCTTTCTTGACCAAAAGATTATAATAGGGTCAATCATTATAAAAGAGGGCATTTATAGTAGGACTCCCTCTAGGTTAGGGACTACTTTGGAACCTTTGTAGATTGGAGATTTTTTATGATTCCTGTTGTTATTGAACAAACTAGTCGTGGTGAACGTTCTTATGACATTTACTCACGCTTATTAAAAGACCGTATTATCATGTTGACAGGGCCTGTTGAGGACAACATGGCAAACTCTGTCATTGCGCAGCTTTTATTCCTTGATGCTCAGGACAATACGAAAGACATTTATTTGTATGTCAACACACCTGGTGGTTCTGTTTCAGCGGGTTTGGCTATTGTCGACACCATGAACTTTATCAAAGCTGATGTCCAAACCATTGTTATGGGGATGGCCGCTTCTATGGGGACTGTCATTGCTTCATCAGGTACTAAGGGTAAACGCTTCATGTTACCAAATGCAGAATACATGATTCACCAACCAATGGGTGGTACAGGTGGTGGTACCCAACAAACAGATATGGCCATTGCTGCAGAGCACCTCTTAAAAACTCGTCACCGTTTAGAAAAAATCTTAGCACAAAATGCTGGAAAGACCATTAAACAAATTCATAAAGATGCTGAACGTGATTATTGGATGAGTGCTGAAGAAACCTTGGCTTACGGTTTCATTGATGAAATCATGGAAAATAACGAATTAAAATAAAAGGTTTTCCTGAACAAACGCTTTAAATGACCAGTTTCTTCTGACTAGAGGACTGGTCATTTTGCTTTTCTTGGAAGGGGAATGAGTCCTGTGAGCTGTTGTGAGACTAAGGAGAAAAAAATTTTACTTATCTGATGAGCTTTTGATGAGCCCTTCCTATGGTTAAGAGTTCCTTAGTTATTTGCTAGTGAATGGTAATCCTATCAGTGTGAGAAAACAGGAAAAAATCATTTCATGATGATTATGAGACCTTTAAGGATTTGAGTGACGGTGTGGCCTTGACTATGTTATCCTAAAGTGATGGTATTGCCATATAATAAAATGAATTTATTGTGCTGACTTTCCCATCCTGTTTGGACTTATCTCACCCATTTTATAGTGAAAAGGAGATTATTGATGACACCACATGATGTTCAAAAACTTCAAGAACTTGAAGAAAAATATGAGGCTTTTTTTCCTAAATTAGAGGAATTAATTATCAGTCTTGCTCAAGTTGAGGCAGCTTATGACGATTATAGGGCCTTGAGGGCCTTTTATGGTAGCGAGGACTGGTTTCACTTCAGAACCCAAGAAACTGAAGGACTCAAAGCAGGTATCCTCAGTGAAGATCAACTCTATGAGCTCATTTGTGAGCATAATGACTTGCTAGGAAGGTTGCTGCGTCTTTCGTCAACCATGTACCGACATCTGTAAGCTATTGTACTGACATTTTTCGATCCTTATCGCTTCCCCCTTACCTTTTGATTAAAGTATGGTATAATCAAGTTATGTTAGTCATAAGTGAAGAATTCATTGCCATTGAAGAAGCTATTGATCAGCTTGTGCCATGTCTAAAAAAAGTGCCTCAATACCAGGCTTATGCTGAGGCTAAAGCAGCTGTTGAAGCAGATGGCAACTTGCAAGTTGAGATGAGCCGGTTTCAAGATATCAAAAAACGTTATGACGCAAGTAAAGCCTTACAGGAGTTTAGACCCGAAGTAAGACAGTTGCGTCGGGAAATGTTACTGCAAAAGCGTACCTTGGATTGTCATCCTTTGGTCGTTTCCATGCGCTTGGCCCAAATGGATTTGCAAGAAATTTTGGCTAACATTTCTGAAGAAATTGCTGGTGCGGTGTCTGACAGTATTTTTGTAGATACAGGACTTCCTTTGGCACCCACACGGCCGAAACACCCATCAGGATCATACCAAAATATTAAAGAAAAGGGCTTATCATGTTTCAAAAACAAGAACGTATAGGGCTTGTGATTTACCTTTATTATAATCGCGATGCTAGAAAGTTATTAAAGTTTGGGGATTTGTATTACCATTCCAAACGCTCACGTTATTTAGTCATTTACATTAATAAAAATGATTTGGAAACGAAAGTAGACGAAATCAGTTGTTTAAAATTTGTCAAAGAAGTAAAACCATCAGCTTTTGATGACATTGATCGTCAGTTTGTGGGTAACCTTCATCGGGAGGAAAACGCTATGACGTTGACCGAAGGAGCAAGTCAAGCCTAGAGATGCCTTTCGTTGGACTGATTAACCAGTACGATTAGTTTTATTCAAGAATCCAAAAAAGAGATGCCACTCACCAGAAATAATGGCTGAGTGGCATCTCTTTTTTATAGATTAACGTCGTTTTTTGCATCCAACTTTTGTTATTTTGCCATTTTTCAAAATATTTCAAAAATAATTATTGACAATTTTCTGATAATTCTGTATTCTTGTTTACATATTATTTTTTAAGGGTTAAATAAGGAGTAGTTATGAAGAAGAAATTATTATTTTCAAGTGTAGTATTATTATCAATGGCAAGCCTCGCAGCTTGTAGTGCAGCACCAGGTGCTAGTTCTCAAGCAGCTAGTGGAACTGAGATTGGTAAGTCGCTTAAAATTGGATTGAATTTGGAGTTAACCGGAAACGTTTCTGCTTATGGTAGCGCTGAAGAAAAAGGTGCTAAATTAGCTGTTGATGAGATTAATAAGGCTGGCGGAGTTGATGGTAAAACGATAGAAGTCATCACTAAAGATAATAAGTCAGATAATTCTGAAGCTGCGACGGTAACGACTAATTTAGCAACTGAGAGCAAAGTCAATGTCGTGGTCGGACCGGCAACTTCTGGAGCAACGGCAGCTGCTTCACCAAATGCTAACAAAGTAGCAGTACCTTTAATTACTCCATCTGGGACAACAGATAATTTAACCCTTACCAGTGACGGTAAAACCAATCCTTATGTTTTTAGAACAACCTTTGTGGATAGTTACCAGGGGGATGTGTTAGCCAAATACGCTAGTGATCATTTGAAAGCTAAAAAAGTGGTACTCTTCTATGACAATTCCAGTGACTATTCTAAAGGGATTGCGAAACGTTTCAAGAAAGTATACACAGATACCATTGTAGCAGAAGCTACTTTCCAATCAGGGGATACCGATTTTCAATCAGCTTTGACCAAACTAAAAGATAAGGAATATGATGCTATCGTCATGCCAGGGTATTACCAAGAAACAGGGACCATTATCAAGCAAGCGCGTGAAATGGGAATTGCCAGTCCAATCCTTGGTCCTGACGGGTTTGCGGATGATAAGTTAGTTGAATTGGTAGGGGCTTCAAACGTTAATAAGGTTTATCACATTTCGGGCTTTTCTGCTTCTACTTCAGACAAGGCGGTTCAGTTTGTCAAGGCCTACCAAGACAAATACGGTACTAGCCCATCTATGTTTGCTGCGCTAGCCTATGATTCTATTTACATGGCGGCCGATGCTGCTAAAGATAGCAAGACATCTGTTGACCTTGCTAAACGTCTAGCTAAATTAAAAGATTTTGAAGGGGTAACAGGCACCATGACCATCGACAAACAACACAACCCCATCAAGCCTGTTTCGGTTGTTGAACTGACTAACGGGAAAGAATCGTCAGCAACAACAGTAACTGCTGATTAAACACATGCATGTAGGTAGGAAGTTGAGGAACAGTTACTTTCCTCAATTTCTTTTGGGTTAAGGAGAAGAGCAGTGTGATTGCAGAATCATTATAGACAATTTTTTGTCAACAATTGAGAGTTTTCAGCTTATTATCTGTCGCTGTTCTCTTACCTTATTTTTGATGACTCTTATTAGAAAGTTTGGTATCTTATGCTCCAACAACTTGTTAATGGACTTATTCTAGGAAGCGTTTATGCTTTACTAGCTTTAGGTTATACCATGGTGTACGGTATTATTAAGTTAATCAAT
This sequence comes from Streptococcus dysgalactiae subsp. dysgalactiae, assembly GCF_900459225.1. Classification (NCBI taxonomy): domain Bacteria; kingdom Bacillati; phylum Bacillota; class Bacilli; order Lactobacillales; family Streptococcaceae; genus Streptococcus; species Streptococcus dysgalactiae. Next base: position 429,977 of record NZ_UHFH01000003.1, read on the forward strand.
TTTGCCCATGGGGACCTTTACATGATGGGAGCCTTTATCGGTTATTACTTGATTAATGCTCTGCAGTTGAACTTTTTCTTAGCCTTGATATTGACCATGGTTTTCACAGCCTGTCTCGGTGTTTTGATTGAGTTCTTGGCTTATCGCCCTTTACGGCAATCGACAAGAATCGCTGCGCTGATTACAGCGATTGGAGTGTCTTTTTTACTGGAATACGGCATGGTCTATTTTGTCGGAGCAGAAGCACGCGCTTTTCCGCAAGCTTTAAAAGTTGTGAAATATCACTTGGGACCTATCAGTGTCACTAATGTCCAACTGATTATTTTACTGGTCTCCTTGACCTTGATGTTAGCCCTGCAATTTATCATCAAACAAACCGAAATGGGGAAGGCCATGCGGGCCGTTTCGGTAGATAGTGATACCGCTCAACTTATGGGGATTAACATTAACTCAACCATTAGTTTTACCTTCGCCTTAGGCTCTGCGCTTGCGGGAGCAGCAGGAGTGTTAATTGGACTTTACTACAATTCGATTAATCCTCTGATGGGAATGACACCGGGGCTGAAAGCCTTTGTAGCTGCTGTTCTAGGAGGCATTGGGATTATTCCTGGGGCAGCCTTTGGTGGATTTATTATTGGTCTGCTTGAAACCTTCTCGACAGCTATTGGGTTATCTAGTTACCGTGATGCGGTGGTTTATGTTGTTTTGATTATGATTCTATTGGTCAGACCAGCTGGTCTTTTAGGAAAAAATGTAAAGGAGAAGGTGTAGGTCATGAAAAAAGAAAATAAAGCCCTGTTGGCTTGGATTCTTATCCTTGCTCTTGTTTATCTCATATTGAACCTGCTGATTGGCACAGGTATCTTAGGTCCCTACTATGTTCAAATTTTGATGGGGATTGGCATTGCTATTATCATGGCTATGGGGACCAATTTGGTGCTAGGCTTTTCAGGGCAGTTTCCTCTAGGTCAAGCCGGTTTTATGGCAGTTGGTGCCTATGCCACAGCGATTTTGACCAAATATATGCCAACCTATCTGGGATTTTACTTATCTATGCTGGTAGGTGTTTTGGTAGCTGGTTTGATAGCGGTAATTGTTGGTTTTCCTACACTTCGTTTAAAAGGAGACTATTTGGCTATTGCAACCTTGGGTGTTGCTGAAATTATTCGGATTGCTATTATCAATGGTGGTGAGCTGACGAATGGCGCAGCCGGTTTAACAGGGGTCTTACAATATACCTCTTGGCCAGTTGTTTATGCTTTTGTGATCGTTATCGCGATTGTCATGTTGAATTTTATTCGAAGCGCCACGGGGCGAAAAGTGATTGCGGTGCGTGAAGACGAGATTGCTGCCGAATCCATGGGGGTTAATACGACGAAAATTAAGGTTATCACCTTTGCTTTAGCAGCTATGACTGCTAGTATGGCAGGATCCTTATATGTTGGTTATATTGGAACGGTTGTTCCCAAAGATTTTACCATTATGCGTTCTATTGATTACCTTATCATTGCAGTTTTGGGTGGTCTCGGTTCGATGACGGGAACCATTGTCGCCGCTATTGTGTTAGGCCTATTGAACATGTACCTTCAAAATTTCTCTGATGTGCGCATGATTATTTATTCCTTGGCCTTGATTTTAGTAATGGTTTTTAGACCAGGTGGTCTACTAGGCACTAGAGAATTCCGCCTGTCAACTCTATTGTCAAAAAAGGAAAAAGGAGGCAACTAGATGGCATTACTTGAAGTTAAACAGCTGAGTAAACACTTTGGTGGTCTAACTGCTGTTGGAGATGTCACCATGGCTTTGGAAATGGGTGAATTAGTAGGGCTGATTGGACCTAATGGAGCTGGAAAAACCACCCTCTTTAATCTCTTAACTGGGGTGTATGAACCTAGCGAGGGAACGATTACCCTAAATGGTCAACTGTTGAATGGTAAGTCTCCTGATAAAATTGCCTCACTAGGCCTATCACGAACCTTTCAAAATATCCGCTTGTTTAAAAACATGACCGTTTTGGAAAATGTTTTGATTGGTTTGGCCAACCAGGGCAAATCCCATTTTGGGACAAGTCTCCTGCGTTTGCCTAAATTTTATCAGACAGAAGCAGCCTTAAAGGAAGAAGCGCTATCCTTATTGGCTAGATTTCAGTTAGAGGGAGAGGCAGAAAGCTTGGCCAAAAACTTACCCTATGGGCAACAACGTCGTCTGGAAATTGTGCGCGCTTTGGCAACCAAACCTAAGATCCTCTTTTTAGATGAGCCAGCTGCAGGCATGAACCCTCAAGAAACGGCTGAATTGACGGCTCTTATTCGCCAGTTGAAAACAGATTTTGGCATAACCATTATTTTGATTGAACACGATATGAGTCTGGTTATGGAAGTGACCGAACGAATTTATGTGTTAGAGTATGGTCGCTTGATTGCCCATGGTAGTCCACAAGACATCAAAAACAATCCACGTGTTATTGAAGCGTATTTAGGAGGTGACCTTTGATGGCTATGTTATCAGTGAAACAGTTATCGGTGAATTATGGAGCCATTGAGGCTGTTAAAGACGTTTCTTTTGAGGTTCACGAGGGAGAAGTTGTCACCTTAATAGGGGCTAATGGAGCCGGAAAAACCTCCATTTTAAGAACCATTTCAGGTTTGGTTAAGCCAAAATCAGGTAGTATTTCCTTTTTAGGACAAGACCTCTTAAAGCAACCAGCCCGCAAAATTGTAGCTGCTGGGCTCTCACAAGTTCCTGAAGGCCGTCACGTCTTTGCTGGTTTAACTGTTATGGAAAATCTAGAAATGGGGGCTTTTCTTAGTCGGAATCGTGAGCAAAATCAGAAGAACCTCCGCCTCATTTTTGATCGTTTTCCAAGACTAGAAGAACGCAAGCATCAAGATGCGGCGACCTTGTCAGGTGGTGAGCAACAGATGCTAGCGATGGGGCGAGCTTTAATGAGTCAACCCAAGTTGCTTTTACTAGATGAGCCATCTATGGGTCTTGCCCCCTTATTTATCAAGGAAATCTTTGATATTATCCAGGCGATTCAAAGACAAGGGACAACGGTACTACTTATTGAGCAAAATGCTAACAAGGCCTTAGCCATTGCGAATCGTGCCTATGTCTTAGAAACTGGTCAACTCGTTCTTTCAGGGACTGGTCAGGAATTATTAACTTCTGAAGCAGTTAAAAAAGCTTATCTTGGTGGTTAAACCATTTACTCAGGACATTTGAAATCAAAGAAAAAGGAGAAGTCATGTCAGTTAAAGATTATATGACGAAGGAAGTCATCAGTATTTCACCCGAGGAAAGTGTTGCCCATGCAGCTGATCTGATGCGCGACAAGGGGTTGAGACGTTTGCCTGTTATCGAAAAGGGGCAGCTAGTTGGTCTTGTGACCGAGGGGACTATGGCAGATGCAAGCCCGTCAAAGGCAACCAGTTTATCTATCTATGAGATGAATTATTTGCTTAATAAAACTAAAATCCGAGACATCATGATTCGGCAGGTCGTGACCGTAGAACCAGACGCTAGCTTGGAAGATGCCATTTATGAAATGATGACCTACAAAGTAGGTGTCTTACCTGTTGTCCAAAACAATCAAGTGGTTGGTATTATTACAGACCGTGATGTCTTTAAAGCTTTTTTAGAGGTCTCTGGATATGGAGTGGAAGGCATTCGTGTGGTTTTGTTAGCGGATAATGCCGTTGGCGTTCTGGCTAAAATTGCGGACTGCTTGTCACAAGAAAACCTGAACATCCGGCGTATCGTTGTTGCCAATCGTTCCAATGGCAAAACAGTTATTGAGATGCAATTAGATGGAACGACAGCTCCACAATGGTTATCTGAACGGTTAGTAGCAGCAGGAATTACCGTGGAATCTGTTCTTAAAACACTTGCTAAGCCTGATCTATCCTAAAAATTGAACGCTGCCAAGAGAATTGGCAGTGTTTTTTTGAGCAATTTTTTGGTAAAATAGAACTAATATAGAACGAAGGAAGTCAAATGATTACAGGAAAACTTATCACAGTCGAAGGGCCAGATGGCGCAGGAAAAACTACTGTTTTGGAACAAGTCGTTCCTTTGTTAAAAGAGCGTCTTAGCCAAGAGATTGTGACCACAAGAGAACCGGGTGGTGTTGCCATTTCAGAGCACATTCGGGAGCTTATTTTGGATGTCAATCACACGACGATGGATCCCAAAACCGAACTCTTACTTTACATTGCAGCTCGCCGGCAGCATTTGGTGGAAAAGGTGCTACCAGCTCTTGAAGCAGGCCAGTTGGTTTTTATTGATCGTTTCATTGATAGTTCGGTAGCTTATCAAGGTGCGGGACGAGGGTTGTCAAAGACTGACATTCAATGGCTCAACAGATTTGCGACGGATGGTCTAGAACCTGATTTGACCCTTTATTTTGATGTACCTTCCGAAATTGGTTTGGCTCGTATTGCTGCCAATAAAAATCGTGAAGTGAATCGTTTGGACCTTGAAGCAGTTGATATGCATCAGCGAGTACGCGAAGGGTATTTGGCTTTGGCTCAAGAACAACCTAATCGCATTGTAACCATTGATGCCTCAAAACCTTTAGAAGATGTCGTTGGTGTTGCTTTAGCACATATTTTGGCTCTCATGGAAGCCTAGAAAAGGAGGATGGGAATGGATTTAGCACAGAAGGCGCCTAAAGTCTATCAAGCATTTCAGGATATTTTAAAGAAGAACCGTCTAAACCATGCCTATCTTTTTTCTGGTGATTTTGCCAATGCCGAGATGGCTCTTTTTTTAGCTAAGGTCATCTTTTGTGAACAGAAAAAGGATCAGACGCCTTGCGGGCACTGTCGATCTTGTCAATTGATTGAACAGGGTGATTTTGCTGATGTGACGGTATTGGAACCAACAGGGCAAGTGATCAAAACGGACGTTGTCAAAGAAATGATGGCTAATTTTTCACAGACAGGATACGAAGGAAAACGACAAGTTTTTATTATCAAAGATTGTGAAAAAATGCATGTCAATGCCGCTAATAGCTTGCTAAAATACATTGAGGAGCCTCAAGGGCAAGCTTACATGTTTTTGCTGACCAATGATGATAACAAAGTGCTTCCGACCATTAAAAGTCGCACACAGGTGTTTCAATTTCCGAAAAATGAAGCCTATCTCTTCCAGTTAGCCCAAGAGCGAGGTTTATTAAGAAGTCAAGCTGATTTAGTGGCCAAACTGGCTAAAAATGTTGACCAATTAGAAGATTTGGCACAAAATAGTCATTTTTTAGAAGTGATGGCTCAGGTTGAACGTTTTGTTTCAATCTGGTTAAAAGACCAGCTGCAAGCTTATTTAGCCTTGAATCGCCTGGTACTGTTGGCAACCGAAAAAGAGGAGCAAGAGTTAATTTTGACCCTTTTGACACTACTCTTGGCAAGAGAGCAATCAAAAACGCCCTTTAAACAATTGGAGGCTGTCTATCAGGCTAGGCTCATGTGGCAGAGCAATGTCAATTTTCAAAACACATTAGAATATATGGTGATGTCATGATAAGTGCAATTGGAATTCGTTATGGGGAAACGGATCTTGTCAAATACGCTCAGACAGATCAGGAGTTTCCTAAAGGGACCTTGTTAGTGGTCAAAGATGAAAAAGGAAGCCATCTGGCAAAGGTCTGCCAAGTGAAAAAGGCCTTTTCTGAGAGTAGTCTCCCAAAGGGCTTGCCAACCGTTGTAAGACTTGCTACGGCAATGGATAAAAAGGCTTTTGAGGATAATACCAAGTTTGCAGCAGCATCAAAGTCAGAAGTAGTGGCTTTGATTGCCAAAAATGGGCTAGACATGAAACTTATCGATATTGTCTTTCCTTTAGATCGGCATTATGTCCTAATTACCTTTTCAGCAGAAGAGCGCGTGGATTTTCGGCAACTGTTAAAAGATTTAGCGGCTTATTTTAAGACTAGAATCGAACTGCACCAGATTAACAGTCGAGAAGAAGCCAAGATTTATGGGGGCTTAGGACCTTGTGGACGTCCTCTATGCTGCTCGAGCTTTTTAGGGGAATTTCCAGCTGTCTCTATCAAGATGTTGAAAAATCAAGGTTTGTCTTTGAATTCTGGGAAGTCAACGGGCTACTGTGGACGTTTGCTCTGTTGTCTCCAGTATGAAGAAAGCTTTTATCAGGAAAGCAAGAAAAAATTCCCTGATTATGGTACCATAGTAGAGACAAGTGATGGTCCTGCGACGGTAGCGGCTATTGATATTTTTACAGATACCGTTAAGGTACGGTTGAAAGACCAGTTGACCTTGGTCACTTATGCTTTAGAGGAGGTTAAAGTAAGTGAATAAGAAAGAATTATTCGATGCTTTTGATGGGTTTTCACAAAATTTAATGGTTACTTTAGCTGAAATTGAAGCCATGAAAAAACAAGTGCAATCACTAGTAGAAGAAAACACTATTCTTCGCCTTGAAAATACAAAATTACGAGAACGTTTGAGCCAGTTGGAACATGAAACGGTAGCTAAAAATCCTTCCAAACAAGGAAAGGACCATTTAGAAGGTATTTACGAAGAAGGGTTTCATATCTGTAATTTTTTCTACGGTCAGCGTCGTGAGAATGATGAAGAATGTATGTTTTGTAGGGAATTATTAGATAGAAAGTAAGGGCATGCAGGTTCAAAAAAGTTTTAAAGACAAGAAAACAAGCGGGACCCTGTATTTGGTTCCAACTCCGATTGGCAATCTGCAGGACATGACCTTCAGAGCAGTGGCAACGCTAAAAGAAGTTGACTTTATTTGTGCCGAAGACACTCGAAACACGGGTCTTTTGCTGAAACATTTTGAGATAGATACCAAGCAAATCAGCTTTCATGAACACAACGCCTATGAAAAGATTCCTGATTTAATTGATCTATTAACATCGGGACGTTCACTGGCTCAGGTTTCTGATGCAGGAATGCCATCTATTTCTGATCCTGGGCATGATTTGGTCAAGGCCGCTATTGATAACGATATCGCAGTGGTTGCTTTACCGGGAGCATCAGCAGGGATTACAGCCTTAATTGCCAGTGGGCTTGCTCCTCAACCTCATATTTTTTATGGGTTTTTACCTCGAAAAGCGGGGCAACAAAAATCTTTTTTCGAGAGTAAGTCACCTTACCCAGAAACGCAAATTTTTTATGAATCGCCATATCGTGTCAAGGATACCCTGGCCAATATGTTGACTTGCTACGGTGACCGTCAAGTAGTGCTTGTCAGAGAATTAACCAAGTTATTTGAGGAATACCAACGGGGGTCTATTTCAGAAATCTTATCCTACCTTGAGGAAACACCACTCAAAGGGGAATGTCTGCTAATTGTGTCTGGATCCCAAGTAGACAGTGAGGTTGAGTTGACAGCTGAAGTTGACCTAGTTTCTCTAGTGCAAAAAGAAATCCAAGCAGGTGCCAAACCAAACCAAGCCATTAAAGCCATTGCTAAAGCTTATCAGGTTAATCGCCAAGAGCTTTACCAACAATTTCATGACTTATAAGTCATCATACAATAGGAGAAAAACTAATGACAGAAGATCAAACAGCAGTTCTTATTTTAGGGATATACGGAATTATATTGGCTATATTCTTATTATCAGCCTTACTATGCCTTATCGCTAACTGGCGACTCTTTAAAAGAGCGGGTTACAAAGGATGGTATAGCCTCATTCCTTTCTATGCAGGTTTTGTTAAACACAAAATCACTTTTGGAGAAGATAATAAATGGTTTTACTTTATTGGTTGGGTGATTGCTATTTATTATTACTATGTTCACTTTTGTTATGTTCGTGCTTTTGGTGGATCAAAGGGGCTAGCAGTATTTAGCTTGTTTTTCCCAGGCATTGCTACCTTGATTATCGCTTTTGGAAAAGCTTATACCGCAAAAGAACATCACCTTGTGCCACATCTTTTAAACTAAGAGAGAAAAGACCATCAATTGAATTTATTGATGGTCTTTTAGCTGTTTAGATGATTTTAGTGCCGTGAACAATGGCGGTTCCAGTGAGTTGACTCAAGCTTTGGCAATTCTCAGCAGTGACGCCTCCTCCGATCATGATTTCAATGCGTTTATTGGCATAGGTAATGAGGTCTTTCAGTTGTTCCACATTGTCTGTAATAGGAGTAGCTTCAGGTGAGCCATGAGTTAGTACACGCACAAAGCCATAATCAATCAGTTGATCAAGCGCTTGGTGCTGGTGGTCAGTCGGAATTCGGTCAAAGGCCATATGAAAGACCAAAGGCAGTCCTTGTGTGGCTGGCAATAACTGCTCGATAGCATCCGTATCGAGTTGATTTTCCGAAGTCAGCAGGCCTAACACAAGCGCATCAGAGCCAGCCTCAATGGCTTTGAGAATGTCTTCTTCCATAGCCTTTAGTTCGAGGTCGTTATAGACAAAATCACCACCGCGGGGACGAATCATGGTTGCTACTCTGATGTTTTTATCGTGTAAAAGCTGGCAGGCTTCTTTGATGACACCGTAAGATGGCGTGGTCCCTCCGACAGCTAGGTTATCACAGAGTTCCACACGGGTAACTTGACCAGCATCAAGGGTTGGAAGTAGTGTTAGGTTCTCAGCACAAAATTCTTTAATCATTTTTAAATCTCCTTTATCACTAGTATTATAGCACGAATTAGGCTAGTCATCAGGAAACATTTTTGTCAAATTAAGGACAATATGCTATACTCACTAGTATTATAGGGAGGTACTCTATGAGCCAGTATTATTTTTCTGCCGGTCCAGCAGTGTTGCCAAGATCTGTCTTGAAACAAGCACAAGCAAGCTTGTTGGATATTGATGGAAGAGGGACGAGCATACTAGAATTATCTCACCGGTCCCAGACGTTTGAAGATATTATCCGAACAGCAGAAGAGTTGCTGAGAGAACTTATGGCTATTCCAGATCACTACCGGGTACTCTTCTTACAAGGCGGTGCTTCTACCCAGTTTAGCATGCTACCTTTAAATGTAGCAAGAGGAAAAACAGCTTACTATCAGGTGGCAGGCCACTGGGGGAAAAAAGCTTATTTGGAAGCCTTAACTTTAGCTAGAGAGATTGAAGTTAAGCCTATTTTACTGGCCAGTTCGGAAGCTGATGCTTTTGAGTATATCCCGACCTTTGACCCTAAAATTCTCGATGCTGAAGCTGCCTATGTGCATATTACCACCAATAATACCATTGAAGGCACAGCCCTTTACGACTTGCCTCAAACAAATGGCATTCCCTTAGTGGCGGACATGTCCTCAAATATTTTGACCTATCCTTACCAGGTAGAAGACTTTGCTATGATTTATGCTAGCGCCCAGAAAAATATGGGTCCAGCAGGGGTGACAGTGGTTATTATTGATGAGGATTTTTTGAATCAGGAACCCACCTTATCAAGCATGTGGGACTACCGTGTTCAAGCAGAAGCACATTCTCTTTACAATACCCCACCAACCTTTAGTATTTATGTTCTTTCCTTGGTTCTTGACTGGCTGAAAGGTATGGGAGGTGTGGCAAAAATGGCAAAGCGTAACCAGGAAAAAGCACAGCTTCTTTATGATTACCTAGATCAGTCAAGGTTTTACCATAACCCTGTTCGCTATGCCAATCAACGCTCCGTAGTTAATGTTCCCTTTACTAGCCCAAATCCGGCTTTGGATGCCTTGTTTATTCAAAAAGCGGAGGCATGGGGTCTCTATGGGTTACAGGGGCATAGCAGTGTGGGAGGCATGCGAGCCAGTCTGTACAACGCTTTTCCCAAAGAAGGTATACTAGCCTTGATTGAGGTGATGGCAGCATTTGAAGCGAAATATCAGTAATCAAATCATGAAAAGAGGAATAACAATGGAAATTAGACTAGCCTTTCCAAATGAAGTGGCTCAAGTGATGACCGTAATTGAAGATGCTAAGGCGGTGATTGCTGCTTATGGGAGTGACCAGTGGCAAAACGGCTACCCCAATGAAGAGGTGATTATTGATGATATTTTAAAAGGTCACGCTTATGTAGCTCTAAATGACGAGGGGACGATTGTAGCCTACGCAGCAGCCATTTATGGTAATGAAGAAGCTTACAATGCTATTTACGATGGCCAGTGGAGAACGCCAAATCAAGATTATGTGACCTTTCATCGCATTGCTGTATCGAAAGACCATCAAGGCCAAGGTGTTGCCCAAACTTTTTTACAGGGCTTAATCGAGGGCTTTGACCAAAAGGATTTTCGTTGTGATACCCATGAAAAGAACAATGTCATGCAGCACCTCTTGACCAAATTAGGCTATGTCTATTGTGGTAAAGTTCCCTTGGATGGGGTTCGCTTGGCCTATCAAAAACTTAAAGAGCGTCACGAGCAAGCTGATTATCAGGAGATAGACGAAGATAGTCGCTATGGTTTATAGAGAAGGATTGCGGAATCCTGTTTAGCCACTGTCTTTGCTAAACGTTTAAAACGAAGAAAGTAAAACCCATGACCTTAACAGAATCTTATTATGATAGTCCATTAGGAAAGATATCTTTAGTGGCAACAGACCACGCTTTGGTGGGGGCTTGGTTTTCAGGACAGGCTTATTTCCAAGCAGGTCTTGACCGCCTCCCTCAAAGAGGAACCAACGCTATCTTGCAAGCGGCTGCAAGTTGGTTAGATACTTATTTTGAAGGAAATCCAACTGCTATTTCCATTGATCTAGCCCCCAAAGGGACCCCTTTTCAACAGAACGTTTGGGAAGCCTTACGCCAGATTCCCTATGGAGAAACGATAACCTATGGTCAACTCGCAACACAAGTTGCCTGTCAATCGGCCCAAGCTGTTGGCGCAGCTATTGGTCGTAATCCCCTAAGTCTCTTTATTCCCTGCCACCGTGTGATAGCAGCAGATGGACAGCTTAGAGGTTATGCCGGCGGCCTAGATAAAAAAGCTTGGTTACTCAAGCATGAAAGATCACTGATCACAAAGGAGAAAAAATGATTACCATCTACCAATACCCAAAATGCAGTACCTGTCAAAGAGCCATGGCTGAACTAAAGCAACTGGTTAGTGACTTTGAAGTCATTGATATCAAAGCTAATCCACCCAAAGCTCAGGACCTCAAACATTGGATGGAAACATCTGATTATACTATCAAGAATTTCTTTAATACCAGTGGTAACAGCTATCGTGACTTGGGACTTAAAGATAAGATAGACCAGCTTAGCCTTGACGAAGCTGCTGAACTCTTAGCCACAGATGGTATGTTGATTAAACGGCCTATTCTGATTAAGGACGGTAACGTCTTACAAGTTGGATATCGCAAGCCATATCAAGACTTGAACCTCTCCTAAAAGGAATATAAAAAAGAGACACCTCTTAAAGAAGGAGGATTGTCTCTTTTTGAATGTTCTGCTTTTAATTCGGTATTTAATTGCCACATCATTCCAAATTGGTCGGTAATATTAGCATAGGCAGGGCTCCAGAAAGTTTCTTGGAGGGGAAGGTTGATTGCCTTAGCATTGGTGATTAACTTGTCGTAAATACGCTGGGCTTCTTCGATGCTATCTACCATAATAGAAGCTGTCATATTGACACCAGCTCGATAACCAACATCAGGGTTTTCATCTGAGAGATCCAAACGAATACCATCAATATCTAGTTGAGCGTTGAGGATAAGGTGTTCATGAGTTTTTGGGCAATCAGGAACACCATCTTTCCACAAGAGCAGATTAACCACTTTTGCTTGAAAAACCTCTTGGTAGAATGCGACAGCCTCTTGACCGTTACCATCAGTAACGAGATAAACATTAATGGCAGTAACCATATTAAGCTCCTTTAGGTAATTTTGATTGACGAACAGCGATGTAATGACCCTCATTATCAGAGAAGGTGAAATGAATCATGCCTTGGTATTCCATAATAGGATTGGTCGTTACACCAGCAGCCGTTAGACGTTCGTATTCTGCCTGAAGATGATCCGTTTCAAATAAAAGAGATGGAAAACTTAGATCCATACCAGGATTAGCAGCAGCTACGATTTCCTTGTTGTGTAGGCCAAAGCTTACAGCTGATTCCTTATTTGGGGCAATCTCATAGGAGGAAGTCCCTTCTTGTTGCGCTTGAACAAGTAAGACAAAGCCTACTTGTTCAGTCCAGAATCGTAGAGCGGCCTCGGTGTCTGCGACGTAAAGCATTGTTGTTGATTTTGTAATCATTTCTGTCTCCATTATTAATATTTAGTGGTAAATAATTATACCTTTCCTATTGTCAAAGAGCAATTTAAAAGTATTCGAAATGGGTTGTATATGCTATTGAGACATAAAAAAGAAGGGTTCCCTTCTTTTTCTTTAGTCGAGTTGTCAGGCTACTTGGACATTATAAGTCAATATCCAAGAGGATTGGCGTATGGTCTTGGCGTTCCCCGGAAGAAATCATTTCAGAACGGTTAATCTTATCCACAAGTCGGTTTGACGTTAACCAATAATCAATTCTCCAACCGGTATTGTTGATTTTGCTGGTTTTGCTACGTTGTGCCCACCAGGTATAAACATTAGGAATATCTCCGTGCAAGTGACGGAAGGTATCTGTAAAGCCTTTTGCCAATAGGTTAGTAAAGCCCTGACGCTCTTCGTCGGTAAAACCGGGTGAACGACGATTGCTGCCTGGATTTGCCAAATCAATTTCTTTGTGGGCAACGTTGTAATCTCCCGTAGCCAAAACAGGTTTTTGAGCATCAAGTTCAGCCAAGTAATCAGCGTATTTTTGGTCCCAAATTTGACGATCTTCTAAACGTCTAAGGCCATCGCCTGCATTAGGAGTGTAAACCTGCGTGACGAAAAAGTCTTCAAATTCTAGGGTAATCATACGCCCCTCGGCATCCATTGTGGTTGGGGCACCAATTTCTGGAAAAGTAATGACAGGATTTAGCGTGTTTTTGTAAAGGAACATGGTTCCCGCGTAGCCTTTTCGAGCAGGCTCTACTGAAGAACGCCAAACATGCAAATAGTCCGGAAAATAACTAAGCAGGGACTCAACATGTTTCTTGGTAGGGCCCTTAGCCGATAATTTGGTTTCTTGAATGGCAATAATATCCGCATCTTGAGCGACTAAAGTGTCTAAAACAGTGCGTGATAGAAGGGCACGAGGAGATTCTCCTGTGAGGGCAGCATTTAAGGAATCGATGTTCCATGAGATAAGTTTCATTAGGTTTCTCTTTCTAACAGATAATCTTACTTTTATTGTAACAAAAAAATAAGCGAGCAGCGACCTTTGGAGCCTGGATCATTATTTTCAAAAAATGAAAATAGTGTATCCTTAGGGTTAAGAGTGCTATGATAAAGGGAAATAGCAAAGACTATTGTGCTCTATTGTAGGAGAAATTCAGCGATCATTAAAGAAGGTGTTTTTTGTATCCAGAAGTGCTATAATAGTGACAAGTTGAAAAAGAAGAAGTAGAGGATATTGCTCCCATGTTCAAGGAGGTTTGAGAATAATGTTTTCAAAAAAACTAATAGTGCTGAGCAGTCTTGTCACGCTAAGTCCCATTATTCTTGGTCTAATATTGTATCAGTACCTTCCTGAGAAAATCCCCACTCACTTTGATCTGACAGGGCAGGCAGATGGCTTTTCAACGAAGTTGGAAGGTGTTATGGCTTTACCGCTTATCATACTAGGAATCCATCTCATCACCTTATTTATTGGAACTAAGAAACCCATAATTACCCAGAAAGGTTCTGCTTTATATCTCTTCTATTGGCTGTTGCCTAGTTTGTGTCTGGGGGTTCAGACAGGTATTCTATTAACCTCGGTTGGTTTTGTCAATCGTAATTTATTCAATCCAATAGCAGGACTCGCCTGTCTTTTGATAGTATTGGGTCTTCTCATACCCTATCTTAAGCAAAATCCTATCATGGGCATTCGCCTTCCTTGGACCTTAGCAGATGAGGATAATTGGGCCAAAACCCATCGTTTTACAGGACGTATATGGCTTGTTGGCGGTAGTTTCCTCTTTGGTCTCAGCTATTTCAAGGCTGATGTTCAGAATGTTGTTATGGTAGTCTTAGGTGCTATGTTGGTCGTTCCTATTGTTTATTCTTACTTATTGAACCGAGCTGAGAAGAGGTAGTTCTCTAACAGTAAATATATGAATAGCAAGTATAAGACACACACGTTAGTCATAACTAGCGTGTTTTTATGTTGAAAAAAGAAAAAGAAGCGAGCGATTCTAAAATTGTGAAAAAATAATTTGAAAGCTAAGAATCTTATAACAGCAGGGTTAGAGGAATATCTCACTTTAAAATCATTAAATGGTGTGAGCATTAGAGTTGACGGAAAGACTAAGGTTTATTAAAATAAAAGAGAATTTGTAAGCGCTAACAAATTACGATAACATTACTTTCATATTTTAGTTATAGAGAGGTCCTTTGATAACCATGATTCAAACATTATTTGCAATCATTCCTATTGCTTGGCTGATTCTGTCCCTAGCCGTTTTTCGGATTCGCGGCGATTTGGCCTGTTTGATAGGACTAGTGATTACCATTGTAACCAGTATCTTTGCTTTCGATTTTAAGGTCACTGATAGTCTGACTGCTGCATTAGAAGGTGCCATGATGGGATTTTGGCCGATTGTCTATATTATTGTAGCAGCGGTCTTTACCTACAATCTCACAACGGCTTCAGGTGGTATGTCTGTGATCAAGCAATTACTGACAAGTATTTCAAACGATAGGCGCATCTTAGTGCTTATTCTTGCCTGGGGATTTGGAGGATTTCTTGAAGCCATTGCAGGCTTTGGTACAGCAGTTGCCATTCCCGCTAGTATTTTAGTGGCCTTAGGCATGAAACCTTTAAGAGCAGCCTTGATTTGTTTAATCGCAAATACAACACCAACAGCTTTTGGAGCTATTGGATTGCCTGTAACGACTTTAGCTCAAGTAACAGGGCTAGAAGTTAAACAACTCTCTGTTATAGTTTCTATCCAGTTATTTCTGTTAATCGTTGCTATTCCTTTTGTCCTTGTTTTTCTAGCAGAAGAGGGAGATCGTTCGTTTAAAGGAATTTTTGGGTTAACCTTAGCTTCTGGACTTTCCTTTGCCTTACCACAAATCGTTATTTCTCACTATTTGGGAGCTGAGTTACCATCTATTATTGGGTCACTCCTTTGTATTTTGGTAACTGTTTTATTTGTTAAACTCAAAGAAAAAGGAAATGTTAGCTCAGAAACTGCTGAACCAGTATCCTTAAAAGAGGGTGTTATGGCATCCCTACCTTTTCTTCTTGTTTTCATCTTTATCATGTTGACCTCGTCTTTATTCCCTGCTATTAATCAATTATTGTCAAAAGTATCGACTACTTTTTCCATTTATACAGGCGATCATGCTAAGCCTTATACGATTAATTGGCTAACATCACCGGGAACCATGATTATCTTAGCGACTGTTTTGGCAGGATTAGGTCAAGGCATGAGCATTGGTCAAATTGGTCAGATTCTCGCGAGAAGCATCAAACAACTGACTAAAACAATGGTAACGGTGGCTTCCATTGTTGCCCTCTCTAAGGTGATGAGTTATAGTGGAATGATTGGAACAATCGCTGTTAGTTTAGTAGCAGTGACAGGTGGTTTTTATCCCTTTATCGCACCAATCATTGGTTCATTGGGAACATTCATCACAGGAAGTGATACTTCTGCCAATGTCTTATTTGGAGAATTACAAGTCAAAGCAGCAAGCAATCTTAACATGAATCCTTACTGGTTAGCAGCGGCTAATATGTCAGGTGCTACCGCTGGTAAAATGATTTCACCACAAAGTATCGCGGTTGCTGCGGTCGCAATTGGGTTAGAAGGTCAAGAAGGACGCTTGTTGAAAGAGGTCATGAAATTCTGTTTCCTCTACATCCTACTCACTTGCTTGGTTGTCTTTATTATGGGTAAAGCATTAGGTTATCTATAGATAGAAAAGATAGAACTGAAGAAGACATTAAAAAATAAAAGATGTGTGAGCACATACTTTGACAGCTACAAATCAATCTAATATAATTTAGGTATAATTTGTAAGCGCTCACAAATAATTTAATAACATAGGAGAATATAAATGGCACAAAAAACAGTCGTTACAGAAGAAACTACTGACTTCGTTATGGATTTTAAAACGAGTAGCGCTGAAGGAAACGTTGATTTTATTAACGTTTTCGATTTAGAAAAGATGGCTCAGCAGGTCATCCCTAAAGGAGCTTTTGGATATATTGCAAGTGGTGCTGGTGATACCTTTACCCTCCACGAAAATATTCGTTCTTTTAACCACAAATTAATTGTCCCTCATGGTTTGAAAGGTGTGGATAACCCAAGCACTGAGATTACATTTGATGGTGATCGTTTAAGTTCTCCAATTATTATGGCACCAGTAGCTGCCCATAAATTAGCTAATGAACAAGGAGAGGTGGCTTCAGCTAAAGGTGTGAGTGAGTTTGGAACGATTTATACAACCAGTTCATACTCAACCACTGACTTGCCTGAAATCACAACTGCTCTGAACGGAGCGCCTCACTGGTTCCAATTCTATTACAGTAAAGACGACGGCATTAACCGCCATATTATGGATCGTCTAAAAGAACAAGGGGTTAAATCAATTGTTTTAACGGTGGATGCGACAGTTGGAGGAAACCGAGAAGTTGATAAACGTAATGGTTTTGTCTTCCCAGTTGGTATGCCGATTGTTCAAGAATACCTTCCTGACGGAGCTGGTAAGACGATGGACTATGTTTACAAATCAGCTAAACAAGCCCTCTCTCCAAAGGATGTGGAATATATTGCCCAATATTCAGGGTTACCAGTGTATGTGAAAGGTCCTCAATGTGCCGAAGATACCTTGCGTGCCTTGGATGCTGGAGCTTCTGGTATTTGGGTAACTAACCATGGTGGTCGACAGTTAGATGGTGGACCAGCTGCCTTTGATTCTTTACAAGAAGTGGCAGAAACTGTTGATAAACGTGTTCCAATTGTCTTTGACTCTGGTGTTCGTCGTGGTCAGCATGTCTTTAAAGCGATCGCTTCAGGAGCGGATCTTGTTGCCCTTGGTCGTCCAATTATCTATGGTTTAGCAATGGGCGGAAGCATCGGCACACGCCAAGTCTTCGAAAAATTAAATGATGAATTGAAGATGGTTATGCAGCTTGCTGGAACTCAAACTGTTGAAGACATCAGAAACTTCACTTTACGTCACAATCCATACGATTCTTCTATTCCGTTCGATCAGAATGCCCTTCGCTTAGACTAAGCAATAGATTAGCAAACAAGGAATAACCTTTGTTACCCTGAGATAGGGAGCAAAGGTTTTTTATGTTTGACTTATCACTGTGACTTTTTCTCGTTAAGCTTCTTGACTTTTCTTTTTTATTAAAATATTAAAAAGCAAAACTTCTTACATTATTACTATTTGGGATTGATTTTATTGGAAAAATATGGTTAAATACTCAAATATTATTAATATAAAATGAGTTATTGATTAATTTAAAAATAGCTTCATTTTAGTCCAATTTAGGAGGAAGTTAAGTGGAGAAGAAACAATGTTTTTCCCTTCGAAAACACAAATTAGGAACGGTTTCAGTTTTAATTGGAAGTCTGTTATTCCTTGCAACAAGTAGCGTATCAGCAGAGGAGGTAACAACTAGCAGCCTAACGGATAATGTAGGTGTCACTCAGTTGCCAGCGCAAGAGCATCAGGCTAAAGAATCGCCAGTTTTAGCCGTACCTATAACAAAGGATTCAGACATGGCAGGGGAGGTTGGAGTTGAAGTTGGTAAAGGTGCCCAACCACCAATAGAATCAGCCACACAAGAAGATAATAGAACCAATAAGGGCGGTGAGGCAACAGATACTCAACAGACCTCGGAGTTGCCTCCAGTCAATAGGGATGTTCATGACTGGGTTAAGACAAAAGGAGCCTGGGATAGAGGATTCAAAGGTCAAGGCAAGGTGATTGCGATTATTGATACTGGCATTGATGCTAATCATCAAGCTATGCGTTTAACCGATGTGTCTGCGGCAAAAGTAACTTCCAAGGAAGCTATGGAAGAGCGTAAAAAAGCAGCGGGCATACAGTATGGCGTGTGGTTAACCGATAAAGTGATCTTTGCTCATAATTATGTGGAAAATAATGACAAGGTCAAAGAAGTTAAGTTTGATTTGTTTGGAGAGGAAGATTTGGAAGGCCTTGATATAAAGGTTGATGTTCAAAAGGTTAAGTCATCCAAGTATTATCTTCCACAAGCGGTTGAGTCCCCAAAAGAAACGGTTATTAAGATAGAGGATATCCAGGGATCACTTGAAATTGACTGGCCAGAAATAGATGATGATACCAAATGCGAATCACACGGTATGCACGTTACGGGGATTGCCGCAGGAAATGGCATCGAAGCAGCAGCTACTGGAGAGCGCTTTTTAGGAATTGCTCCAGAAGCACAGGTCATGTTCATGCGTGTTTTTGCAAATGATGTCATGGGAACAGGGGACTCTCTCTTTATTAAGGCTATTGAAGACGCAGTGGCTTTAGGAGCTGATGTCATTAACCTTAGCCTTGGATCTGCCAACGGTTCCCAACTTAGTGGTAACCGAGCTCTTATGGAGGCTATTGAAAAGGCAAAACAAGCAGGTGTATCTGTGGTAGTTGCGGCAGGAAATGAGCGCGTGTTTGGTTCTGATCACGATGATCCGTTTGTGACTAATCCTGATTATGGCTTAGTGGGCTCTCCGTCGACAGGTCGTACGCCAACGTCTGTAGCGGCCATTAATAACAAATGGGTCATTGAACGCTTAATGACCGTTGAAGGGTTACAGGATCGAGCTGATCTTAACAATGGTAAAGCGATTTATGCAGAATCTGTTGATTTTAAAGATATCAAAAATAGCCTTGGTTATGACTTGTCCTATCCGTTTGTGTATATTGAGCAATTAACAGAAGCGGGTTACACAGCTAAGGATGTTAAAGATAAAATCGTTTTAATTGAACGTAATCCAGAGAAAACCTATGATGACATGATTGCACAAGCCAAAGCCCATGGCGCTATTGGTGTTGTCATGTTTAATAATGTCCCTGGTCAAGCCAATCGTTTAGTACGTTTGAGCTCGGCTGGAATGGTACTTCCACTTGCCTTTATTTCTCATGAATTTGGTAAGGCTATGTCAACCTTAAATGGTAATGGGACAGGAAATTTAATGTTTGATAGCAGCCTATCAAAAGCGCCTAGTCAAAAGGGAAATGAGATGAATCATTTTTCAAACTGGGGACTGACTTCGGATGGTTATTTGAAACCTGATGTAACAGCACCTGGTGGGGATATTTACTCAACTTATAATGATAATCACTATGGTAGCCAAACGGGGACTAGTATGGCTGCTCCTCAAATTGCAGGAGCTAGCCTATTGATTAAACAATATCTTGAGCAAATCAAGCCTGATCTGCCAAAAGACCAAGTAGCAGATTTGGTTAAAAATATCATGATGAGTAATGCTCAGGTCCATGTGAACCCAGCGACAAATGTTACAACCTCCCCACGTCAGCAAGGAGCTGGGTTACTAAACCTTGAAGCGGCAGTAAGCAGTGGCCTTTATCTAACAGGAAAAAATAACTATGGCAGCATTTCTTTGGGAAATGTCACAGATAGTTTTTCATTTGAGGTAACTGTTCATAATTTATCTCAAGAAGCTAAAAGCTTGCGTTATGAGACAGAGCTGTTAACAGATAAGGTTAATCCTGAAGAAGGGCGATTTACCTTGACCTCTCGCTTGCTAAAAACCTATCCGGGTGAAGTCATTGAAGTTCCTGCTAATGGTCAAAAAACAATCACTATCACTCTGGATGCGTCAGCTTTCACGGAAGAGCTAAGTCAGCAAATGCCAAACGGTTATTATTTAGAAGGATTTGTGCGTTTTGTGGATAGTAACAATCAACAAAACAACCAGGTTACGATTCCTTTTGTAGGATTTAAAGGCAAGTTTGAAAACCTTGCGGTCGTCGAAGAATCAATTTACCAACTAAAAGCTAAAGGAGAAAAAGGCTTTTATTTTGATGAGTCAGGCCCTAAAGATGATATCTATGTTGGCAAACATTTCACCGGCTTAGTGACATTAGGAACAGATACTAATGTCTCGATAGCGACTATCTCAGATAATGGCTTGCATACTCTTGGAACATTTAGAAATCAAGATGGTAAATTCATCTTAGGTCGAAACAATCAAGGACAGCCTGTCTTAGCGATTTCACCAAATGGAGATAATCATCAAGATTTTGCTGCTTTTACAGCAGTCTTTTTACGGAAATACCAAGGTCTAAGAGTCAGTGTTTATCAAGCCAGTGACAAGGAACATCAATCTCCTCTTTGGGTTAGCTTGAAAAGTTTTAAAGGGGACAAAAATTTTAATAGTGATATTCGTTTTGCGAAATCAACGACCCTATTAGAAACAGAATTTTCTGGCAAATCTTCAACAGGTGCTGATTTACCGGATGGTCATTACCATTATGTGGTATCTTATTACCCAGACGTAGTTGGTGCCAAGCGTCAGGAAATGACGTTTGAGTTAATTTTAGATCGTCAAAAACCTCTTTTAAATCAGGCAACATTTGATCCGAGGACCAATCAATTCAGTCCAACGGCCATAGAAGATCTTGGTCCGTCAGGTGTTCTAAGAGATAGTGTCTTTTACCTGGAAACTAAAGATAACAAACCTTACACCATTAGCATTAATAATGGTTACAAATATGTTTCTGTAGCAGACAATAAACAATTTGTGGCTCGTCAAGCAGATGGTAGTTTCATCTTGCCGCTTGATAAGGCAGAGCTAGGTAACTTTTATTATATGGTGGAAGACTTTGCAGGTAACATTGCCATTGCTAAATTAGGGGATCATTTGCCAAAAACTATCGGCAATGACTTGGTGCCTCTGACACTGACAGATGGCAATTATCAGAAAAAAGTTGGTTACGAGGATAATCTTGACATGGTAGCAACTGATACCGGATTGGTTACCAACCAAGCTCAGCTAGCCGTCAGCCACCGCAATCGTCCTCACAGTCAATTGGTGACATTAAATCAAGACTTCTTTATTTCACCAAATGACGATGGTAATAAAGACTTTGTAGCTTTCAAAGGATTGCCAAACAAGACCTATAATAACTTACAGGTCACGGTTTTTGCTGCAGAAGATCAACAACGTTTAACGCCTATTTGGTTCAGTCAACCAGGTGGAGACCTATCAGATATTGAAAGTACTGCTTGGCGTGGAATCACTGCTGGAGGTGAGAAAATTCTATCAGGCAGTTACCAATACGTTATCACCTATCATGATGACAATAATCATGCGCAGGAGGAGATCTTCAAAGTATCAGTGAATCATAACAAACCAATCCTGACGCAAGGGAGTTTCTGTAAGGATGATGATGTTGAATTCTTCACTCCAGGGCAGCCACAGGCGATTAGTAGCACAGGAATCGCTCGTGTCGAGGTGTTCTATCTCACTAAGAAAAATGGTCGACCATTTGATGTGACCGAGTCTCAACATTCTGTTACTGTTAGTGATAACAAGGTTCAGATTCCTCAAAATGAAGATGGTTCTTATACCATTTCAACAGTAGAGGGCGTATCTCTAGGAGATTATTATTACCTTGTGGAAGATAAGTCTGGTAATATTGCTTTTACGACGCTGCAGAATCTAAGAGCGGTTGGTCAAGGAAAAGGGGTCTTAAGTTTAGCGCTAGATGTAAATGCTCTAGAAGGAAAATACCCGATTAGTTTTACCTACCTTGTCCGTGATGCAGCCGGTAAACCGATTGAGACTTTGGATTATTTCAACCACTCAGCTAACAGCCTGATATTACCATTTGGACAATATACGGTTGAACTGTTGACTTATGACACTAATCTTGTTGAGCTGCAATCTGACAAGGTAGTTAGCTTTACCTTAACGGAAGATAACCCTTTCCAACACATTGCCTTTGCAATGGCCAAAATGGATTCTTCTCAAGTGACGGTTCATTTTGATCGCTTGTTACCAGAAGGCAGTCAGGTTAGTCTTAAAACGCCTCAAGGCCATTTGATTCCTCTCAACCAATCTCTATATGTTCCAAAGGCTTATGGAAAAACAGTTAGAGATGGCAGTTACCAACTTGTGGTAACCCTGCCAAAAGGTTATCGTATTGAGGGAGAGACATGGGTGCAGGTTAAACAAAATGAAGTTTATGAGTTAGTCTTACGCCTAGTGAAGGATGCAAGTGAGCAGTTGCTTGTCTCAGATAATCATCAACAGGGGCTTACCTCAGTTGAGACGAACACAGAGAGTTCTGCGGTACCGACGATGGTAAGCTCTTCACAAAATCAGAAAAAGTCAGAAGCGGTAGTTCAATTACCAACAACAGGTGATAAGGCACTGGTGAAATGGAGTATACTTGGCTTCTTACTGATTATCTTAGCCGCTCTGTCTAGCCGTAAAAAGATAGATTAACATTTTCTGAAGGTTTAAAACTAAAAAACCAGTACTTTTGTTTAAATTGAAGGCAAGTATCTAACAGACGAAGAAAAGTTGAAGAGGGAGTGGTAAAAAGCCATTCCTTCTTTGATTTTTAAGGTTTCTTAACATTTTTTAAGGTGAAATATGATAAAATACAATAAAGAAAAGCTTTTAGATTAAGGGTTTTATTTGGTTAGGAGATTATTATGATGAAAAAAAGGCTATCGCTGATATTATTTGGGCTAGACTTTCTCTTGCTAGCAGCATGTTACTGGATTTACTTGCCAGCTTTAAATATATGGAGTTTAGCTTTCTGGTCTTTTGTGATTTTTGGTCTGATTTTATTATTAATTACTTTGGTTATCCTATCAGCCTTTGACATAACAAAGACGGTAACCCGTTCCTTTAAACAAAGGCTTGGTCGTAAAGATGTCACGGGCAGTTTTTCCAAGCATTCCTTAACGGGTTCGGTGAAGTGGCTGACCTTAGTCATTGTAACGCTTGTAGGGCTTCTCTCATTGATTACAGTGTTTAACACAAAACTCTTTCGTGCCAAGTCTTATGCCCAGGTTATTGAGGTTAAAAACGCCGACTTCAACAAGGATTTTCCAGAAACGGATTTATCAGCGCTAGCTTTATTGGACCGTGATTCTGCCGAAAAAATTGGCGATACTTATTTAGGAACCATTGATAAAGTTTCTCAGTTTGGTATTTCAGACGAATACCGT
Source organism: Streptococcus dysgalactiae subsp. dysgalactiae (assembly GCF_900459225.1). Lineage (NCBI taxonomy): Bacteria > Bacillati > Bacillota > Bacilli > Lactobacillales > Streptococcaceae > Streptococcus > Streptococcus dysgalactiae. The sequence goes on from NZ_UHFH01000003.1 coordinate 453,155, forward strand.
CAGATCACTATCGGTAAGCGCCCTTACCGCGTCTCACCTCTGGAATACAAGTCTTTTTGGAAATGGGTGACCAACCGTCAAGAGGGAATTGATTACTATGTCAAGGTTAATCAGACTACAGGTAAAGCAGAGCTAGTCAAATTAAACAAGGCCATGAAGTATTCTCGTTCAGAATATCTCTTGCGTGACACCATGAGGCATTTGCGTTTCCAATACCCAATGACCATTTTTGCTGATCCATCTTTTGAGGTAGACGATAACGGCAATCCTTATTATGTCGCAACAACTTATGCACCAAAATTTGGCTTATCCTCACAAGACCCAACAGGAGTCATCTTATTGGATGCTGTTAGTGGGAAGTCTAAATACTATCACTTGAAATCAGTACCTAGATGGGTAGACCGTGTTTACTCTTCTGACAATGTGTTAGAAAGGGTCAATGATTATTACACCTATCAAAATGGCTACTGGAATACCGTCTTTAGTCAAACAGGCGTCAAACAAACGACTGATAGTTACAATTACATAACCATTGGTTCTGACATTTACCTCTACACAGGTATTACATCCGCAACGGCCGATTCGTCAAATCTTGGCTTTATCTTGGTTAATATGCGGACAAGAGAAATTGCCAATTACAAGTTGGCTTCGGCCACTGAACGCTCTGCCATGAAATCTGCAGAAGGAGAAGTGCAAGAGAAAAACTATTCGGCAACTGCACCGACGCTTGTTAAACTGAACGACAAAGCCTATTATTTGATTTCATTAAAAGACGAGGCAGGTCTCGTTAAGTCCTATGCCCTTGTAGATGCTGAAGATTACCAGCAAGTTACCGTCAATAATGACATTCAGACCCTCATCGCTCAGTTTACGGATCGTGATACTAGCTCCTTGTCCTCAGCCACTGTCTCTAAGAAAAAAGCTAAGATGGTTTCGGGACAGGTTGAACAATTAGCCAGCCAAATCATTTCAGGAACAACCGTTTATTACCTTGCTTCTGATGGCAGTGTGTATAAAGTCAAAGCAAGTAGTGAGACGACAGATCTTTTGCCCTTCTTAAAAGTTGGCGATTACTTCGAAGCAGAATTGATAGATGATCATTTTCTTAAAGGATTTACCATAGTGGAACCAAATGAACACCAACCATAGGAGAGACAATCAAAAAAGCAGATGATTGAACTGCACCCCAAAAGTTAGACAACAAATCTAACTTTTAGGGGTGGACTTGGTATAATAAAGTAGACACAAAATTAAGTGGAAACGAGGAAAAGTCATTATGCCAAGAAAAACCTTTGATAAAGCCTTCAAACTCTCTGCTGTCAAACTCATCCTTGAGGAAGAGCAGTCTGTAAAAATGGTTAGTTCAACTTTAGAAATTCATCCCAATAGTCTTTATCGATGGGTTCAAGAATATGAAAAATATGGAGAAAGTGCGTTCCCAGGATACGGGAGCGCACTTCATCATGCTCAATTTGAGATAAAAAAACTTGAAAAAGAGAATAAACTGCTACAGAAGGAATTAGCTCTTCTAAAAAAGTTCCAGGTCTTCTTGAAGCCAAACCGGAAATAAAATTTCGGTTTCTGAAGGAAAATAGTGTTAGCTTGACTATTCATCACGCCTATCAAACTCTTCAAGTTTCCCGTTCAGGTTTCTATGCTTATTTAAAACGTCGTCCATCTTCAAGGCATGTTGAGAATGAAGCTTTGAAGGAAATGATTAAAGCCATTTTCTATGAACATAAAGAGCGTTACGGAAGTGTACGAATTACCCAAGAACTTTGTAGACGTGGCATGCATGTCAATCATAAACGTGTTGGTAGACTCCTTCATCAGTTAGGTCTCTATGCTAAAGGAAGTCATATAACTATAAATACTATAACCGTCGATGTTCTTCATTAACTCGTCCCAATCTTGTTAATCAATGTTTCCAAGCGACTGGTAAGAATAAATTATGGCTAGGAGACTTAACCTATATCCCTACACAAGAAAGAATACTTTATTTATCTGTCTTTATAGACGTTTATAGTAGAAAGATTGTTGGTTGGGCAATTGGCCGACGTAAGCAAGACAAGTTGGTAACAGAGGCTTTCAATCAAGCTTATGATAGAGAAAAGCCTAAAGAAGGGGTAATCGTCCATACAGATCAGGGGTCTCAATATACCGGGGCACGATTTCAGGCCCTACTTAGACGGAAAAAATGTAAGTCCAGTATGAGTCGAAAAGGTAATCCATACGATAATGCACTCATGGAAGCCTTTTATAGAACATTAAAAAGAGAGCTTGTCAATAATGCTCATTTCGCAACTATTGAGCAAGCTCAGCTTGAGATTTTTAAATATATTGAGACTTACTATAACCCTAAACGTCTGCATTCAGCTTTAGGGTATCTCTCACCTGTAGAATTTGAAAAAATAGTTACTAATTAGCTTAACTTTAGGTCTATTTTTTCTTGACAAGTCCAGGGGTGTTTTTTATGTCAGAATAGGGAAGTAAAGGTGATGAGGAAGTAGTCGATAAGCTTGATTTAACAAGCTTTATGTGCTATACTAAGCTTATCATTTGGAGGGTCATCACCTTTGTTAAGAATTGAGTACCTAGTGATGTGTTTACCGAGAAAGGTAGTAAACTCTCCTTAAAGCGAGCAAAATACTGTTCTTCAGTATTTTTTCTTTTGCAATGTGAGGTTAGAAAAGGAGATTAAAAGGGCAATTATGTCGAGAAAGAAACGAAAAAAATATCAAGTTTATGAGGGGTTGCGATGTGCCATGATGCTCTGTTTTATCAGTGGCTATGTCAATGCCTTTACCTATATGACCCAAGGCAAACGTTTTGCTGGTGTGCAAACAGGGAATCTGTTATCTTTTGCTATCCGTTTGTCAGAAAAGCAACTGGAAGAGGCGCTACAATTTTTACTTCCGATGCTCGTTTTTATGCTTGGGCAGTCTTTTACCTACTTCATGCATCGTTGGGCACAACAAAAAGAATTGCACTGGTACTTGTTATCAAGCTTTATCTTAACAGGGATTGCTTTTGGAACAGCCTTATTCACGCCTTTTCTCCCTTCCAATTTTACGGTGGCAGCCTTGGCTTTTTTTGCCTCTATTCAAGTGGACACCTTTAGGACTTTACGAGGGGCTAGCTATGCTAATGTCATGATGACAGGAAATATCAAAAATGCCGCCTATTTATTGACCAAGGGAATTTATGAAAAGAATCAAGAGATTACCCATATTGGCCGCAACACCTTGATTGTGATTTTAGCCTTTACCTGCGGAGTGGTTTGCTCCACCATCTTGTCCCTAACTTATGATGAATATGCTCTCACACCTATCTTGATTCCGCTGCTATATGTCAATTATTTATTGGCTCAGGAATTCTACCATATTCAAACGAAAATCAAACCCATTAAAAGGGCTTAAGCCTAGGTCATATCAATTGATCTAAAGCCTCTATCTTTGGAGAGATGACAGCTTTTCCTTAGAAAGGTAGGTTTTGCTCGTCTCTAAAATATGATATAATAAACCATTAATGGCTGTTTGTTTTCAGCTAACCTTTTCTTAACAGGAGACTGATAAAGAAGGTTTCATTTGCCTTGATAAACGGTGTTTCAACAGAAAACCACGAGGTCTGATACGATATATCTCAATTCTACTTTCATTTGAGTATGATTTTGAAAGGAAACTATGATGAAAAAACCATTTTACATTACGACCCCCATCTATTACCCATCTGGTAAATTACACATCGGTTCTGCCTACACCACCATTGCCTGTGATGTTTTGGCGCGCTACAAGCGCCTGATGGGACATGAAGTCTTCTATCTTACAGGACTTGATGAACATGGGCAAAAGATTCAAACCAAGGCAGCAGAAGCAGGCATTAGCTCTCAAACCTATGTTGATAACATGGCAAAGGATGTCAAAGACCTTTGGCAATTGCTAGATATTTCTTATGATAAATTTATCCGGACAACTGACGATTACCACGAAGAGGTCGTTGCTGCTGTTTTTGAAAAATTACTGGCGCAAGATGACATTTACCTTGGTCAATACTCTGGTTGGTATTCTGTCTCTGATGAAGAATTCTTCACTGAAAGCCAACTAGAAGAAGTTTTTAGAGATGAAGACGGTAAGGTTATTGGAGGGATTGCTCCTTCGGGTCACCAAGTAGAGTGGGTATCAGAAGAATCTTACTTCCTACGCCTTAGCAAATACGCTGACCGTCTCGTAGCCTTCTTTAAAGAGCAACCTGACTTTATCCAACCAGATGGTCGTATGAATGAAATGTTGAAAAACTTTATTGAGCCAGGTCTAGAAGATCTAGCAGTCAGTCGTACTACCTTCACTTGGGGTGTACCTGTTCCATCAAACCCAAAACATGTGGTTTATGTGTGGATTGATGCCCTCCTAAACTATGCGACAGCCCTTGGTTATGGTCAAATGGACCATGCTAACTTTGACAAATTCTGGAATGGAACGGTTTTCCATATGGTTGGAAAAGATATCTTGCGTTTCCACAGTATCTACTGGCCAATCTTGCTGATGATGCTTGATCTACCAATGCCAGAACGCTTAATTGCCCATGGTTGGTTTGTTATGAAAGACGGTAAAATGTCTAAATCAAAAGGCAATGTGGTTTACCCAGAAATGTTAGTTGAGCGATTTGGACTTGATTCTCTTCGTTATTACCTCATGCGTTCTTTGCCAGTGGGTTCAGATGGTACCTTTACCCCTGAAGATTATGTGGGACGTATCAACTATGAATTGGCCAACGATCTTGGTAATTTATTGAATCGTACCGTTGCGATGATTAACAAGTATTTTGATGGCACGGTGCCAGCTTATGTTGACAACGGGACTGCCTTTGATACTGAGTTAAGTCAGTTGATCGATGCTCAGTTGGCCGACTATCATAAGTACATGGAAGCGGTGGATTACCCACGCGCCTTAGAAGCCATTTGGACTATCATTGCTCGTACCAACAAATACATTGATGAGACAGCTCCTTGGGTGCTAGCTAAAGAAGATGGAGACAAAGCTCAATTGGCCAGTGTCATGGCACACTTGGCAGCCAGCTTGCGTGTGGTTGCTCATTTGATTCAACCATTTATGATGGAAACATCAACTGCTATCATGGCACAACTTGGTTTGGAACCTGTTTCTGATTTATCAACACTTACTCTAGCAGCTTTTCCTGCCAACACAAAGGTTATTGCCAAAGGGACACCGATTTTCCCACGTCTTGACATGGAAGCTGAAATCGACTATATCAAAGCTCAAATGGGTGGCAGCTCAGCTATTTTCCAAGAAAAAGAATGGGTACCTGAAGATGTCGAGCTCAAATCTGAAAAAGACGACATCAAATTTGAAACGTTTGACGCTGTGGAAATCCGTGTGGCAGAAGTTAAGGAAGTATCAAAAGTGGAAGGTTCTGATAAATTGCTTCGCTTTAGATTAGATGCAGGGGACGGGCAAGACCGTCAAATCTTGTCAGGTATTGCCAAATTCTATCCCAACGAACAAGAATTAGTTGGCAAAAAACTACAAATTGTTGCTAACCTTAAACCTCGTAAAATGATGAAAAAATATATCAGTCAAGGGATGATTCTATCAGCAGAGCATGGGAATCAGCTAACGGTTTTAACCGTTGATCCATCTGTCCCAAATGGAAGTGTGATTGGTTAAATTCCAGAAGTTGCTAACTGAAACTATTTTAAGCATTCCAAAACATGAAAAAGGTCGTGGACGATTGTCCCGGCCTTTTTGTCTTGCATACATACAGACATATAAAAACCTTGGTTTTGTCACTCTAGAATTACCTTTTGTCCCTTAAAAAATGATTCTGTTCGTTTGTTTGTTATTTTTTACATAAGCTTTACAACTACAGTATGACGGTATTGGAGAAGTTGTGCTACTATATATTGTCATAAAAATATTGCAAAGCACTATATCTTGTGGTATCATGGTTTTATAAAAAATTAAGTATGCTTAATTTTTCGAGAAAAAAACGAACAGTGATAGTTGTTCAATAAGACAGTTGATAACATTCTAAATAGGAATGATCAAGCACCTAACATTTACCAATAGAAAAGCGCTGCTTAAATGCAAGTCTTTTTGTGCTACTTAAAACTCAGTGACGTTCTTTCTCTCACCTAGTGACATCTTAGGCTTAATGGCACTAGTTTCTCTTGTGAAAATATAAGCCTTGAAGGAGACGAATGACTCAACATTACTATGAGCGATCTCAATCGCCAATTGATTACGCCCTATCTAAGACCAAAAAGCAGTTGCGTTCGGTCAACTGGAACCACCTCAATGACGACAAGGATTTGGAGGTTTGGAACCGTGTTACCCAGAATTTTTGGTTACCTGAAAAAGTCCCTGTTTCTAATGACCTAACCTCTTGGCGGTCTCTAGGTGAGGACTGGCAGCAATTAATCACCAGAACTTATACTGGCTTAACGCTGCTAGATACGGTGCAAGCAACTGTTGGAGATGTGGCACAAATTCAGCATTCACAAACAGACCATGAGCAAGTCATCTACACGAATTTTGCCTTTATGGTTGCCATTCACGCACGGTCTTACGGGACAATTTTTTCGACTCTTTGCAGCAGCGAACAAATTGAAGAAGCTCATGAATGGGTGGTTTCCACTCAAAGTCTACAAGAACGAGCGCGTGTCTTAATCCCCTACTATACTGGCAATGATCCGTTAAAGTCAAAAGTGGCAGCAGCTATGATGCCAGGTTTCTTATTGTACGGCGGTTTTTACCTTCCATTTTACTTATCAGCCCGCGGGAAAATGCCAAACACCTCTGACATCATTCGCCTTATTCTGCGGGATAAGGTGATTCACAATTATTACAGTGGCTATAAATACCAACAAAAAGTAGCAGATCTTAGTCCAGAAAAACAGACTGAGATGAAGACATTTGTGTTTGACTTGCTCTATGAATTGATTGATTTGGAAAAAGCTTATTTAAAAGAATTGTACGATGGTTTTGATTTGGCAGAAGACGCTATTCGTTTCAGCCTCTATAACGCTGGAAAGTTTCTTCAAAATTTGGGATACGAGTCGCCATTTACAGAAGAAGAAACACGCGTTTCACCAGAAGTTTTTGCCCAGCTATCCGCGCGTGCAGATGAAAATCATGACTTTTTCTCAGGAAATGGTTCTTCTTATGTCATGGGCATAACAGAAGAAACCACCGATGACGATTGGGAGTTTTAAGGGATGGCAGAGCTGATTATTGTTTATTTTTCATCTAAGTCCAATAACACCCATCGCTTCGTGCAAAAATTAGGGTTGCCCGCCCAACGTATCCCGATAGATGATAGCCCAGTTGAGGTAGGTGTTGATTACCTACTGATTGTACCAACCTATGCTGCGGGCGGTTCAGATGCTAAAGGAGCAGTACCTAAACAAGTCATTCATTTTCTCAATAACCCTACTAATCGTAAGCATTGTAAGGGAGTGATTTCTTCTGGAAATACCAATTTTGGAGATACCTTTGCCATTGCAGGACCTATCATTTCTCAAAAATTACAAGTGCCTCTTTTACACCAATTTGAGCTATTAGGGACCGCTACAGATGTCAAAAAGGTGCAGTCGATTTTTGCCCGCTATCGACATCAGAAACACTCGAAACTTAAAAACAGACCGATGAACACAATACAGAAAGGACAACCTCATGTCACACCCCAATGAGTCATATCTCTCATTCAATGCCTTAACCCGATTTAAAAAAGCAGACGGAAGTTACCATTTTGATAGCGATACCATTGCTGTTGAACGCTACCTAGATGAACATATTTCTCCCAATCGAATGATGTTTCCATCTTTAGAAGAGAAACTAGCTTATCTCATTAAGGAAGGTTATTATGAGCAAGCTATCTTTGATCCCTATCCTGATGACGTTATCAAGGAAGCCTTTCAATATGCCTACCAACAAGACTATCGCTTTTTAAACTTGATGGGAGCCATGAAATTTTACCAATCTTATGCCTTAAAAACTTTAGATGGCAAGTATTATCTAGAAACAGTTGAAGACCGTGTGGTCATGAATGCTCTCTTTTTAGCAAATGGGGATCAAACGTTACTATTTAATTTGATAAAGGACATGTTACACAGGCGATTTCAACCAGCAACACCAACTTTTTTAAATGCTGGTAAAAAACGACGGGGAGAATATATCTCTTGCTACCTTCTGCGTATTGAAGATAATATGGAATCCATTTCACGGGCAATAGGGACCAGTCTTCAACTGTCCAAGAGAGGAGGAGGGGTGGCCTTATGCTTGACCAACCTTCGAGAAATTGGGGCACCAATAAAAGGAATTGAAAATCAGGCAACGGGTATCGTTCCTGTCATGAAATTATTAGAAGATTCCTTTTCCTACGCCAACCAATTAGGACAGCGTCAAGGTGCAGGTGCCGTTTACCTACATGCCCATCACCCAGAAGTTCTTACCTTTTTGGATACTAAAAGAGAAAATGCCGATGAGAAAATTCGTATCAAGTCACTAGCCTTAGGGTTAGTTATTCCAGATATTACCTTTCAATTGGCAAAAGAAAACAAAGAAATGGCCCTCTTTTCGCCATACGATATTAAACGCGTTTATGGTAAGGACATGTCAGACATTTCCATCACAGAGGAATATAACAAATTGCTAGCTAATCCAGCCATTAAAAAGACCTATATCAGCGCTAGAAAACTTTTCCAATTGATTGCAGAATTGCATTTTGAGTCTGGATACCCTTACCTCTTGTTTGATGATACGGTCAATCAGCGTAATCCTCATGCTCAAAAAGGACGGATTGTCATGTCAAATTTATGTTCTGAAATTGCTCAAGTGAGTACAGAAAGTACCTACAACGATGATTTGAGCTTCAAAGACATTGGAGAAGACATTTGTTGTAATCTGGGGTCAATCAATATCGCTGAAGCCATGGCTGATGCCAAACACTTTAGCCAGCTAATCACGACAAGTATCAGAGCTTTAGATCAAGTATCAAGAGCTTCTGATTTGTCTTGCGCCCCTTCTATTGAAAAAGGCAATGCAGCTAATCACGCTGTTGGCCTAGGAGCAATGAATTTACATGGCTTTTTGGCAACCAATCATCTTTACTATGATTCAGAAGAAGCTGTTGACTTTACAGATTTGTTTTTCCATACTATGGCCTATCACGCTTTTAAAGCCTCTTGTCAATTGGCTAAAGAAAAGGGGGCTTTTGCCGATTTTGAACAATCGACCTATGCCGATGGTTCTTACTTTAAGCAGTATGTGATAGAAGATGCCAAACCTAAAACAAAACGGATTGCTGCCTTGTTAAAAAGTTATGGCTTCCAATTACCAACTGTTGCTGATTGGAAGGCATTGGTAAGGGATATTCAAACCTATGGCTTAGCCAATGCACATTTATTGGCCGTTGCTCCGACAGGGTCAATCAGTTACTTATCTTCTTGCACTCCAAGTTTACAGCCAGTTGTTGCTCCTGTTGAAGTGCGTAAAGAGGGGAATTTAGGTAGAATTTATGTCCCGGCTTATCAGATTAATCAAGAAAATTATGCTTATTATGAACGTGGGGCTTATGAAATGGGTCCAGAACCCATTATTAAGATTGTAGCAGCAGCTCAAAAACATGTGGATCAGGCCATTTCATTGACTTTATTTATGACTGATCAGGCTACCACACGTGATCTTAACCGTTCTTATATTCAAGCTTTTAAACTAAAATGTGCTTCAATTTATTATGTTCGAGTGAGACAAGAAGTTTTAGCAGGCAGTGAACAATACGACGAGGATAGCCAGTTGGATATGGTAGATAAAAATGGACTTACAGACACAAACAATGAGTGTCAAAGTTGTATGATTTAGAGGAGCTGCATTGAAAAGTAAGTAAAGGAGTTTGAGAGCGATCTCAGCTCCTTTTAGCCTTTTTTTAAATCGCATTAGAACAGAAGTTACTCTCACTGATTATCCTTAAACAAACAACTGTCGAAATAGTTAGAAAATTTTGAAAAAACTATGGTATTTCTTCTAAATTTTGTTATAATAAAAACCAACTATTCAAATGAAGAGCGTTAATAACTGATCATTAGGGTTACTACACTCATTTGAAAGAGTATGATTTATGGAAAGGATGCTAGTCACGGGATTAGCATAAGTGGTCGCCTATGGTAAAAAAAGGCTTTTTAACAGGATTGCTTTTATTTGGCATTTTTTTCGGAGCAGGGAATCTCATTTTTCCACCAGCTTTGGGAGTGGCATCAGGTCAAGACTTTTGGCCAGCTATTCTAGGGTTTTGTTTATCAGGTGTTGGTTTAGCTATTTTGACCTTGCTTTTAGGTACTGTGACGAATGGTGGCTACAAGACAGAAATGGCTCAAAAGTTTAGTCCCTGGTTTTCGCTCACATTCCTTGTTATCCTTTATTTAACTATTGGACCCTTGTTTGCTATTCCGAGAACGGCAACTGTTTCTTTCGAGGTTGGATTGAGCCCAATTGTAGGGCACAGTCCTATCGCTTTATTGCTCTTTTCCGCTTGTTTTTTTGTGGCCGCCTATTTGCTTGCTATTCGACCAAATGGTATTTTAGATAGTGTAGGTAAACTCTTGACACCAGCATTTGCCCTGCTCATTTTATTACTTGTCCTAGTAGGAGCTGCTGTTTATGGCCATAACGATAGTGCAAAAACAAGTGTTGAGTATGCAGGAAAAGCTTTTGGTACTGGTATTCTTGCTGGTTATAATACTCTCGATGCCCTGGCGGCTGTTGCCTTTTGTTTGGTGGCTACAGAAACCCTTAAGAAATTTGGGTTTCAAAGTAAAAAAGAATACCTCTCGCCTATTTGGGTAGTAGGCATTGTCACCAGCGTCGCTTTTAGTATCTTGTATATCGGTCTGGGCTTTTTGGGAAATAAGTTTCCTGTCCCAGCAGATGTCTTGGCTGATCCTAATATTAATAAGGGAGCTTACGTGCTATCACAAGCTTCTTACCATTTATTTGGTTCCTTTGGCCGCTTCTTCTTAAGTGTTATGGTCACTCTGACTTGTTTTACCACAACGGTTGGATTGATTGTGTCGGTCTCTGAATTCTTTGCTAAAAGCTTCCGTTTTGGTAGATACACGTTTTTTGCTAGTGTTTTTACTTTTATTGGCTTTTTGATTGCTAATTTAGGTTTGAATGCTGTGATTACTTTTTCTATTCCAGTGCTGACTCTCCTTTACCCAATTGTTATCGTGATGGTACTGATTATTTTGATGAACAAATGGGTTCCCTTATCTAAAAAAGGAATGTCTCTGACCATTGGTTTGGTGACCTTAGTCTCCTTTATTGAGGTCTTAGCTAGCCAATTTCACCAAGACACCTTAACACATTTAGTGGAACTACTGCCTTTTCACGCTGTTTCAATGGGATGGTTGTTACCCACGCTTCTTGGCTTAGTTGTCGCTTTGCTATTACCAGATAAACAAAAGGGCACATCATTTGATTTAAGTCAATTCGATTGACCAGATAAGGGAAAAATATCTAAACAATGAAAATCACTCTGAACGTTAGACCTATTCTCTAAGATTCAGGGTGTTTTAACATGTCTGATGGTCAGAGAAGAAGTTACTAGTATCTGCGAGCTACCTATTACTGATAATGATGAAAAGGAAGACATTAATCTGCTTGACATGAAATGAAGGGTGTTTTTTGCTAATAATATGTCATACAAACTAGAGGGCAATCTAAAAAACATCTTATGGATAGTAGCCAAGGTAATTGTTTTCACAGTAGTTATGGCTGAAATTAGTAGGTTTGTGGAAATTTAGTCAATTAAGCTTTTACAAATAGAGCTTAGTATTTTACGTTTAACAGTGCTAAAACTTCCTATTCTCCAAATCTGGAGCGGTCAATTATATGAGATAAGAAAATGGAGAAATACGAATTTAAAACCCTTTGATATAGCGACACTGCACTCCATTAATGGGACAGAAGAAAAACACTTTTAGGCGACCAGTTTTCTATAGTCTACAGGCGACTGGTCGTTTAATCTCTGTTGAAGTCTAGTTTCATTATAAAATGTGATGTCATTTTTGACAATATCTGTTACACTATCTTTGGTTAAGTGTCTCCAGTTATGGAGATAGCAGGTTTCAGTCTTTAGAACAGAATGAAACCTTTCGATACAGGCATTATCTGCTGGTGTCCCCTTACGAGACATTGAGCGGATGATGCCTTTTTTGTTACAAACTTGATAGTAAGCCTTTGAGGTATATACCGAGCCTTGGTCGCTGTGTAAAAGTATTCCCTCAGGCCAAGATAGCTGATTGACCGTGTCCAGGATGAAGTCTGTATCCTGACAATCCGAGATAGTATCAGCCACAATTTCACGGTTGCAGAGGTCCATGACGGATGGACTTGTCAAGAAAAAATAGACCTAAAGTTAAGCTAATTAGTAACTATTTTTTCAAATTCTACAGGTGAGAGATACCCTAAAGCTGAATGCAGACGTTTAGGGTTATAGTAAGTCTCAATATATTTAAAAATCTCAAGCTGAGCTTGCTCAATAGTTGCGAAATGAGCATTATTGACAAGCTCTCTTTTTAATGTTCTATAAAAGGCTTCCATGAGTGCATTATCGTATGGATTACCTTTTCGACTCATACTGGACTTACATTTTTTCCGTCTAAGTAGGGCCTGAAATCGTGCCCCGGTATATTGAGACCCCTGATCTGTATGGACGATTACCCCTTCTTTAGGCTTTTCTCTATCATAAGCTTGATTGAAAGCCTCTGTTACCAACTTGTCTTGCTTACGTCGGCCAATTGCCCAACCAACAATCTTTCTACTATAAACGTCTATAAAGACAGATAAATAAAGTATTCCTTCTTGTGTAGGGATATAGGTTAAGTCTCCTAGCCATAATTTATTCTTACCAGTCGCTTGGAAACATTGATTAACAAGATTGGGACGAGTTAATGAAGAACATCGACGGTTATAGTATTTATAGTTATATCGACTTTCTTTAGCATAGAAACCTAACTGATGAAGGAGTCTACCAACACGTTTATGATTGACATGCATGCCACGTCTACAAAGTTCTTGGGTAATTCGTACACTTCCGTAACGCTCTTTATGTTCATAGAAAATGGCTTTAATCATTTCCTTCAAGGCTTCATTCTCAACATGCCTTGAAGATGGAAGACGTTTTAAATAAGCATAGAAACCTGAACGGGAAACTTGAAAAGTTTGACAGGCGTGATGACTATTCAAGCTAACACTATTTTCCTTCAGAAACCGAAATTTTATTTCCGGTTTGGCTTCAAGAAGACCTGGAACTTTTTTAGAAGAGCTAATTCCTCCTGTAGCAGTTTGTTCTCTTTTTCAAGTTTTTTTATCTCAAATTGAGCATGATGAAGTGCGCTCCCGTGTCCTGGGAACGCACTTTCTCCATATTTTTCATATTCTTGAACCCATCGATAAAGACTATTGGGATGAATTTCTAAAGTTGAACTAACCATTTTTACAGACTGCTCTTCCTCAAGGATGAGTTTGACAGCAGAGAGTTTGAAGGCTTTATCAAAGGTTTTTCTTGGCATAATGACTTTTCCTCGTTTCCACTTAATTTTGTGTCTACTTTATTATACCAAGCCCATTCTTGTGTTTCATTTTATGGGTGCAGTGCCAGCTATTATAAGTTATAATATTTTTAGGTGTGACTTAAATGATATTTTTATTGTTTTTTTATAAAAAAAGATACATTTAATTAAAAAATTTGGTATACTACAGAGGTACGAAGCAGTACAAAAATTTTAAGGAAGGACATCATAATGTCAAAACATAAAATAATAGGTTTAGCGGTAATGGTTATCATGACCTTCTTATTAACAAACAGGGAAGTGAATGCTCATGAAGTGACAGCTACCTTTGTACCCCCGACAACTCCACGGGTATCAGATCCCTGTACTATTGAACCAATAGGAAATAAAAACTTCATTAATTACATGCCGCCAGGCGGTAGAGGATCAGAAGGTAAATTGACTGAAATCCTAAGTAAACAATTAGAAAGTGGATTGTCTGAAGGTATATTAATCTCCCGATAGCTGACAAGATGCTAATAGATAAGACTAATAAAGATCAAGCCTTGTTGCTTGGTCTTTTCATTGTTTATCAAAAATAGCTAAGATACAGCAGTATTCATGGTTATAGTAAATTTAATCCCATACTAAAAAAGTGTACTGTCAATAATTTTGTGTAAACCCAAGAGTAGAGTTGCTTAATATTAATCAAATAAGCTATCAAGTGTGTCAAAACATGTTCCAAATCCTTTATGAATACGAGCTCCAAACTTAATATGATAGTCCTCAAAAATGCTTAAAAGTGACCGTTCTAAGGCTTCTTCATTTGGAAAAACCACCCGCTTCTTGTTTTGTTGCTGAATTTCTTTGTTGAGTGATTCAATCAAGTTTGTAGAGTAAATACTAGACCAAATGTGATGTGGAAATTGATAGAAAGTTAGGAGATTTTCAGTCATTTCAAGTGATGCCATGACCTTTTTGTAACGAGGCCTCCATTCAGAGACAAATTGCTCTAATAATTTAGTAGCCTCCTGTGAATTTGTGGCACGGTAAACCTGCTTGAACTGATTCAGAATAGGTGCCTTATCTACTCGCTTAACCTTACTGGAGATATTACGACCAATGTGAACCAGACACCGTTGCTATTTAGCTATTGGATAGGCTTGTTGGATGATTTGATCCACACCGTTAAATCCGTCCGTAACAATTAGTACTTACCTATAAAACACTTATTTCAGGTTTAACTAGCCTCATGAGTAATGTAATAATAAATTATTACATGATTCGATGTGTTAAAACCTACTTGTTGCAAAGCGAGGAACACTTAATGGCTAATCATACTAATTTTCTCTCCAATGGTAAAAATGAGAGCCTTATGCTATAATTGTCGCAATAACTCCTCTTTTGTGGCAAAATATCATGAAAGAGGTCAAGCAGTTTCCTGTGATCATTGGGACTGACAAAATTACTTAACCTGACAATCGTTAACAAAGACAAAGGAGAAAACCATGACATTTGAAGAGATTTTGGAAAATGTCTAGGAATGGCTTGAAATAGGCGTTTATAGCCTTTAAAATTGTGGACTTTTTGAAAAATTATAGTCATAAATTTCCCTTGACAGTCTCCCAAAGTCCACAAAAAGGTGAACAAAAAAAGACCTAAAATAGGTCAATAAATCATGAGTTCAGCAGGCAAGAACTAGCGTAGTCATCAGCTACGCTTTTTTAGTTGCTTTTGCTTATCTGATAGGCTTATTATACCAAAAAAGGGAGGGTATGACCTCACGGGCTGACTCTCCCTAATCGGCTAGACTATGCAAGCCTCCAGCTGTGATTATAATTATACCATGTTATCACTCGAATAGATAAACGCTGCGAAGCGCGTGGTTGACAATTTTGTTGACCTTAACAAGTCAGTTTCAAGCTATTGTCACGCGCAAACCTACTGTATTTTACTGTTTCATACTGTAGCCAATAACGCAAAAACAGACCGAAAACGGTGTCGGTCTGCTAATATTAAGCATGAATTTTTTTATCTGCAATAGCGTCTGTTAAGGTCTGTGAGAAATTTAGCCCCAACTCACGCCCTAAAGTATCCGCCCAACGTGGGATAGTTAGAGTTTTCTTTATAGGTTCTTGACTGCCTAAATAATCGGCGACATCTACCATAACCATAGAAATAAAAGACTTACTAGGGTCATAGATAAGCTCTATATCCTCATCATCACGGAAAGGGTTATTATCTGCTAAAGATAAGGTGTTAATAGGGGTAGGAGTGGGAATATCTCGCCCATTCTCAATATAATCAGCTAGATGTATACCTAACCAATCACTAGCCATTGCCATAGCGTCTGCCATATCTTCGCCCTGAGTTGCTGAATGTTCAAAATCTGGGAAAGTGACAAAGTAAGGGGCGTTAGCTCCGTCTGTATCGTCAAAATAAAATAAAGCTGGATAAGTGACAAGCATAGTTTACCTCCAAAATGAAAGACAAGCGGGGGACTGCCTTTATAACAGCCCTGCTTGCTTTTTGATACCCCTTTCGGTGTATTTGTTAATTTCACCGTGGGGAATGGTTATAGGTCGCTCGCCTGCTTTTTCAAGTTTAACGTGTGACCCTTTACCCCCTTTGGTCTTTGTCCAACCGTTGGCGGTAAGAAGTTTAACCATTTCTTTTTGTGTCATAGGCATAGCGCTTTTACCTCCTGACAATATCATTATATCATACGTGTAATACGTATTCAAGTAAAGATTGTTATATTTCTAATCAATAGTTGGTAAATCAAAAATAGCCCCTAAAATCGTTTCTAAGGGCTTTTGATTAGTCTGTGGTTAATTTATCGGACAAGGTAAAACACGCGCCAAAATAGCGCTAATTTTTAAGTCTCTGACTGTTTTAGTTGATTTTGTAACTGTTCTAAACTCTTAATAGCTTTTCTGCGTATATTTTGTAACTCCCTATCATTCATACCTAATACATTAGCTAGATTTTTAGTTTTTATGCCTTTGATATATTGTGCCGTTAATACATCACGTTGCCTTTTATCTGATAACTGATTGATTAAGTCAGCCATATGTTGCCGTCTAGCTGTGATTTCTCTAATGGCTGTTAGTATTTCAGTTTCTTGGGGTTCTAGTAGTGCTGGCTGTGATTTGAATTGTTCCCTTACCTGTACTAACTCGATTTCTAGGTTTTCAATGAATGGCTTTAAGTCTCTAGCGTTTCTTAGTTGCTCGTTAATTGTCATATTGATTTCAAACATAATTTAATACCTCAATATGACTATGATTATATCAAAAATACTATTTAACGCCTTTGTTAAGTCAGTTTATTTGTTTGGGAAATAGCGGAACGCTCTTTATTTGTTCGTTTTGTAAATGTACCCTGTTTATTTAAGTCCACCTAACCAATAACTTACCCCTTTATCTAAATAGCTAGTAAACTTTCTGTAATGCCTCCTGTATGTTTTAGCTCTCATTCTTTTTGGACGGCTAGGAAAATTATCATAATCAACGTACCCTTTTTCTGGATAGTAACTGGGGTCTATTTTCCTAGCCTCTTTGAAAGCTAGTTCAAAATAATACTGGCAGTCTGTTTTACTTCGGTTCAAAGTTGCCCTATGCCTATCTTGACAAGTACCGCAAGCAAAGATAAGGCTATTTTTGAATAGTTTTCTACACCTCCTACCACAAATAGGGCAAAGGAAGAAGTAGCGGACACCTCCATAAGTTCCTGGTATGCTGGCTAGGTTTATCTCTTGGCTATCGTAGTTAACAGTTAGGTTATTAAGGTCAATAGTGATACCTACTCCCTTTAACTTACCAGATATTTTTGATAAGCCTTTTTGTTTCAGTGGTTTGGTTATGCTTTCTATGGTCAATTCAATCATTTCACCCCTCCTTATAGAGAAAACCCAAATTTATTGATTAAAAAACAAAAGAGGCTATCACCTCTCTGTTCAATCTTTGGCTAGTATCCCACTGACTGCCATATCTCGGATAAATTGTTTTTCAGTTTCTTCTGGTAGCTCTAACAAATCTAGCAATTCACCTAGTGCTTGTTTATCTGTGCTGGCAATCATTTTCTTTAGGATTGTTTTATATTGCTGTTCTAGATAGTCGCAAAATGCCAATCTTTGGGCTTGTGTTGGTGTTGCATTCAAAGCCATATAATAAGCTTCAGCTATCTGTGAGAATAGTTTAGCACGCGCCTCTGGGTGCTTGTACAGTTCATAGATATTTAGACTTGTATCCTCCGCCTGTAACTTTTGGGCTATTTCCATTAGTTTAGGAATATCGCTAGGCTCAATAGGTGTATCATCAGCCATATAATTTAGGCGGTGTTTCTCAAGTTCTAATCTATCCTTTTCAGCTTGTTCTAGGTAGTCGTTTTCTATCATTTTTTAGTCTCCATTTCTTATTTTAAGAAAAATTATGTAAAATTCCGGCAAATGTTACCAACTTTCAAAAATCTTGGTAACACGTTTTAACCTAGTATTATCAAGGGTTTAGAGGGTGTCGTTTTCATGTTACCGTCTTTTGAAAAATTATTCCTATAGAAAAGATGAAATGATTTCCAACTCCTATATATATAAATAAAAATCTTGGTAACATGGTAACATTTTGATAATTTAGAGGTAAAAATTCAGTATTATCAAGGGTTTAAGCCACGTTACCAAGTTTTACAATCTTGGTAACATCTTGGTAACATGGTAACAAATTAACTGGTTAAGTTTCTTTATGGATACCTTTAGGTGTTCCTGTCAGCTTTCTTCTGTAAAATCCATTAGGGTCTAATGTTTTGTGGTCGTTTAATGGCACTCTACCATTTTTTATAGTGTAAGTTTTTTCAGTCTCCTTATTCAGTACCGCAAGCATCTTTTTACCGTAACCGTATAAATTAGCGTTCTTTATCCCCTCATCTTCTGTAAATTCTTCTAGCCATTGTTTGATAATTGGTAAGGGGACATGTTGCAACTCATGGTAGCCATTGGGGATATAAGTTCCGACCACAAAAGAATAATAAAAATCGTTGTCCTCTTTGTACTCGTCTAACATGTCTTTGACTGCTTTAGGTTCAATGAATTTATCAAATTCCGCCATATTTAGGATTTGATAAAGTACCCACTCTAAAAGCTCTTTATTTTTGATAAAGTCGTCTTTGATTTCTGGGCGCTCCACTGTGCCATTAAAATCAGCGTTAAATGGCACGATACACAGCCGCCTATACCAGCCTTGTGACTTGTTGCGACTTCTAGGGATACCATTACCAGAAAAGATACATAATAGGCGATAGGTAGCCTCATAGGGCTGTAAATGTTTAGGGTTTACTTGAATAGTATCGCCTGTGACGATACTCATTAGGTCGGAAACACTATCAAGGTATTTATCAGAAATATCATCACCAATATTACAAACTTTTCCATTAAGAGCTGAAAGTAGGTGCTGTTCTTGAAATTGGTCTGGTTTAATGTTGCTAATGTTTTCCTTGCCTATCAGATTTTCTAATAGAGCTTGAAATGTCCCTTTTCCGTTGTTCCCATCTCCAGTTAAAATGACCATCTTTTTGCGCGTGCGGTTGGGATTGATAGCCTCGTTCATGACTTGCCAAAGTAGTGTAATGATTTCCTTATCGTCACAAGCAAGAGTACCTAGCCACTTATCAAAATCGAACCAACCGCCTAAAAGGGTTTTTTTAGCCTCTGGATTGTATGTTGTGGTTATCTTGGTTGTGATAATATGCTTAGGGGTAAATGCTTCTAATTGTTTAGTATGTAAGTTAAAAATGCCATTTCTGACTGGTATTAAATAACTTTCCTGCATAGGGGGCTTGATTTTTGTTTCTGTCCTTAGAAAAATAATCACTTCTTCGGTAAATCGCTTAGATGTCAGCCTGCTATCAAATTTTAGAATTAGCTTATTGACTATATCACGGCTGGCAATATAATAGCCTAAATCTAAATGATAGATATATAGCTGGCTACTGTCTGTTAGTTTACTGTAGCCAATAAAGGTAAAATAGCAATTTTTGAGTAAAATATTAGCTACCTCAGCAACACTAGGGCGTGGTATTTTGGTTTCTACCTCGCCTTTTCTGTTACCTTTAGTGATTTCTTTTTCTTCTTTATGTTCATCGCGCCAAGCCTCGCCTAATGATTGTAAAAGTTGGTACAGCTCTTTCATAGTTTGGGGCTTTTTAACCTGTTTGGTGCTATCCAATTCTTGTTGTAATTCCTTGATATTCACATTCTTGACCTCTTTCTAATTTCAGATTTTACGATACTTTCAAAAGTTCTATCTAATTCCCTTTGTGGGATTGGCTTATTAGTTACGCTATTAGCTATTTGTGCAAGCTCGTAGGCTGTTTCTACGTCACAATCAACCCATTTATTAAGGAGTAGCCCCACAAAGCGCGTGAGTGCCACGTTACGCCCTCCCTCGTTACCAAAACCATGTAATAAGGTATCTATCACGCGCATAGTCATAGATTTTCTTTTAGGTTGTCGGTTATCTGTATAGAGTGGTGCAGTAGTGGGATAATCAGATAATGGCTGACTAGGTACGATATAATCATACCCCCTGTTCACAATTATTTGATAATCTGCTGGGTTTCCTGTTGTCACTGGTAAGCCTTGTAATTGTGACCATGTAAGGCTTGCTGTATCATAAGGTAAGCCTATTTTTTCAGCTATTTCCGTTACAATTTTCTTATAGGTTACCTCATTCATCACATTACTAGGTTTGACAACAAGCCTAAAACGCTGTTTTTCGGTTGTGTGCTTAATAGTTGGGTAAATGATATAGGAAAAGGCACTAAGTGCCTCAGAAACGATTTTAGGGAGGTCTACGCCTGTTTCTATCTCATCATAATCAAGGAAAATCAAATCACGATAGACAAGGCTAGCATTATTACGCTTATAACTCCCATTGGTATCTGGTTTCACTTTACCACTCAAACAGTAAGGGGCTTGGGTTTGTTTGTATTCTTCAATATTAGCCCCTTTGGGAACTATTTGAGGTTTGAACCGTGCAATATATTCAAAAGGTTCTAACTTATCGAAAGGGTGCAAGGTATTGCTGAAACCTCTAGCCTCGTATATTGTCATTTTTCAGCTCCTAGAAATATTAAAAGGTCGTCAATTTTATAAAAGACTTTGCGCGTGTCCTCGATAGGAGGGGTAAGCCTTTTTAAGCCTGCACGCTCCCAACGTTGCAAAGTTTTATAATCTACATCCAGTTCATCTTTTATCTGTTTGGGAGTGATCAAGCCTGTTATCCGTGGTTTGGGTTTTAGATATTCTTTTAGAAACCCAGATATTAGTGATAATATGCCGCGTTTTAGACTGTTTTCACTCTCTTTGCTTAAACTAAACATTCATATCAGCCCCTTTCAGTAACTCCTTATAGCTATCAAGGTCAGCATTTAACAAAACACTTAGGCGCTTTTGTTCTTCCTGTACTTGATTGTAAAAGGCTTTAGCACCATCTAATAGCTCAGCCTTATCTGCTGGGATAAAGTACCCACGATTAAAACCATGCCTTACGCCAATGATAGGAACGCCGTAGCGCGTGATTAAACGGCTAATGATACTTTGTACTGTCCTTTCCTCTAACTTTAAAATAAGGGCTATCTCTGCCCCTGTGGTAGGGTTGTCAGCTCCTACCTTGATAAGATTAAGGACACGTCTATAATTCTCTGGTAGCGGTGGTAGTATCATTCTGTTACCTCCGTTTGCCTGTCTGGGTTAGTAAAGGTTATTTGATTTGTTTTAACCCCATAAATCATGTTATCTAGTAGCATTGATTGCCCTTTTAGAACTCCTATGACAGCCTCTTTAGTCCGCTGGTCGATAATAATATCGCCTAACAAGTCTTGGATTTTATCAAGGTTTTCTTTCCCACGTTGGCAACTATTTGAAAAAATCGCTTTAGTAAAATACGGTTTGTCTGGTGCATTTTCTGGGTTTGGGTAAATGTCTATTGTGTATGTCATGTAATGGCTCCTAGTTATAACGTTTGCCTGCAAGCTGAATATAACGCCCATAGCGCTCTTTTACGTGGTCTGTGGTGTTTTCCTCTACTTCATCAATTTGTGGGCTAATATCAAGCTCTATATAGCTCTCATAACGCCATAACAAGACGAGAATAACCAAACATACGACAATCAAGATAATACTTTCAGTTGGTGTTAAATTTAACTCATTCATTGTCATACTCCTTGAAAAATCTATCTGATAATTCTGTGTGTTCTGAAACAAGATGCTTTAGCCCATTGGTTGCTACTGCTACAAGAGCTGTTGCTTTGTCTTGGTCAATATCACTAATAGCCATCTCTAAGGTGCTGATAACATTTTCCAGCTCTGCACATAGCAATTCATAGTTGCTTAAAATCTTATCGTTCATGTTGTCTAATAGCCTCCAATTCTTGATCATCATCACAATTTATCAACTTACAAGCAATTAAATCTAGGTCTTGATATAGCTGTCCAGTTATTTCAAAAATAACGCTAAATGCTTGTTTCATTTGATGATGCAAAATTGTGTTATCTGCTCCAGCATTATCAGCAAGCAATAAAGCATTGCCTAGCTGTTGGATAATTTCAATACGTGGGAGCAACTCAGCGATTTGGTTGCCTTGTTGCTTGATGTTTCGTGTGCTTAATGCCATATTTTGATACCTCGTTATCATATTTTCTGGGTAATTGCCTCATGCTCTCGGTCGCCCAACTTGTAAGCATAGGCTGTAATAGGTTCTTTTCAAATTGGTTTCTTGCGTTATGTCATTTTTAAGAGTTATGTCTCTCCGTATGGTCAAGATACCTAAATCATGGTATAATCTAAGTATCAATAAATGACTAAAATCCCTTTAATAACGGCTTGCCTGCCATATTATTGTGATTTAGTTGATAGTGAAAGGCTTGGAAGTTTGGTCGCTCTCAAAGCCTTTTTTGTTGCTCTCACGCGCCTACTAGGTGCGTTTTTTCTTTGCCTTCAGAACGTTCATTGTGTTCGATATACAAATGGTTCAAGTCTCGAACTGCTAGCTCTAACATGATCCGAGTTGATGGCTCAACCTCGGCTAAGTCATCTAAATCATCAGCAACTATATCTAACGCTTATATTATTGTTAGTAAATTAGCGACTAACGTTTGATATTCTAACTTCTCTTTATTCACGATTCACCCCTTTTTATTGTCTGCTGTAAATGGTATCTGCAACGCTGAAATCAAGCCCAAATTTATCTCTCATCACCATAAGTTCAACGGTATCATCTAGGATTTCTTCACGGTCTTTTAGCATTGATTCGGTCATATCTGACTTACCGACCATCTTAGAAAAACCGTATTTATTTGATACTGCCTTATTAGCAATAGTATTAGCCTTGATAAGGTCACGTTTAGAAACTGATTTTAAACCTATTTCTAACTTTGCCATAGCTTGTTTTTGGTGTTCCTTATCCAATATCCTGAATACTTGGAAACCTTCAAGCCCTGTCACTTGGCGTAGTTGCTTAATCGTTTCAAATACCCACTTTTTAAACTGCTTAGCTTCCTTTTTGCGACTTGAAAAAATAGCTTCGTAGATACCGAACTCGTTAACAATAAGAGTTTCTTGCGTTCTGCCCATTCTATCTTTTATGCCCACCCTTGAAAGGTGGTCACCTTCTAAACGCGACCGAACTTTATCAGTCCTTAAATTTAAAGCGCGTGTAATATCGGACAGCACTGCCCACCACTCGCCATTATGTTCTACAAAACGGATACTGTTGCCATTCCAATTTTCTACTTTTTGCATAGGCTTTTCCCTTTCTTGCCGTCTAAATATACTAGGTTCATGGTTTGCCTCCTATTGTCCTGTTAACTGATGCCATTTCTCACTGCTTGCGTCTTCATGGCTCAAAGTCAGAATGATACGATTGATAACTACCATGCCTTTATTGATGTCACTGATATTATCTAGTTTCTGTAAGTCAGCAAGTTTACCTTTGATATAAGACAAGTCGTCTGTTGCTGGTGTCGGTGTTGGTTCTACCAACTCGCCTGCCATGTAATAACCTTTTAGTCGGATTTCTTTTAGAATTTCCTTAACGGCTTTTTTAAACTCTTTGGCTAGCGGTTTGCGTGATTGAAAAAGCACTTCATATAGTCCTTGCTCGGTTAAAAACCAAACTTTTTGACCTCTACGGAAATTATCCGTAGTGCCTTCTAAAGGCGTAGCCTTCACTTTTTCATCTTCGTCTACTTTTCTTAACATAGTCTGTACGTCATAGTAACCTTGGCTAGTCTTTCCGTAGTCAATCATTTCAGCTACTGCCCTAGCCATAAATAATGGATTTTCAAAATCTCCATAAACGTCCAAAGCGTGACCATTGAAATTATCGGTATAGATAACTTGTAAATGTTGCCCTTGGTCGTTTGTCTCTTCAAAAATACTTACTTGTGTTGTCATAGTTTCTTTTACCTCTCTATATACTACTAACTTGGTTCGGTTTGTGTTTGCCATGCGCCCACTTTGTCCAACCGTTGGACAATCTCTACCAAGTTCATGTTATAGAAAGTTCTCAGCTCGTCTATGAATTTGCTATAATTCCTTTTCATACTTGCTTGCTCCTTTGGTCTTATGAATAAAATAGTTCATCAATGGTAATATCTGGCTTGATTTCTTTAGCAACCATAGCTTTGATTAACAATCGCTCTTTATCATTGAACGGTGTTTTTCCAAGTTCCTTGTTATTGTATGACTGTAAAGAAATATCTAGCTTTTTAGCCATTGCTTGTTGTGTCAGACCAAGCATGACACGGTATCCTTTGAGTTTGCTCATTGTTGTCCTCCTTTCTGTGATAATCCCCCGTAGATTGAAAGCGAAAAAGTTGTTTTTGGGGGATGAGTTTTGCGTAAACGTCATTTTGTGGCGTACCAAAAAACTATGTTTATGATTATAATGTCATTTTATAGCGTTGTCAATAGTTTTTTTAATTTTTTTACGTCATTTTTTGACTTTTTTAAAAAACTTAATTATAATCAACTTTGAAAGGTTGTTATATTATGAATAGATTGAAAGAATTACGACAAGAAAAAAAGCTATCTCAAAAAGAGATGGCTCTTGAATTACAAACCCCTCTTAGAACTTATCAACGCTGGGAAAACGGAGAAAGCCAAATCAAACCAGACAAAGCCCAAGCCTTAGCAGATTATTTCGGTGTATCGGTTGGTTATCTGTTGGGGTATAGTGAATATGAAAAAACAACGGATATTAAAAACCTTGTGTATGATACACCTTATGGAGGTGCTGCTGGAATAGTGTACGATGAGATAGCAAAAAAAATCGGAGAAAAACGTATGAAACGTTTTTTAGAAAATACAGCTTCAAATACATTCATACAATTTTCAATGTTTGACAACGATAACGACTTAATGCACACAAAGGAAGCAGAAATGATACTATTATTCGAGCTCCTCGATAATTCAGATAAACAACTTGTTTTCGATTTAATTAAAAGTCTTTCTGACAAAATAGTCGGAGAAGATTTCGAAGGCTATCCATTAAATAAATGGTTAGAACTTGAAGAGAAGAAAAATAACCACTAACCCACGCGCCAAAATATCTGGACAAAACTCAACTTTGCCCAACATTAGCTCTAAAAAATGTTAGGGTTTTATAGGCTGAAACATGCACATACTTTTCCACACCTTAAGCAAGTAGGAACTTTTCAGACCTCGACAAAAAGTCACTATTAGTCACTATGACAATGCTGACTCAGGGACGTGTAAAAAATCAACATTCCAAAATCTGAAAGATAGGTTTTTCTAGGTTTTTCACTCAAAAATTTTGAAGTACTTTCTCTATTTGTCCGTTTCGTAAACACTCCATAACTTACGACACCTTGCTAAAACCTTTACATTTTTCATTTATCAAATAAACGCCATATAAAGCCCGTAGCGCTATTTTATGATTTGGCTATATAAATTATCATCTTACCCCAAACAAACGAAAATAGGGGCTTTCTCGTAAGCCTCAGCATGATATAAACCTAATAACTCAAAATCTTTTTAATAACGGCTTGCCTGCTGATGTTTAGAAAGGTTTTTATCATGAAAATCAAACCAATTACAAAGAAAAACGGTACTATCGTGTACCGTGCTAATGTTTACTTAGGTACTGACCAGGTAACAGGTAAGAAAGCTAAAACAAGCGTAACAGGTAGGACAAGAAAAGAGGTTAAGCAAAAAGCAAAGCACGCGCAAGATGAATTCATTTCTAATGGCTACACGGTTACTAAAGTTGTGCCAATAAAGAATTATCAAGAATTGGCTGAGTTATGGCTAGAAAGTTACCAGCTTACGGTAAAGCCTCAGACATTCATAGCAACTAAGAGAATGCTCTATAATCACTTAATACCAGTCTTTGGCGCTTTGAAATTAAATAAGCTATCTGTTAGCTATATTCAAGGTTTTATTAATGATTTATCTAGAGAGTTGGTACATTATAGCGTTGTTCACTCTATCAATAGGCGTGTTTTACAATATGGGGTATCTCTCCAGTTATTGCCATTCAACCCTGCGCGTGATGTCATGTTGCCCAAAGTACCAAAAAAGGAAAATAAGGCTATTAAGTTCATAGCTCCAGAAGATTTAAAAGCGTTAATGGCTTACATGGAAAAGCTAGCCAATAAGAAATTTAGCTATTTCTTTGATTATGTTCTGTACAGCGTTTTACTTGCTACTGGTTGCCGTTTTGGGGAAGTAGTAGCCCTAGAATGGTCTGATATTGACCTAGAGAATGGAACTATCAGCATAACCAAGAATTACAGTAGGTTATTAAAGTTAATTGGTACGCCAAAAAGCAAAGCAGGGGTAAGGGTCATCAGCATAGACAAGAAAACAATCAATCTGCTACGCCTTTACAAGAATAGGCAACGACAATTATTTATAGAGACTGGGGCGTATGTTTCTGCTGTGGTGTTTGCGACACCTACGAAAGAATATCAAAACATGGCAACTAGACAGGAAAGTCTAGATAGGCGGATTGCTGAAATTGCTATCCCTAGATTTACCTTTCACGCTTTCCGACACACTCACGCTAGTTTATTGCTTAATGCTGGTATCAGCTATAAAGAATTACAATACCGTCTAGGTCATGCTACGTTAGCTATGACCATGGATATTTATAGTCACCTTTCCATGGACAAAGAAAAAGAGGCTGTTTCCTATTACGAAAAAGCCATAAATTCTTTATAAGTCCACAAAAAGGTGAACAAATTTATATTTTAGAACTCATAGGCTAATTGAAAAGCCTATTAAATCAACGATTACAGACGATAAAGGAGACAATCATGACATTTGAAGAGATTTTACCAGGCCTCAAAGCGAAAAAAAAATACGTTAGAACAGGTTGGGCAGGTGCTGAAAACTATGTTCAACTCTTTGATAGCATCGAACAAAATGGCCAAGCTCTTGAAGTAACGCCTTACTTCTTGATTAATGTGTCTGGCGAGGGAGAAGGCTTTTCTATGTGGGCGCCAACCCCATGTGATGTGCTAGCCACCGATTGGGTAGAAGTTCATGACTAAACGCGTCCTTATCACAGGAGTATCATCAGGCATCGGACTAGCGCAGGCCCGTCTTTTTTTGGAAAATGGCTACGCAGTCTATGGCGTTGACAAGTCAGAAAGACCTGACTTGCCCGGAGACTTTCAGTTTTTACAACTGGACGTTAGCGGCGATTTAGCTGCGCTTCACGACTTTGCACCGCATGTGGACATCATATGCCACACCGCAGGAATCCTCGACGACTATAAGCCCTTACTTGATATTAGTGATGCCGATATTGACAAAATTTTTCAGGTCAACCTTTTTGCAACTATCCGAATCACTCGCTATTACTTACCCCAAATGGTTGCTAATGGTTCTGGCATTATCATCAATATGTGTTCTATTGCTAGTTTTTTAGCAGGTGGTGGCGGAGCAGCTTATACAGCTAGCAAGCACGCCTTGGCAGGTTTTACCCGTCAGCTAGCTCTTGATTATGCCAAGTCTGGTATTCAGGTTTTTGGCATTGCACCAGGCGCCGTTAAAACGGCCATGACACAAGCAGATTTTGAACCTGGAGGCTTGGCTCAATGGGTGGCCGATGAAACTCCGATTGGGCGCTGGTTAGACCCAGCAGAAATTGCTGAGCTTACCCTCTACTTAGCTTCAGGAAAAGCAGGAGCGATGCAGGGAGAAATCCTTAAAGTTGATGGTGGCTGGAGTTTGAAATGACCAAGTATATTGAGATTGGCTTGGGCAATTCCTGGTTGGTTCGCACAGAATACGAAAAAGATGATGGAACGGAAGTTGAGGTTAGAGGTATTTCAGGAGCTGTTCATCCGAGGTCTATTTACCTTAGAATTTGGCTGGGTTATACCGTTTGGATTTTGGATTTCAAAGAAGGGTTTAAACAGCAAACCAAGTCTCGTAAGTCATTCAAATGTGTTGTTGGCATTGTATCAGAGCTTTGATAGATAAAGGAGAAAAAATGACAGTAGAAGAATTATGGCAGACCTATCAAAAGATTAATCCTGGTATTGGTGATGAGTTTGATGCTTGGGCCTTTGGGGTTCAACCGGATTTATTAGCAAAGCTCGTCTTAGAAGGAACTAAAACAGCAACAGCCTCTGCTTATGATTTATATAGTTTAGATCAGGAACCCCTTCCACAGGTTGGAACTTATGATGTGGTGCTAGATGGTCAAGGGCAGGCAGTTTGTATCATTCAAATTACTAAGGTTGAGGTTCTTCCTTTTAATCAGGTATCAGCAGAACATGCTTACAAAGAAGGAGAAGGGGATAGGAGCTTGGATTGGTGGCGACAGGCCCATCAGGACTTTTTTCAACCTTATTTTGAAGAGGCAGGGCTTGTTTTTTCTGAACAAAGTCCCATTGTTTTAGAAGAATTTCAAGTGGTTTACCCACAGTTAGGAGATTAAGATGAAATTAGCAATTTTAGGGACTGGAATGATTGTCAAAGATGTTTTGCCTGTCCTACAAGAAATTAACGGTATTGACCTTAAAGTTATTGTTTCCACGCCTCGTAGTATAGATGTGGCTAGAGAATTAGCAAAAAGCTTTGCTATTTCAACGGCTACAAGTGATTTTGACAGTGTTCTTGCCTCAGAAGATGTGGACACCGTTTATATCGCAACCCCTAATCATTTGCATTATGATGGGGCAAAAAAGGCTCTTCTAGCCGGCAAACATGTTATCTGTGAAAAACCTTTTACCCTAACAGCAGGGGAATTAGATGAATTAGTGGTGATCGCTAAAGAACGAAAGCTCATTTTGTTAGAAGCGATTACCAATCAGTATCTGAGCAATATGACCTTTATTAAAGAGCACCTTGATCGACTGGGGGATATCAAAATTGTAGAGTGCAACTATTCTCAATATTCGTCTCGTTATGACGCCTTTAAGCAAGGTGATATAGCACCAGCCTTTGACCCTCAAAAAGGTGGTGGAGCCTTGCGCGATTTAAATATCTATAATATTCATTTTGTGGTAGGCCTATTTGGCAGTCCCAAAAAGGTTCAATATTTAGCTAATATGGACAAGGGAATTGATACGTCAGGCATGCTTGTCATGGACTATGAGCAGTTTAAAGTGGTTTGTATTGGGGCGAAGGATTGCACGGCAGAAATCAAGTCCACTATTCAAGGCAACAAAGGCTCACTTGCAGTGCTTGGAGCAACGAATACCCTCCCTCAAGTTCAGTTAAGTTTATACGGTCACGAAGCAGAAGTGGTTAATCTTAACAAACATGAACACCGCATGTATGAAGAATTCCTTGCTTTTAGGGATATGATTGACCAAAGAGACTTTGAGAAAGTGAATCAGGCTTTGGAACACAGCAGAGCGGTCATGGCTGTATTGGAGCGTGCTGTTAATTCTCAATGAGACATAGCAAAACAGATAAGTCGTGCGTGACTTGTCTGTTTTTTACAGTTTAAAGGTCAAAAAGTGGTTGATCTAGGGA
This sequence comes from Streptococcus dysgalactiae subsp. dysgalactiae, assembly GCF_900459225.1. Classification (NCBI taxonomy): domain Bacteria; kingdom Bacillati; phylum Bacillota; class Bacilli; order Lactobacillales; family Streptococcaceae; genus Streptococcus; species Streptococcus dysgalactiae. Next base: position 482,732 of record NZ_UHFH01000003.1, read on the forward strand.
AAAGAGAGGAAGAATCGAGAAAAAGAGAGAAAATATGCTATAATGGGATGGTATTTATCACATTATTAAGGAAAAACGTATGACAAATTATGCAATTATTCTAGCTGCGGGTAAGGGCACCCGCATGAAATCAGATCTTCCTAAAGTGCTTCACCATGTTTCTGGCTTAACCATGTTAGAACACGTTTTTCGCAGCGTAGCAGCGATTGAACCTGAGCAAAATGTGACCGTTATTGGCCACAAAGCAGATATGGTACGTGACGTATTAGCAGACCAATCCGAGTTTGTGTTACAAACAGAACAGCTAGGCACAGGACATGCTGTTATGATGGCCGAAGAAAAGTTAGCAGGACTAGAAGGTCATACCTTGGTGATTGCAGGCGACACCCCTTTAATCACCGGTCAAAGCCTCAAGAGTCTGATTGATTTTCACGTTAACCATAAAAATGTTGCTACGATTTTGACTGCCACAGCGCAGGATCCTTTTGGCTATGGTCGTATTATCCGTAACAAGGATGGTGAAGTGATTAAAATTGTTGAGCAAAAAGATGCCAGCGATTTTGAACAACAAATCAAAGAGATTAACACAGGAACTTATGTCTTTGACAATAAGCGTTTGTTTGAAGCCCTTAAAAACATTACAACAAACAATGCCCAAGGGGAATATTACCTAACAGATGTGATCTCCATTTTTAGAGATCATAAAGAAAAAGTCGGCGCTTACACCCTCAGAGACTTCAATGAAAGTCTTGGTGTTAATGATCGTGTGGCCTTAGCAACAGCTGAAGCAGTGATGCGCCAACGCATCACCAAAAAACATATGGTCAATGGAGTGACTTTCCAAAACCCTGAAACAGTCTATATTGAAACTGATGTTGAGATTGCACCGGATGTTTTAATTGAAGGAAATGTGACCTTGAAAGGGAAAACACGCATCGCAGCCGAATGTGTCTTGACGAATGGTACTTATATTTTGGATTCTGAAATTGGTCAAGGAAGTATCATCACCAACTCAATGATTGAATCTTCAAGTTTAGCTTCTGGTGTCACTGTTGGGCCTTATGCCCATATTCGCCCAGGAACAAGTTTGGCTAAAGATGTGCATATCGGTAATTTTGTAGAAGTAAAAGGATCCCATATCGGAGAAAAAACCAAAGCGGGACACTTGACCTATATCGGAAATGCTCAAGTAGGTTCTAAAGTGAATGTTGGAGCAGGAACCATTACCGTCAACTACGATGGTCAAAATAAATATCAGACAGTTATTGGAGATTACGCTTTTATTGGTAGCAATTCAACTCTTATTGCTCCCTTGGAAGTTGGGGACAATGCTTTAACTGCAGCTGGCTCAACTATTTCTAAGACAGTACCAGCTGATAGCATTGCTATTGGGCGCAGCCGCCAAGTGACCAAGGAAGATTACGCTAAGCGTCTTCCTCATCACCCAAGTCGAAGCAAATAACTCAAGATCTATTTAGTAAGGAGGTCAGGCATGGAATTTGAAGAAAAAACGCTGAAAAGACAAGACATTTTTGATGGTCATATTTTTAAAGTTGTTGTGGATGATGTTGAACTTCCCAACAATCTGGGACAATCCAAGCGAGAATTGATTTTTCATCGTGGTGCCGTTGCTGTATTAGCGGTTACACCTGATAAGAAAATTGTGATTGTCAAACAATACCGCAAAGCTATTGAAGCTGTTTCTTATGAAATTCCAGCCGGTAAGTTGGAAGTGGGTGAATCGGGATCCGAGTTAGAAGCTGCTGCACGGGAATTAGAAGAAGAGACAGCCTATACTGGTCATTTATCCCTTCTTTATGAGTTTTACACAGCCATTGGTTTTTGTAATGAAAAAATCAAACTTTACTTAGCAACTGATCTTAAAAAGGTACCCCATCCTAAACCTCAAGATGAGGATGAAGTGATTGAGGTATTAGAACTGACTTATGAAGACTGTATGGAGCTCGTTTCCAAAGGGAAATTAGCAGATGCTAAAACCTTGATAGCTTTGCAATATTATGCCTTACATTTTGGAGGTGATCGGTAAATGGGGAAGCCGTTATTAACTGATGAGGTGATTGAAAAAGCCAAACGTGGAGAGTCGTTTGAAGCTGATGAGTATGCGGATTTTGACACCAAAATCATGCTCCTGCCAGACCATGAGGAATTAGAACGTATCTATAAGAGTCGGCGCATCGAAAATGCTAGACGGAGTCAGTTGCAATCTAAATTGAACTTGATTCTTATTGCAGTGATTATTCTTATCGCTCTTTTAGTCTATGCTGTCTTTTACCTATAACTAGATAAGGAACTATTATGAAAATCGGAATTATCGCTGCTATGGAGGAAGAATTACGCCTCCTTTTGGAAAATGTTTTAGATTGTCAAGCTCATCAAGTGTTATCCAACACTTACTATACGGGTCGATTGGGTCAGCATGACTTAGTACTAGTGCAGTCAGGTATTGGTAAGGTCATGTCTGCGATGACAGTTGCTATCTTGGGAGATCACTTCGATGTGGATGCCATTATCAACACTGGGTCAGCAGGAGCTGTAGCACCAGGTCTAGCCATTGGTGATGTGGTGGTTGCTGATCAGTTGGTTTATCATGATGTTGATGTGACTGCTTTTGGCTATGCTTATGGTCAAATGGCATCGCAGCCTTTGTGCTTTAACTGTGACCCCCAATTTGTGAACACTTTTAAAGAAGTTTTAGCTCAGGAATCAACAGGCAGTCAAGTTGGTTTGATTGCAACTGGAGATAGTTTTATTGCGGGGCAAGATAAGATTGATAACATTAAAACGGTTTTTCCCACAGTTCTAGCAGTTGAAATGGAAGGAGCGGCAATTGCACAAGCTGCCCATGCCACAGGTAAACCATTTATCGTGGTAAGAGCTATGAGTGATACCGCAGCCCATGACGCCAATATTACCTTTGACCAATTTATCATTGAAGCTGGCAAAAAATCTGCCCAAACATTGATGGCATTTTTAGAAAAGTTAGCTGTCTAAAAATATTTCTCAAAAAAACAAAACCCTCTATACTCTGATTAAATTGATATGTACCCCTTTTACTGGACTAATCCAGTGAAAGGGGTTTTTGTATGAAATATAATTATAATTTTAAATTAAATGCAGTAAACATGTATCGTTCAGGTCAGTGGATAGAGACTCCAGTTGGTATCGGGCAAAAAAACTTTAGAAAAAGAATTGTCCGATGGTCAAAAACTGCGGAAATACATGGTTTTGATTTTCTAAAACATTCAAAATCATCTAAAAATCGTACAGTTGAAGAAAGATATGAGCTAGTTGCACGTGTCTTCTCTGGAGAATCTCAAAGTAGTGTTGCAATTAACGCGGGTATTGATACTGGACTATTGTCTAAATGGGTTCAAATATATAAAATAAAAGGGTATGAAGGATTGAACCTTAAAAGAGGTCGCCGAAGGAAAAAGGAACCGCCTATGACTAAAAAATATAAGCCAGTTGATTTAACGCCTACAGAGAGAGAAGAATTAATAAGATTAAGAGCTGAAACAGCCTATTTAAAAACAGAAAATGAAGCAATAAAAAAATTAATCGCCTTGAGACACAAAAAGGAACTGCGCTACTCAAGGCGAAAAAGCGGCAATCGTCAAAGAACTTAAAGAAAAAGGATATCACATAAAATATCTTCTCAAAGCAGTAAACCTAGCCAAATCAACTTATTATTTCGAGATTGGCAAGATAGATGCTGTTGCTTTAAGAAACGAAGAGTTACTTAACGAAATCAAAAGTATTTTTGACTCAAATAAAAGTAGATATGGCGTTAGACGAGTCTATCAAGAACTGATTAATCGTGGATACAAGGTGAACCATAAGAGAGTTCAACGTCTCATGCATAAAGAAGGTTTATTAGGCAAACGTCCAAAGGAAAAATACCATTCCTATAAAGGTGAGGTAGGAAAGATTGCCGACAATATTATTGCTAGAAACTTTAGCACAACTGCGCCTTTACAAAAGTGGACAACAGATGTCTCTCAGTTTAATTTTTCATGGGGAAAGTGTTATATATCTCCAGTTTTAGACATGAACACAAATGAAATCATATCATATGATTTATCTATGAGTCCTAATCTTGAACAGATAAGTAGAATGCTCGATAGAGCTTTCAATAAATTTCCATCAGTAGAAGGTCTTATATTTCATTCTGATCAAGGTTGGCAGTACCAACATCCTTATTTTAGAAATACATTACACCAACATGGTATTGTCCAGTCTATGTCACGGAAAGGGAACTGCTATGATAATTGTATAATGGAGACATTTTTTGGAAGGTTAAAAAATGAGATGTATTATGGCTATGAGAAAGACTATTCTTCATTTGAAGAATTCTCAAGTGAAGAATTCTCAAGAGCTGTTGAGGAATATATTGATTATTACAATAACAAAAGAATTCAGGCAAAAACAAAATGGATGCCTCCTGTACAATACAGGATGACATCCATGGGTTCCGCCTAGTTTATAAGTATGTGTCCAGGATTCTGGGTACATATCATAAATAATCGGAAGTAGAGGGTTTTGTTTTATCTGTCATTTAAAGAGCGGTCACATATAACTGTTTGGCAATATTCTCAGGAATAATCAATTCTTTGTCCAAATACTGAATAGTATAGGTTTTTGCAAACGTGTCAATTTGAGTTAACTCCAGCTCAGTATTGATTTTAAGTCCATGAGATTCTAAATATTGAATTAAATCAAATTGGTCATGGATGCGACTCAGGCGGAAGCGTCCCAGGTCTGTAATAGTGTTAAGGGTTGTATGGTTGATTTCCACAAGAGGCTGTCCGTTTCGCGGGATGGTGCCACCATGAGGACAGAAAGTTGGAAAACCGAGGGTTTCATCCAAACGGTCAATAAACGTATCTGAAACAGTGTGTTCCAAGACCTCAGCTTCTTGGTGAACTTCTTGCGCATTGTATCCCAATTGGTGGATGAGAAAAACCTCAATCAAACGGTGTTTACGATAAAGATTAGCAACAAGCACCTGTCCTTTGACAGTTAACAGATAGCCTTTTCCTTTTTCTTTGACAATCCAATCTTGTGAAATCATTTTTTTAATCATCTCAGAAACAGCTGGCGCAGAGACCTGCATTTTTTCAGCCACCATCTTGTTTGAAATTTTAGATTCTTGCTCCCCAATTTCGTAAATACATTTCAAGTAATCTTCTTTGTTAGGCGTCATAGCAATATGCCTTTCTCTTATTTATAATCATTATTATATCAGATTTTTAGGAAAAAATCTTGACAAAAAACCAATAATAATATATCCTTATATTGTATTTAACTATACTTAATTAAATAAATAATATATCCTAAGGAGATATGCGATGAAAAAGAAAATTAGCCTCATTTTGAGTGCCTTTTTAGCTGCTTTTCTATTAGTAGCCTGTTCCTCAACAGGAAGCCAAGCTGATAAGAGTGATAAACTTAAAGTGGTGGTAACCAATTCTATTCTTGCAGACATGACAAAAATGATTGCAGGAGATAAGATTGATTTGCACAGTATCGTGCCAATCGGGCAGGACCCGCATGAGTATGAGCCATTACCAGAGGATGTCGAAAAAACGAATAATGCAGATGTGATTTTCTACAACGGCATTAATCTTGAAGATGGTGGACAAGCCTGGTTTACAAAACTTGTTAAAAACGCTCAAAAGAAAAAGAACAAAGATTACTTTGCTGCTTCAGATGGCGTTGATGTGATTTACCTAGAAGGTGAAAGCGAGAAGGGCAAAGAAGACCCTCACGCTTGGTTAAATCTAGAAAATGGCATTATTTATTCTAAAAACATTGCCAAACAATTGATGGCCAAAGATCCTAAAAACAAAGAAACTTACGAAAAAAATCTTAAGGCTTATGTTGCTAAATTAGAAAAACTTGATAAAGAAGCCAAATCAAAATTTGACGCTATTCCAGCTAACAAAAAACTGATTGTGACAAGTGAAGGATGCTTCAAGTACTTCTCAAAAGCCTATGGTGTACCATCAGCTTACATTTGGGAGATTAACACCGAAGAAGAAGGAACTCCTGAGCAAATGTCATCATTGATTGAGAAATTGAAAGTGGTCAAACCAGCTGCTCTTTTTGTAGAATCAAGCGTTGACAGACGTCCAATGGAAACTGTTTCTAAAGATAGTGGTATTCCAATCTATGCTGAAATCTTTACCGATTCAGTTGCCAAAAAAGGCGAGGATGGGGACAGCTACTATGCGATGATGAAATGGAACCTTGATAAGATTTCTGAAGGTCTAGCAAAATAAGATAAGAATAAAGCACAGCGTCTTCAGTGTTGTGCTTTGTTTTATTTCTAAGAAGGAGAGCAATATGATTACAACTACTAATCTTTCTGTCAGCTATGATGGAGATAGCAATGCCCTAGACAATATCAGTTTAACCATTGAAGGTCCTGCGATTGTGGGCATTATTGGTCCAAACGGAGCAGGTAAGTCAACCTTTATGAAGTCTATCCTCAATTTGATTGATTATAGGGGTCAAGTGAGGGTTGATGACAAGGATGGTCGTAAACTTGGGCATACGGTCGCGTATGTTGAACAACGAAGCATGATTGATTATCATTTTCCCATTACAGTAAAGGAGTGTGTTGCACTCGGGACCTATCGTAAATTGGGGCTTTTTCGTCGTGTGGGCAAAAAAGAATTTGACCAGGTTGAAGACTTGTTGGAGCAGGTTGGCTTAGCAGGTTTTGGCAATCGCCCCATTAAATCCTTATCCGGCGGACAATTTCAACGTATGCTAGTGGCCCGCTGCTTGATTCAAGAATCTGATTATATCTTTTTGGATGAGCCATTTGTTGGCATCGATTCGGTCAGCGAAAAAATCATTGTAGATCTTCTCAAAGAACTAAAAGCAGCTGGGAAAACCATCTTGATTGTGCACCATGATTTAAGCAAGGTTGAACATTATTTTGACAAACTCTTGATTTTAAACAAAACCTTGGTGGCCTATGGTAAAGTTGACGATGTTTTTACCGTCGATACCTTGTCAAAAGCCTATGGTAACCATTTGATTTTAGGAAAGGAGATGGTGTAAATGTCTCTGAAATTTTTTGAAGGCTTGATGTCTTATCATTTTTTACAGAATGCTTTGGTAACAGCCATTGTCATTGGTGTTGTCTCTGGTGCCGTAGGATGCTTCATTATTCTCAGATCCATGTCTCTCATGGGAGATGCAATCTCGCATGCTGTTTTGCCAGGCGTTGCTCTTTCTTTTATCTTAGGCATTAACTTCTTTATTGGGGCTATTATTTTTGGCTTATTAGCCTCTGTCATTATTACTTACATTAAGGAAAATTCTGTTATCAAAGGGGATACTGCTATTGGTATAACCTTTAGTTCTTTTTTAGCTTTGGGAATTATTCTAATCGGTGTGGCTAATAGTTCGACTGACCTGTTTCACATCTTATTTGGTAATATCTTAGCAGTGCAAGATAGTGATAAATGGATTACTATTGGGGTTTCTGTTTTTGTGTTAGGCATTATTATTCTCTTCTTTAAAGAGTTGTTAATCACGTCCTTTGACCCAATATTAGCCAAATCAATGGGTATGAATGTCAATGCTTATCATTACATGCTGATGATATTATTGACATTGGTGTCAGTGACAGCAATGCAAAGTGTTGGTACCATTCTGATTGTGGCACTCCTTATCACACCAGCCGCGACAGCTTATCTTTATGCTAATAGTTTAAAAGTCATGCTAGTGATGTCATCTGCTATCGGAGCTTTGAGTTCTGTATTAGGGCTCTATCTAGGATACACCTTCAATGTTGCCGCAGGGTCAAGTATTGTGTTGACATCAGCAGCTATTTTCCTAATTAGTTTTTTTATCTCACCTAAGCAAGGTTATATCAAAAAAGTGATGATGCCAAAATCAAAATAGATAAATAAGCAATCATTACTTTTAACACCTCATATGGTATGCTGACTCCAATCAGAATATCATCGAGGTGCTTTTTTAACGACAAAAGAACCATCGAATCACTCGATGGTTCTTGAAAAGTAGTTGCCTGTTATTTGTTAAAGCGGTAGTCTTTAATAACCTCAATGGAATGAATGGTAATGTCATCCACCGGTTTATCGTTTTGACCAACAGCAACCGCAGCAATGTTATCAACAATATCCATGCCTTCGATGACCTGGCCAAAAACAGTATAGCCTCCGTCTAAACTTGGATTGCCTCCCTGCTCATAGGCTGAAATGATAGGTTTTGGATAATTAGCGCTAGACAATGCCTTACTTTGGTTTTTCTTATTTTGGTTAATGAAGAATTGGCTGCCGTTAGTATCAGCGCCAGCATTTGCCATGGCCAGAGCACCTCGGATATTATATAAAAATGGAGAAATTTCATTAGCAAAACCATTGCCAGCATCTTTTTTGGCATCTTTGCCTTTCCAAATGGACTCGCCACCAGTACCATTTCCTTTAGGGTCGCCCGCTTGAATCATGAAATCGTTAATCACACGATGGAAGGTTACCTTATCATAATAACCGTTTTTAGCGTGGGTGAGGAAGTTTTCTACGGCTAGTGGAGCATATTTAGGGAACAGTTTTAGCGTGATATCACCCTGACTAGTTTTCATTACTACCTTGGCTTCATCTTTGCCAACTTCTTTATTTAATTGAGGGAATTGGCTAGCGTCGGCTTTAAGAGCTTTTTGAATATTTTCTTCATAGGCTTTTGAAGCTGCTTCACTTTCTTCCTTCGCAATTTTTCCATCCACGTACTTATCACCTTTTATGGCTCTGTCGACGGATTCGCAAGCACTTAAACTAAGTAAACTAACAGTTAATAGGCTGAGGGATAGTAATTTTTTCATGTCTACTCCTAGGAAATATTTTCTTTAATTTTACCATAAATGAAAAGGAAAACAGCAGTTAAGGAATTAAAAAGAAGCGTTTTCCACCTCATCATCTGACATTCTTAAAAAGGATGTTATGACAGTTATTATAGCACAAGATAAGGAGTATACCCTTAAAATAGCCAGCTTTTTTAAGTTCTATTTCCTAATGTCCAAAAAATGGTATAATGATATTATAATATTTTAAAATTTATACGCAAGCACGTTAGCCCAAAACGTTGATATTATAGTGTTTTAGATTTTTTATTTTGTCCGAAAAAGCAATAAAAATCACTAAAAGTAATATTTAGTCGGGGAGTAGGTCGGGGACTATTTGATACTGCGCATGAACGTTTCTGTAACGCTACTAACAACTTCATCCTTGATATGTGTGTATTTATTCGTCATATAATTTGTAGAATGACCAAGTGCTGCCGCCATATGCTCAACGGGTACACCAGCTATCTGTCCTTGTGTGGCAAAAAAGTGTCTCATCATATGTGGAGTAAAACGAACCTTGCATTTTTCGTTTACTTTACCAAAAAGATTGTAAATGTAATTATTGTGAATTGGTTTGCCGGCAAAAGACGAGTTTACTTTTTTATCATCCCCAAGAAATAAAAAATCTGTTTTATTTAAAATGCGATTGTGACTTAAAGCTATGTTTATTGATGTATCAACTGCTTTTTTGAGCAAGCGTGATGTTTTGCTATCCAATTGTACATATCTTTCTGACGATGCAGTCTTTAGTCCTCCGCCGTTCTGTCTAGCCCTTGTTCTTGACTCGTCTATTTTTAAAACCGCGCGATCATTAGTGTTATAAGTTATGTTGCCTAATTTTATGCCAGCCACCTCGCTCCTGCGTAATCCAAGATAGGTTATTCTTACCATCACATAATCATAGTCGTCAAGCACTCGTCTAGCGACCTTATCCCAAGTTTTAAATTCCTCGATAGACCTACGCTTATCAACAGGCTTTACCTTGCTAGCACCAACATCAATAAATTCAACGATATTATCGTCAAGCATTTTATTTTTAACGGCATGATTTAACATAATACTAAAAATGTTGTGTAAGTGCTTTACTGTGCTTCTTGCATGTGTATCGAGTAATTCATTGATGTAATTTTCATAGTCTATTCGACTAATAGCATTCATCTTTTTCTTGCCGAATTTGGGGCTAATATGATTATTAAAGTTTTTAATACGCTCTTCATAAGTATCGGGAGACCACGCTCCAGCTTTTAATCTATTATCAACGTATATATCCCAGTATTCATCAACAGTCAAGTTTTTATTATAAGCAAATTCATTGTTTTCTATTTTTCGCTCAATTTCAGCTAGCAACAAACGAGCTTCTTGTATCGTTTTTATGCCACTTTCCGTAGCCTCCTTTTTTTCTCCGTTTAAGTAATAACCTCTACGGATATAGTATCGTTTACCTTTTAAGGTAACGTACCAAAATATGTTTGGGTATTTTGTTTTATTATATTTCATTTTTAAATCCTTTCTTTTTGACTTTTGGACGAGGTCGGTTGAAAGGATATTGGCATCACCTCCTAAAAATGGTATAATTGGGTACAAGAAAACGAGCCATTTAATGCTTTTTTCTTATACGATTTTGCCTCACGCTCTCCTCGACCAAAATTTGAGCGTGGGGCTTTTTTATTTGTCTTCATCAAATTCTAAATCTAATTCAATTATACCGTCTTCTCTAGATGTCATAACATTAAATTTCTCTTTGAAATCTTTCCAGTTAGATGAAATTCTCATAATCCCAAGAACTTTATAAATTTGAGCGTTTAAATCAGGATGTCCTATATCTGGTGTTAAAGTTTGGAAAAATCTAGCTTTATATTGACCTTTCTTTGTTTTTGGAGTTCTTCTTTTTAATTCTTCTAACACTCCATCAGGCAGTCTTTTATAAATCAATTCGTTTGTCCATTTACCAACAACACCTGGACGCCTTTTAATTGATTGAACATCGTAGCTCCACCCGTTCAATCTAAAAATTTCCATATAAAAATCATCTGGAAACATCTTTTGCCATTTTAGCAATTCTTCACTAATATATGCTTTAAATATTTTTTGAAGCTCAAAACGTTCTCTCTCATATTGATAACCAGTAGCTTCATCTACTAAAGCAGTAACACCAACTTTCGCAAGTGAGCGAACTAACATTTCCGCTTTTTGTGCAGTTCTCATCTGAGCTTCTGATTTGATAGCTCCAATTTCTCTAGCTTTTAAATATAAATCTGATACTAGCGGTAAAATGTTAGCATCAAAACCTAATTGAATCCTACCATTTAAATCCATATATTCAATTTTGTTGATCACACCCCTTAAATCCTTTGATATCAATGGTTGAAGGTTTTTTGCATCCATAAAAGTAGGTATTCCGATCACACGGGTATTGCCTCTACTAGGTCTGTCCAATGCTTTAAAAACACCAGCTTGGGTGATGATTCGCTGACCGTTATTTAAAACTGCTACATCAAGAGTTGTATTATCTAAGACTAATTTACCCTCGTGAGTTGCATGTAAAACTTCATTTTCCATATTTTCTCCTAAACTCATTCACAACCGTAGCTTCGTTAGCTATGATTTCCCGAATAACTCCCCACAACTTCACCAATAATCCTAAAATCACTATCTGCGTCTATCGGTATATCTGGATAGTCACCGCATTGATTTAAACTGTGTAAAAACGCCCCTTCGGTGTTTATAAACAGCTGCTTGACATAAGCGTCACCGTAATATTCAAACACTCCTATATCGCCGTCTGATAGGTTTATTGATAACTTGACAAATACATAATCACCAGAGTGATATTTTGGCTCCATGGAATTACCATAGACTGGGATAACAAAATCAGCGTCATAATCGACTGGCAACTCAATTGTTTCTACTTGTACATCATTTAGATACTGCCCTGTACCGGCTGAAGCAGCATGGTCGTAGTAGTTATAAGAGAATAATTCTACTACTGTATCTTCGTTATTCTTAATTTCTTTCTGTTGTTCCAATAAAGTTTCAGCTGTATCTAAAACAATTATCTGTCTACTGTGTTCTAGTTGAGAAGAAGTAGCATTTATTTTTTGTAGAGTAGATGGGATGAGTTCTGGTGATTCGGTTTCTTGGATTTTATATATTTCGTCACCTAAAAGCTTCGATTTTGGTATTCCGAAAATAGAAGCCATTTGTTCTATATTATCCATTAGAGGTTTGTTTCTACCCACCTCCCAAGCTGAAATGGCTGTTGGAGCTATTTTTAACTTTCTAGCTAGCTCTTTTTGGGTTAGCTTATTTTGTTTTCTGAAATATTTGATATTATCCGATAAGTTAGCCATCTTTTGCTCCTTTACTATTATATGTCTAACAACATTGTACACTTCAAGTGGAATAAATGCAATATTTTTTTAGCAAAATGCAAAAAAATACTTGCAAGTACACTTCAAGTGTAGTATACTATAATCAAGCTTAAGGAATTAAGCAAAACAAAAGGAGGTACAGCTAATGAAATCTAGGCTAAACAAAAAGCCTAAACACAAAGAAATTGAGCTCGAAATCAAGATTCTTTGGTTTAAGCTTAAGATTCACTACTCAATAGAGTGGTGAGGATAATTAGAGGGCTAAGAAGCCCTCTCCCCCTAACGGGGTAAGTTTAGTTTAGCACATTGGCTGTATCTCCGCAAGAATGAAAGGAGAGTAAATGGATGAAATAAAAATTAGAAATGATGGCATTTATTTAAATGATAAAAAAATAAAATCCGCACAGGCTTACAGAGTCAAAAGTGACAAGAATGGCTATGCGGAAGTGTTCATCAAGCTATTTGTTAAATTGACCTGAAATTAAATTTGAAATAACCTGAGCTGAGATATCTTTCAGGACATCAAGAGAAGTAGAACCGACGTTTTTGGCAATATCTTTAGTCTTGCTCCAGTTACTATCTTGCCGGATATTCGCTAAAAATTCATGGCCTAGAGGCGATAAATCTTTTACGATACAACCTTCAGAAAAATAAGATACCTTTCCGAGAAAGAAACCGCTATTGTCACATTGTCGGATGTGATACATGATTTCATTGGCTGAATATTCTGGTAACTGTGCAAATTCTTCTTTAGAGGCAAATAAAGCGTAATTACCATAGTCAGCGCGTTCCTCTATATTAAGTAAGATGTCACGAATGCAATCGGGATTTAATTTCATCAACTTATCCTCCTTTCTGCTAGGATAAGTTGATTATAACATTTTTAGGAGGCACAAAATGAATTGGAAAAAACTAATGCTTGGCGATTTAGAACACACGTTTACTAGTCGTGATGGCAAAGAAAAAACAAGTATTGAATTTGAAGGCGGAGTTTTACCAGCTCTGTTAGTGTTGGGCGGTATCGCTTGGATGATTGCTTGGTTTATTACAAAATAAAAACTCCCAAGAGGGAGTGGAAGGAGGGACGATATGGTGAAGGAAGTTAAAAAGCTTGCCGACGATATGGCTTGTTTGGTTATTTGGGCTATCATATTGCTGTTATTATACCTTTTAACCTCAGGCTGGATATGGCTAGCTGTCAAATTTGTAATGACTGTCATGCTTATCTTCGGCGTACGAGATTGGTTTGTTGATTGGACGTTATTTTCCCTTAAACAAAAATATTATAAAACGGATGAGTAACTCCTTTAATTCAGGGAGGATAAGTGTTACCACCCAAGCAATAGCTTTGGTAGATTTACTATCGGGATCACTGTTGATACCCAAACAATTCGATAATCGTATCGGGAGAGAAATGGCATAAGTAACAAGACTCTTAACAGATTTCATTTTACGATATTCTAGCTCAAAGTAGTCAACAAGATTATCTAATATGCTTAACTCATCTAGCACTAGCTGCGGGTGGGTAGTGGGAAAACTAGATACAATGTCTGCTTGTTCGGACATTAATAAGGCTCTGTTTCCTTTATGTACTGTCTTAGCATGATGTCTCTTTTGATAACATTTCTGATACAGATCTGAAAAAAGGGCATTACTAGGTCGCTTGCTGTTATCACTATCAATTATCCAGCTTTCGAATTCTTTTCGAAGAGATAACGAATCTTTAAAATTATCGCGTCGCTCAGCGAATTCAAGCCAAGTAAAGATGATGATAAAAATTAGAATAGCAAGATAATAATACATATTTCTCTCCAATCATTTTATTTAAATTATACCACAGAAAATTTTAAAGCTATGTTGCTTTGGATAATTCCAAATTAGAAAGGGGGTGGGGGAATGACTAAAATGACGCTAGAGATGGCAAGAGCCAAAGTGTCAATGACGCAAGAAGAAATAGCTAGAAAAATCGGTGTAGATAGGAATACATATGCTAGCTACGAGAATTATAAAACTCCAATGCGTATCGATAAAGCTATTAGTTTTTGTAAAGTTGTTAACGTATCAATTGACGATATTATTTTTTTAAACCAAAACTACACTTCAAGTGTACAACGCTAGAAAGGACAATATGAATCAACTAATTAACGTAACACTAAACGAAAATCAAGAACCAGTAGTAAATGCAAGAGATTTGCACAAAGGTTTGAAAGTTAAAACTCGTTTTAGTGAATGGGTAAAACAAAACTTTAAAATACTTGAAGAAGGATATGATTTTAGCTCCGTAGTTACAACTACACAGCTAAATCAATATGGAGGCACTAAAGAAATCCAAGACTACGCTCTCTCACTTGATGCTGCCAAAAATTTGGCAATGGTATCCAAGACTGACAAAGGCAAAGAAGTCCGCAAATACTTTATCCAAGTTGAGAAGGATTTCAACAGTCCTGAGAAAATCATGGCAAGAGCCTTGCTGATGGCAGATAAGAAAGTCCACAAGCTAGAGGCACAGATTGAGGCTGACCGTCCAAAGGTATTGTTTGCAGACGCCGTGAGTGCTAGCAAATCATCTTGTCTGATTGGTGAGTTAGCTAAAATCCTGAAACAGAATGGGATCAATATTGGTCAAAACAAGCTATTTCAGTGGCTTAGAACAAATGGTTATCTAATTAGTCGCCGCGGTGAGTCTTGGAATCAGCCAACGCAAAAAAGTATGCAACTTGGATTGTTTGAACTCAAAAAAACAGCCATCAATCACTCTGACGGCCATACTACAACAAATGTAACCCCAAAAGTTACTGGTAAGGGGCAACAATACTTTATCAACAAATTCCTTAATCAGGAATATCTACCAGTTTAAAAAGGAAACATTATGAAAATTACAGATGAACAATTAAACAAATATTTAGAAATCAGGACTGAGCTAGGAGAAGAAAACTTTGGATATCTTGGATTCGTGTTTGACAATATCATTCTGAAAAAGAAAGAAGAGTTAACCAAAGATGTAAAAATGGAAATTACTGACTTCTCTAAGTTTAGAGAGTACGCAAAAAAAACAACCCTATCGAATAAACGATAGGGCAATCAACTAGATGTCTCCACGCAAACGATTCATTCTAGTTTTGTGTGTGTCAATAATTTCAGATAAATTTTCAGGACTAAGAATTTCAGCAAGGGCATTCGCTAAATTTTCGGAATCTTGAACGTTGTTTTTATCTAAAATCGACTCAATTTTTGACTTAAGCATATAATCACCTCCCTTCGAGATGATTATAACAAAAAAAGTCCGACGGGAATCGGACTCTAAACAAACTTAATTTACTTAATTATACCACAAGGAGATAACTATGGACAATATCTTATTGAGCTTGTCCGACTGGATAAAAGAAACTATAGAAAAAACAGTTGATAGGTTAGTCCAAATGAAATTAGACGAACTCAGCGCTGAATTATGGACCAGAGAAAAAGTAGCAGAGAGGCTTGGCATGAGCCCCGGAACTTTTGACAAATACTACAGACACGACAAAAATTTTCCAAAGGAATTGCCAGCTGTCCGTTGGAAAAAAGCTGAAATTATTGCCTGGTTAAACAACAAATATTAAGACTTTTGGACGAGGTCGAGGAGAAACAACATGAACAAATTAGAATTATTTTTATTAGTAACAACTGTTGCTTTAGCAATTGTTGCAAGGATACAATATGAAGTCATCAAAAAACATAATTCGCCCGAAAATAAACGCAGAATTTTTAGGGAAGTGGCTGTGGAAAACAGTAAAGGATGGAGCGAGAAGCGTGCAAGAGAAGAGGTGGTCAGCTGATGCAGTACATTTTTCAGAACATTAACGGGTAGTTACACAGCTGTTAGCAATGAATTTATTCAAGATAAAGAACTTTTTAATAAGGAAAAAGGACTGCTGCTAACCATTTTGAGTAATGCAGACGAGTGGAGAGTCTATCCTGAAGAACTCGCTAGACGTTGTAAGGATAGCGAATCTGCAATCAGAAGCCAGTTGAAAGCGTTAGAGAATGCCAAGTATATCAGAACTTATAGAAAATCGTTTGGCGGGCGATATGGGACCGAAACCTACAGATTCTGTTCTGACAGAAAAATAAGCGACGAGGCGTTTAATGCTTTGAAGGCAGAACAGGACTTAGAACTAGAAAAAATTGCTAATACCTAATTTGCTAATGTGCAATTTGCTAATGTGCAATTTGCTAATCAACAAATTAGCCGACTAATAAATACTAACATTAAATAAATACTAAATAACAATAAATACTAACAGACAATAAGCATCATCATCAACAGCAGGAGGAGCTATGGACGAAAAAAGCTTTTTGAAAATTTCCAATTAACTTTTGGACGGATGATATCGCCATTTGAAATCGAAGATATTCAAAAGTGGATTCACGAAGATAACATGCCAATTGAAGTTGTCAACCTTGCCTTAAGAGAAGCGGTAGAAAACAACAAAATCAGCTGGAAGTATATCAACAAAATTTTAGTTGATTGGTATAAATCTGGAGATACGACAGTAGAAAAGGTCAAAGACAGGTTGCAACGGTTTGAAGATAGTAAAAAACAACGGAGTGTACCGACCTCGAACGTCCCTAGCTGGTCGAATCCAGACTACAAAGAACCAGATTTAAAAGAATTTGCACTAGGAAGCATAGACGGTATAGAAGATGGATCAGGAGATTTTTAATTTTTTTAACAAACAAATCAAAAAAGATTTTGGTAAAACGGCGAGTAAAGAGACTTTTGCTAAGTTTGCTAGTTACTGCGCCGAAGGAATCGAAAAAAATGGAGTTAAGCCAATTTTTAATTGGATAAACCTATACGCATTCGGCCTTGGAATAACAACGGCAGAAGCAGACCAATTGAGAATAGAGCGATATAAACAGGAGAATGCGTTATGACAAAACAACATAGAGAGACGCTTATCTGGTACCGAGCAAGTCATCAAGAGCGTGAGAAGCTGCTTGATTTTGGGCTAGTTGATAAATCACAGTACGTGACACTATTGCGGCAATTACGCAAGAAATATGCGATTTAGGAGGAAATATGACACCAGAAGAAGTAGAAAAAGTAAAATTAAGAGCTAAACAAGAACTTGAAACGTTCAGCATATACCTTGATCAGGCAGTTGATGAACTCGGTGGAATATTAACTTCGCAAGAAGTCTTTTTGGCAGCGGGTTTTACCTATCTTGGCGCAGGTCAAACAGACATACATGCGGCCGTCGAGGGGTTGTATGAGCAAGTTCGATGACTTTAAATTTAGCGAAGACTGGGAGAGTAACTACTTTGAGGTCCAAGTTTTGCTCGGTCAAGAGATAGACAAGTTACAAAATAGGGTCATAGCGCTAAGCCAGGAAAACAATAGATTAAAAGCCGAAAATTGGCAACTGAAACACAGAAAGAGGAAATGATATGAACATCAAAGAAAAAATTGTAGTGCTAAGAAAAACTAAAGACGGAAGTTTTTTAAAGAGTTTTAAAAATAGAGATGTAGTGCTTGCTTATAATGTGGAGTTTACAAATATCATTCAGGCGGCATCGTTCCTACCAGAAGAATCTTACAACATGCAAAAAGACGAAATTGATAACTTAGCCGAAACGTTTGGATGTGATGTTGTAGTTGTCGAAGCATCTTATGACCTAAAATTTATTGATGGTGAGGATGTTCCAGAGTTAACAAAAGAGCAAAAAGTTAAAAGCATGGTAAACGGAATGTTTGAGCAGGTTTTTGGAGGTGAATAGAGATGGCAAGTGAAATTGTAACAATTCAAAAAGATATCACTGATATCGTTAATTCAAAAATTAGTTCTTTACAAGATGAAGGTTTGGTAATTGCTCCAAACTATGCTCCAGCAAATGCTTTAAAATCAGCATTCTTTAAAATTTTAAAGACCAAAGACAGAAACAAGCGCCCCGCCCTTGAAGTTTGTACAAAGGATTCGATCGCTAATGCACTATTAGAAATGGTAACGCAAGGGTTATCACCAGCAAAAAACCAATGCTATTTCATAGTTTATGGGAACGAACTTCAACTCCAAAGATCTTACTTTGGGACAATGGCTGTTCTTCTCCAACAACAAAAAATTAAATCAATTAAACCAGAAGTTATCTACGAAGGTGATGAATTTGAACTTGAAATCGTAGATGGCGAAAAGAAATTTAAAAAACATTCAACACATTGGAAAAATCAAGATAATCCGATTGAAGGAGCTTATTGCATTATTGAAGATATTGATGGCAATAAAAAGCTAACGTTGATGACAAAAAAAGAAATCGATAAGTCCTGGTCGAAAACAAAAACAGGCGGCGGAACACAAAAAGAATTCCCTCAAGAGATGGCTAAGAAAACAGTTATCAATAGGGCTGCCAAGTTCTTTATCAACATCAGTGATGATAGTGACATTCTTGCGGATTCTATTAATAAGACTACTGCTGATGAATTTGTTGATGAACGCCAAGTCAAAGATGTCACCCCGCAAGAAACAAACAGTATAGACGACCTACTTGGTCACCAGAACGAAAATAAGGATGCTCCTAACAATTTAAAAGACGTAAGTGAAGATTTATATTCAGAGCCAGAAAAAACGCTCACAAACGAAAATAAGACGGTTTTAGAAGATACGTCTTATCCAGCTGATGAAATCCCTGATTTTGACCAAGAAACAGGGGAAATTAAAGCTAGCGAAGGCAACCTCTTTGATAACCTTGGGGACTTAATGCCATGACAGAACTAGATTTACTCGGAAAGGACTATTACAGCCGTGAATCAGCTATCAGGTACTGGTCTATTAGTCAGTACAAGCGCTTTAAAGAGTGCGAAGCAAGGGCGCTTGCTGAGTTACGAGGTGATTGGACAGATACCAGAGATAACACTGCGCTGCTCAATGGCAATTTGGTTCACTCTTACTTCGAGAGCAAAGAAGCTTATTCCGAATTTATTGAAGCCAATAAATCTTCGATGATTTCGACCAGAGGAACAACCAAAGGTCAGCTCAAAAAAGACTATTTAGTCGCAGAACAGATGATTGACGCTCTTAAAAATGACAGTAACTTCATGGCCATATACCAAGGAGAGAAGGAAGCAGCCATCACAGGATTTCTTGGCGAGGTTGAATTCAAGGGTAAAATCGACTGCCTGAATGTTGAACGTGGCTATTTTGTAGACATCAAAACAACAAAAGGGCCGATTGACGACACAATCTGGAATGGAGAAGAGCGTGTCAGATGGTTTGAGGCTTACGGATATATCTTGCAGATGGCTGCTTACAGAACCATGCTAGAAGCTAAATATAATAAACCGTTCGAGCCGATTATTTACGCGGTAACCAAGGAAACACCGCCAGATACAAGAGCCATCAGAATCCAAAATGTAGATGCTATGCAGATGGAATTAGATAGCCTAGCACAAAGTATTAAGCGATTAGATGACGTTAAAAAAGGCCTAGAAAAGCCTAAGCCTTGCGGAAAATGCGAATATTGCAGACAAAATAAATTGTCTGTAAGAGTAGAGATTTTTTAATAACCTATTGCAAAGTGAAGCTCGGCCTTTGCAGTACCAATATTTTCCGAGCGAGAAAGGAAAGTTGAAATATCGTCAAATTAACAGGATTGATGATATGAAGAATTGCTACACTCGTCCTTGCCAATGCTCACACACAATTTTAGGGCGAGTGTGGATTTTAAAAAGGTGAAAAATATGGAACAAATCAAAATTACAGGAACAGGAACAGCACTAATTTTAGATAGAGTAAACCGAATCTTTGCCATCTCTGGCGGTTTGACTATGCAATGGGATTTTATTAGTGATTTTAAAAAGATTGACGACGAACCGTCACTTGACGAAGATGGAGAACTATTCGAAGTAGCTTACGACCTTGTGCTCGAAGCTAAACCCAAAACTAAAATCAATCTAACATCATCATATTTTGCTAAAGAGCATAAGAAAGACACAGATGAAATCATAAAAGTATTCTCGTTTATCGAAGATAATAAGAAAAATATCTTTGAAACCCTTGGCATTCGTGGGGTGCTTGAATGAGCAATCTAGTATTATCGCTAGACATTTCAACATCTGGAACGGGTTGGGCCTTATTTAAAGGCTCAGACCTTATCCAGAGCGGTGTCTTAAAACACAAAAGTGACTCTTATTTCGAACGTGGTCGATATATGGCTAGCCAATTAAGGTTGATCCAGTCACGAGCACTAAAAAAATACGACTGTAGTTTTAGCACAATCGCAGTTGAAAAAAACTCAGTTATGGGACCTAACCAGCAATCCATGCTTAAAATCGGTATTGTAACTGGTATCATCTTAGGACGATTAATAGCTGATAATGTTGTGTTTGTCAATGTATCAACGTGGCGCAAGCACTGGAAATTTAGTTATAAGGATCGAAGCAAGAAGTCCATGAAATTACAGTCAAAAACAAAAGTGGAGCAAGAATTTAATAAATCGGTCAAAGATGACGAAGCGGATGCTATTTTGATTGGGTCATACTATGTCAATCAAGGTTATCTTGATGGATTGGAGACACATGACTACTACTAAAAAGCGTGTTGTGAGAGTTTACAACAAAGGCATTACAGCTACATACATGGTTTATGACAAAAATCTGTTTAAGGAGCATGAGTTTGTAACAAAAGTTGAAGCGAGGCAGTTTATTAGACGGCTAGAGTTAGCTAATGATAAGCGAGTGACAGAATATTATTTGAGAGAGGTAAAAGAATGATACCAAAATTTAGGGCATTTAATAAAAAGACCAAAAAGATGTATAGCATTGATGGCTTTAAAGCAAGTGAACGCAAAATATACAGATGCAGCTTCGCTGATGATGAGTTTCGCTCTGGTCGCTTAGAGACGTTTCATTTTGTCGAGGATAACCTTGACGATTATATTCTCATGCAATCCACAGGACTCAAAGACAAAAACGGTGTTGAGATTTTCGATGGAGATGTTGTCAATTTTATGGTGCCAAATCAAATGATTTCAGGAACTTATCAGATTAGACAAGCAAAATCAGGAGAGTGGAGACTTGATAACAGAGTCCAAGGAAGACCACTTTATATCTCTGGAAGTTACCACTGTGAAGTCGTCGGGAACGTATGGGAGGATGGCGATTTACTAGAAAGTGTGGAAGAATGAATAAGCGACAACGTAAAAAGAAAATATTGAATGGATTAGACAAAGAAGAAAGATATCATAGAACACACTGTCCTGTATGTGACGAAAAAATAGGAGTATTTGATAATTATTTCAATAGCTACGGTTTTTGTTCAGTTTCTTGCGGGTATGAATACTATGGACTTTAGTACATGTGAAAGATGAGGTGGAAGAATGACAAAAGAAGAATTAATTGAAGAAATAGAAGGTGAAATCAATGACATTGATCTTTTGATTGACGATTATCAATATGAAATTGACGAATTACAACGAGATATAGATGAATTAGATACTCGAAAAGATATTTTGGTTCGTAAATTACAGAACCTACTAGAAAGCGTGGAAGAATGACAGAAGAACAGATGATTGATTGCTTGCTTTATGAGTTAGCAAAAAAAGACAAAGCAATCGAGAAGAAAGACATCATTATCGCTGTACTGAAAGTCATGCTGTGTCTCGTGTTTGTTTTTGGCATCGCACTACAAAACCACCACAAACCGCAAATCACTGGTTTGCAGTCGCAATTACGCAGGACACAAAAGCAGCTTAAACGTGCTAGCGAGGATAGGGCTAGACAGACAAAGAGAATTGCGGAACTTACTGGGAATGGGGGATAAGGATGGACGATAACACAGCAGTTGTTTTGACACTGCTAATATTATTTTTACCGATTATTATTAGTAGTTTTAGAGATTAAGCGAGGAAATAAATGAACATTGAAGAAGCTATAGAGTATATTGAAGAAGCGATAAAGTATTTTGAAGATAAGAGAAAAGATTATATTGTACCGCCAAGTGTAATCCATGTATCAACAGCTGAGGTCATAAATATTTTAAAACAAATCAAGTTCGATAAACTAATGCCAGAAATTCCGCAGTTTGTGGCTGATTGGTATGAGGAACATAAAGATAATTTGGAATACAATTTATATTTATATCAAATGACAATCTATGATGAAAAAGTTGAAAAAGACGATTTCTATTATTGGATTCAAAAATCAAATAGTCCAATTCGTACTCTTATCAACATGCATCAATTCGGCTACACAGTAGAAAAAGAAAAGCTATACACTGTTGAAATTCCGAATCCAAACGACAAACAAATAGCTTTGAGACTTGAAAAATGGGTTGAAGGAAAAGTAAGAATTGTTACAACTCACTCATCTAATAATTTTACAGATGACATGCGTTTAACAGAACAAGAAATCCGCAAGGACTTTGATTGGGCGTTTAGATGGGCGGAAGAGGTGACGGAATGACTGAAGAATTAGGAGTGTTGGTTGACTATGATAAAACATCCTACTTTTTTAAGATGAACGACGATGGAAAACCATTGTATTGTAAAAGTTTCTTTAACGCCTACCAATGCACACGCAAAGAAGCAGAACAATTTCCACAGTTTGAGTGGGTGCCACTGACGGATTTATAACCCACGCAAGCGCTCAAGAGCCTGCAATGGCTCTGTGGGTTTACGTGCCAGGAACCACGTTAAAAGCGACTTAGAGACCTTTTATTTTTATCAGCCTTGCGAATTGTCAAAGGTTCGTAAGGTGTAGACCGAAATTAATTAAAAAAAGGATGTGATAAGAATCTCCTTAACCAAAAAACCAAATCTAACGCTGGTTATCGGTCACTAGCTATTATTCAAGGCGCTAATACTGACATCGTACGCCTGTGTCAAATAATTTTATCCATAAATCTAAAGCGATAATAGTCGTGATTCTGCAAGGCACTTAAAAACTGTTTCGAAGACAATGGCTCCGTGTGCCTGAGCTGGCTTATAAAAAAGGAAGAGAGGGCTTTTCTCCACAAAACAAAAAGACGTCCATGCAGAACGCCTCCAGAAATATTATCAACACTAATATTATACCACATCGGGGGCTTTCATGACGTTTTTTCCAGAGATTGATATCCAAAAAACAAAATCTAATGCCAAGCGTAAATTGAGAGAGTATCCACGCTGGCGGAGGATAGCTAATGACGTAGATACTCAAAAAGTTACAGCTACATACTCATTTGAGCCAAGGCAACCGCATGGAGTCCCTAGCAAGCCTGTTGAGAGACTAGCGCTTAATCGTGTATCGGCAGAACAGGAGCTGGATGCGATTGAGAGAGCGGTCAACGGGATATTCGACCCAGAGTATAGATTGATACTGATTGACAAGTATTTGCTCACATATCCAAAGACTGATTGTGATATTTATACAAAACTTGGTTACGAGAAAAGTCAGTACTACAACATGCTAGATAATGCTTTAATGTCTTTTTCTGAACTATACAAAGAGGGGATGTTGCTTGTCGAAAAAATGGAAAAAAGCTGGAATTAATATGGAATAATTATGTACATTCTATATAAATATTCATGTTATTATAGTACTATCAAAATAACAAGAAGAGATAACCATTTTACCAACTGACTATTTATTTAGTCGCCAACTTTAACTACGATCGAACTTGTTATTTTGTAGCCTGGTGGCGGTACAGCGAGTTGAGACGACAAATGGGTATGCAGGTTCGAATCCTGCCGTCTCAATACCAGCTATTTCCAAATTGGAAACAGTTGGAAAAGACAATCCCCCCATTCCTTTAAAGGCAGATACGTTCTGATATGGGGCTTTTTTAAGACTTAGCGGCGCCTCTTTACAATGCGTACCAGTGCTAAGTCGATTGATTAACCGCAAGTAAAACAAGGGTCGCAACCTTGCTTGTGGTTAGTAGGGACAACGGTTGTAAGTCGGTTCGATTCCGACTGTTCCTATAAAAGCGTGCCATGGCAATAAGGTTCGATTCCTTATTATGTTGATAGCTCAACATTGAGGCGTGGTGGTTCGAGTCCGCTCGCACGCTTACTTAGTCACTCATTGAGTGGCTTTTTATTTCCGAAAATTTCCGAAAGGAGGAACATATTTTGGCAAGAGCAAATAAGGCAAAAATGCTTGATGCTATTGAGTTTAAACTATTAAATCCAACAGCTAATCAAGCACAAGTCGCGGAAATAATCGGTATCACAGACAGGCAGCTACGAAATTGGGAAAATGACCCAGAAGATAAATCGGGTTGGAATAAATTAAACGATGAAATCGCAGAAAAAGCTTTTGGCAAATATGCTCTTTCTGCGATTGGAACGCTTGTTAATCTAAGCAAAAACGCAAAATCAGAAATAGTAAGACTACAAGCTTCTCAAGATATCCTTGACAGAGCAGGTTATAAACCGACAGACAAGCAAGAAATCAGTATAGACGAACCTATCGTGCTAGCGAATTCATGGGTGCAAGATAATGGTAGTTGATTTAGCTGATATTATCCCAATCGGCTTTAAACCTGTTGTTCAAGCAACGTGGAATCCTAAAATACTAAATATTGCATGTAAAGGCGGCCGCGGTTCTGGCAAATCATCTAACATCGCTTTTATTATCTCAAGACTAATAATACAGTATCCAGTCAATGCGGTTTGTATTCGTAAGACAGATAATACTCTGGAGCAGTCTGTTTATGAGCAAATCAAGTGGGCTATATCTGAGCAAGGGTTAGAGCGCTATTTTAAATTTAATAAGTCACCGTTAAGGATCACATATATCCCGAGAGGTAATTACATTGTATTCCGTGGCGCTCAAAATCCAGAGCGTATCAAATCACTTAAAGACAGTCGCTTCCCGTTTGCAATAGGGTGGATTGAGGAATTGGCGGAATTTAAAACAGAGGATGAAGTCAAGACTATCACCAACTCGCTTTTACGTGGAGAGTTAGGCGATGGTCTTTTTTATAAGTTTTTTTATACATACAATCCCCCGAAACGCAAGCAGTCTTGGGTTAACAAGAAATATGAGACACAATTTCAGCCGTCTAATACGTTCGTACACGCTTCGACGTATAAAGATAACCCTTTTATTGCCAAAGAGTTTATAGCCGAGGCGGAAGCCACGAGAGAGCGTTCGGAACGTCGTTATCGTTGGGAGTATTTAGGAGAGGCAATTGGTTCTGGTGTTGTGCCGTTTGATAACCTACGATTTGAGACAATACCAGACGAATTATACAGGTCGTTTGATAATATCCGTAACGCTGTCGACTTTGGTTACGCTACTGATCCATTAGCTTTCGTGCGTTGGCATTACGATAAAAAGCATAATGGGATTTATGCGATTGATGAGCTATACGGGCAAAAGATTAGTAACAGACAGTTAGCAAACTGGTTAAAAGATAAAGGGTACTCAAACGATGAGATATTTGCAGATGCAGCCGAACCTAAATCTATCGCAGAGTTGCGAAATGAATTTGGGATTAAGCGTATCAGAGGTGCCAAAAAAGGCCCTGACTCTGTAGAGTTTGGGGAGCGTTGGTTAGATGACCTAGATTTTATCTGCATCGACCCAAAACGGACACCAAATATCGCTCGAGAATTTGAAAACATCGACTATCAAGTCGATAGAGATGGCAACCCTAAACCTCGTTTAGAAGACAAGGATAACCATGCGATAGATGCGACAAGGTATGCTATGTCAGACGACATGAGAGCGACTAAAACCATCGTCAAAACATTTAAAGGAGGTATCTAGTGCCAGAATTATTTATTGTGCCATCGGATACAGAGATGACAAAAGATTTGTTAAACGAGCTAATCCAAAAACACAAGTCGTTTAACGCTGATTATTTAGTTTATAAGCAGCTGTACGAGGGTTCTCACGCTATTTTGCGACAAAAACCAAAAGAGCAATACAAACCTGATAATCGCTTGGTTGTTAATTTTGCAAAATACATCGTTGATACATTTAATGGCTATTTTATCGGCGTTCCAGTCCAAACGAGCCACGAGAATAAACAAGTCAGTAATTATTTAGAGTTGCTAGACGGATATAATGACCAAGACGACAACAATGCAGAGTTATCAAAGATTTGTAGTATTTACGGACACGGTTATGAGTTGGTTTTTAATGACGAGAATGCGGAGGTCGGAATTACTTATCTGACACCCCTTGAAGCATTTATTGTTTATGACGATTCCATTAGGCAAAAGCCGTTATTTGCTGTGCGATATTTTTATAATAAGGACGGCGTTTTGGAGGGGTCTTACTCAGATGCCAACAACATTACTTATTTTAAAGATGGCGAAAAAGGACTCGAAATTGGAGAGAGTGAACCTCATCCGTTTGATGGCGTGCCGATGATTGAGTACGTTGAAAACGAAGAGCGACAAAGCTTGCTAGCTAGTGTTGTGACATTGATTAATGCGTTTAATAAAGCTATCTCCGAAAAAGCCAATGACGTTGAGTATTTCGCAGACGCTTATCTTAAAATTTTGGGTGCTGAGCTAGATGACGAGACATTGAAGTCTCTTAGAGACACCCGCATTATCAATCTAAAAGATACTGATGCGCAGCAGTTAATTGTTGAGTTTTTACAAAAGCCAGATGCTGATGCAACGCAAGAGCATTTGCTCGACAGATTGGAAGACTTAATTTTTAGGACTGCTATGGTCGCCAATATCAGCGACGAATCGTTCGGTACAGCTAGCGGCATCGCTTTACGTTATCGTTTGCAAGCTATGGATAACTTAGCTAAGACAAAAGAGCGTAAGTTTATGAGCGGGATGAACCGCAGATATAAGCTTATTGCAAGCTATCCTACGTCTAAGATAGGACCTAAAGATTGGATTGGCATTAAGTATAAATTTACTCGCAATCTACCAGCAAATCTCTTAGAGGAGTCTCAAATTGCAGGCAATTTAGCGGGGATTGTCTCGGAAGAAACACAGGTCGGTGTGCTATCTATTGTGGAAAACCCGCAAAAAGAAATTGAAAAGAAAAACGGTGATAAGCCAACGTTAATCAGCCGACAAGCAGGAGGTCTAAATGGCCAAAACACCACAACAGTATTGGAATGAACGCCAGAAGCAGCTCTGGGCGAATTTAGAGACGTCAGAGCGTTCTTTACAGACTAAGCTTAGCAAATATTATGTTGATGAAGCAAAGGTCTTAGAAAAGGAAATAGGGGCTTATTTTAGTAAGTACGGAAAAGATAACGTTATTGAGTATCGAAATCTTTTGCAACAGCTATCTAAAGCTGACAAAGACTTGCTTTATCGAGATTGCGAGCGATTTGCTGAAAAATATCCACAACATGCTGATTTAATGCCTGTCAGAACATCTATTTATAAACTAGATAGATTACAAGGACTAGAATTAAGCATTAAAATGCAGCAGTTGGAAATAGGGGCTATTGAAGAAGCGGAATTAACCAAGCATTTGACGACAGTCTTTAAAAAAGGTTATCAAGAAACCGCTAAAACAATTGGTTTCCAAACTGACAAAGTATCCGCAGAGTTGTTTGTTAACAATGATTGGACTGGTAAAGGTAATTTTAGTTCTAGTATCTGGACTAACAAAGATAAACTTGTCAACTATCTAACAAACGACTTTAAGACAGCGATTATCAGAGGAGATAGTTTTGATAAAGTCGTCAAACAGATGTCTGAGCGTTTTACTGTAAGGTCGCAGTCGGACATTACACGATTGATTATGACTGAGGGTACTTATGTCAACAATCAAGCGATGATTGCGCCGTTTGAGGATAGCAAAGACTTTGATGAGTACGAGTTTGTCTCTGTTTTGGATGGGGCCACCAGCTCGATTTGTAGGGGCTTAGACGGTCATAAATTTAAACTTAAAGATAAACAGGTTGGAGTTAACTTCCCGCCCATGCACGCAAACTGCCGTAGCACGTTTGCTATGGTTATTCCAGATGATTATTTAGAGAGGTAAAAACGGATGAATAAACGCATTAAGAAAAAACGTAGATTAGAGACATTATTAGGCTTAGCAATCGGTCAAATTACAGCGTTGCGATTGGAGCTAGACGCTGTTAAATCAGCGACGTTAGATAACCAAGCAGCCATCAAGTCAATCGGCGATGATGTCGACTACATCAAGCAAAATTACAAACGGAAATGGGGGAAAAACAAGTCGTAGCAATACGGCTTTTTATTATGTCCTGTCGCATGACAAAAAACTAGGCAAATAAAAATCTAAAGCAATGCGCTGGGGCTTTTGAGCAATGGCGTGGGGCAGGAGGAAAAAATGGAAAACGAAGAAATCCTAGAACGATCTGGTGCACAAGAAGAAGCTAAGGAACAAACGTTTGACGATATTTTGTCAGACCCTAAAAAGCAAGCTGAATTTGACAAGCGTGTGGCTAAGGCTATTGATACTGCACGAAATAAATGGGTGGCTGAGACTGAAGAAAAAGAAAACGAAGCTAAGAGACTTGCAAAAATGAATGCTGAACAAAAAGCACAACATGAAAAAGCAAAACTTGAAGCACGTATTGCCGAACTCGAAGCCGAACGTACACTGTCAGAAATGAAGAGTACCGCTCGCACAATGCTATCAGAAGCTAATATCAGCGTATCTGACGCACTTTTATCTCAATTGGTATCTACTGATGCAGATAAGACTAAAAATGCAGTAGAAGCGTTTTCTGAAGCTTTTACGGAAGCAGTCGAAAAGGAAGTCAAAGAACGCCTTAAATCACCAGCGCCTAAAAAGTCAAATGGTAATAGCGGACTGACAAAAGAACAAATTTTAGCAGTCAAAGATACTGCGGAACGACAAAAACTCATTGCCGAAAACATCGGCCTATTCCAATAAAACAGGAGAAATTAACATATGGTAACATCACGTACTTATCCAGAAGAAAATCTAATCAAATCAACAGATCTTAAATACCCTATCACAATCGACGTCACAAACAAATTCCAAGAAAATATCTCGAAATTGCTTGAAATGCTTGGGGTTACTCGTAAAATCTCAGTATCTGAGGGAATGACTCTTAAGACATACGCTGGTTATGATGTCACATTAGCTGATGGCACAGTTCCGGAAGGGGAAGTTATTCCGTTGTCTAAAGTCGCTCGCAAAACACACTCTGAGAAAAAAATCGAACTTAAAAAATATCGTAAAGCAACAACCGGCGAAGACATCCAAATGTATGGCTCTAACGAAGCTGTAACAAATACTGACAACGCACTTGTTCGTCAGTTGCAAAAGAAAATCCGCACAGACTTTGTGACTGCTCTTAAAACAGGTACAGGAACACAAGATGCTCTTGGTGCAGGATTGCAAGGGGCTTTAGCTTCTGCTTGGGGTAAACTGCAAGTGCTCTTTGAAGATTATGGTTCAGAGCGTGCGATTGTGTTTGCTAATAGCCTTGATGTCGCTGAATACATCGCTAAAGCCGGCATCACTACTCAAACCGCATTCGGATTGACTTACCTTGTCGATTTTACAGGGACGGTCATTATCTCGACAAACGATGTCACAAAAGGGGAAATCTGGGCGACAGTACCAGAAAATATCATCTTTGCTTACATCAATCCAAATAATTCTGAATTAGCTAAAGAATTTAATCTTTACGGTGATCCAACCGGCTACATTGGAATGAATCACTTCCAAGAAAATACAACGCTTACTATCCAAACGTTGCTTGTATCTGGTATGGTGATGTATCCAGAACGCATTGACGGAATTGTTAAAGTAACTCTTACACCAGGCGTCTAAGGGGGTAATCTATGGCTTACACAGTAAAAGCACGTTTTTTTGACTTGCTTGACAATAGCTTTTTGTACGAGGTTGGCGACAGCTTTCCTCGCAAAGGCTATGAGCCAAGCAAAGAGCGCTTAGAAAGCTTGTTATCTAGCAACAATACAGAACATAAACCATTTATTGAGGTGTCAGGTAATGGCAATAGCTTAGATGGTTTAAAAGTGGATGAGTTAAAAGCTAAAGCCGAGGAATTAGGAATCGAAATTCCAAGCAATGCTAAAAAAGCTGAAATCATCGAATTACTGCAAGCACACATCTAGAAAGTAGGTTGACATGGACGAAACAAAACAAGCAATTATTGATCGTGTCCGTGTCCGTTTAGCAGACGAAACGTCTTTAAAAGAGGAGTTATTAGAGGAGTTAACGCAAACGGCTATCGACCGTATTAATTTAAAAGTCGGCGATGTCGTTTTTAACCCTCTTTTTAATTCCATCGCTGTTGATGTTGTTGTCAAAATGTATCGTCGTATGTATTTTGAAGGAATTGACACGGAAAAAGCAGACACAATATCAACTAAATTTATTGAAAACGTTTTGGCAGAATATGGCGAGGAGTTAGCGTCATATAAAAAGGACCGTCTAGCCATCTTGAATAAAAAGGTGGTGCGGTTTTTATGATGTTTGTTAATTTTGACTTAGTAACATCGCAAAAAACGGGAGAAAAAGACAGACTCGGCAACGACATCACGAAAGATGTTGTCAAAAGAGTTGCTAAAGGTCGTTTTACTGAATGGTCGGCTGATGACGTGTCCTTATACGGTCGAGATTTAACGTCTAGCGCACGCAAATTGCTGACTAATCAAGTTAGCAAGGCGGAAGCCAAACAAGCGTCACACGTTGTAATAGACGGCTCAAAATACAAAGTTGAATCCGTTAAACATCTTGGTAGATGGAGACTACTCGTCATCAAAGGATATCGCTTATGAGAATGTCAATGACAGGTATGCCAGCCTTAGAGGTAAAACTAAGGTCAATGAGCGAGAAGCGTTGGGATAGGGTTGTCAACAAAAACCTCACAGAGATGTTTAACAGATCAGCAAGACCGCCTGGTACACCGATTGGTAAAAACACTAAAAGGCATAAGTCTGGCGAGTTGTTGCGCTCTAGACGTCTCAAAAAGGTAAACTCATCAAAAGGTGTTATCACAGGTAATTTTGGATATATCAAGGACTATGCACCTCATGTTGAATACGGTCATAGACTTGTCCGTAACGGCAAACAGATTGGCTATGTTAACGGGACAAAATACCTGTTTAATAACGTCAAAAAACAGCGTGAAATTTATAGGCAAGACATGCTAAACGAATTAAGGAGATGACATGTTAAAAAAACTGGGACTGGTTGATTTACATGCCTCAATTAAACAAAAAATTGAAGATAAGACAGGGTTGATGGCTTATGATCACGTCCCAGAAGACGTGCCATCGCCTTTTTATTTTATTGAGGTTGTGGATAAACGACCAGAAGACACAAAAGTCATGTGGTGTGAAGTGTTTACGGTTTGGATACATGCCATAGCGGAAGCTGGGAAAAGCAAAATAGCTATTTATGACATGATTGAAAAACTCGAAGAAGCGCTCACAGAAGAATTAGTTTTGCCAGAAGAAATCGACATTTTGAGACAATCAGAAGTTGGTATGCAATCCTTACAAGAGGACGAAACTGGCGAAATGCATGCAATTGTAGCCTACGAAATAAAAGTTTCGTACGGTTTTAAAGTAAAAATTTAAAAGGAGAAATAATGGTGGCATTTGACCAAAATGTTTATTGTAATTTTGATGCATCGGCAACAAAAGCCATTGCTGGTAAAGACATTATCTTAGCAATCTTTGATAAAACTGGTGCAAAATTACTTGCTATTAGTGGTCAGCAAGGGTTAACAATTAACCGTACAGCTGACTCAATTGAGGTATCATCTAAAGATACCAAAGGCGGTTGGAAATCAAAAATTCCAGGAATGAAAGAATGGTCCATTGACAACGATGGTCTTTATGTACCGTCAGACGAGACTCACAAACAATTGGGCGAAGCTTTTGAAAAGAGCGAGTTTGTTTGTATTAAAGTTATTAACGGTAAAACCAAAAAAGGTATGTTTGGCGGACTTGCTTCGGTAAGTGATTATAGCTTGGAGGCACCTTATGATGACGGCATGACATATTCAATCAGTCTCGAAGGGAATGGAGCATTGATTGATTTATCAACATTATCACCAGAAGACGCTGAAAAAGTAACAGCTATGCCTAGCTAACAGGGGGACAAATGGAAAAAGAATTGATTATTATTGACGAAAAACAATACGAACTAAAATACAACGAAAAAACCATTGAAACGGTAGAAGCTTTGACAGGTAAAGCGTTTATGGATGTTGTTGTAAATAACAAAGGTATGTTGTCGCTATCTATGCTACGTCAGTATTTTGCTAACGCTCTTTATGCGGTAGAAGGCGGTCGTGTGTCTAGCGAGCAAGGCTCTAACGTTTTTACTAAAGTGTTAAATACAAAAGGTTATGCGTATGTAAATATGCTGGTGATCAACACAATCCAGCGTGATTGCCCTTTTTTCTTCCTCGGCGCTTAGTTGACTTTGAGTACCTCGGCGGGTCTAGTGATAGCATAGATGCAGAATACGACAGATTAGCAAGTCAGTATCACAAAGATATTGACTTTGCTTTTTATTTTGTCAATTTTGGGACTACAAAGTCCGAATTCTTGGAATTAACCAGACGGGAAAAAGCCTTTATCAGAAAAGCTTGGGAAGATAAGCAAGTGAGAGAAGGTGAGCTTATGCGCAATGCTGTGCTAAATGCGGTCAGTAATGCTATGCGCAAAAAAAGCGCTAAATTTGTTGATTTGTGGAAGCGTCAGCAACAGCCTGCGAACATGGAAATCGTTGAAGCGCATTTGGAAATCATTAACAAAAACATCGCTGATGAAGGTAAATCTTGGGTTGATTTAGTCTATCAAGCTAATAATATGACAAAACCGAGCGAGGGGGTGGACAATGGCTGATTATACTTTAGCAATACAGGTAACCGGTGACTCCTCCGAAATGCTAAAAGAATTTGAAAAAGCGATAAAAGCAGCAGAAAAACTCAAAGAAAAAGTCAAAAAGACAAATCAGGAGATGACCTCTGAATTTGATTTAGCTGCTAAAAGCTTAACTGATTTTTCGGGCAAAATGAAAGACATCAGTCAAAGCATGTCTGAATTTGGCTCAAAAATTAGCGACGTTGGGTCGTCATTAACCCAAAAAATAACCTTACCTCTTGCAGCAGGTGTCGGGTATGCTGTCAAACAATTCGCTGATTTAGAACAAGCGGTAGGCGGTGTTGAGACGCTATTTAAGCAATCAGCAAAAGAGGTAATAAAAAACTCCGAAAAAGCTTATAAAACAGCTGGTATCTCTGGAACAAAATACATGGAGCAGGTGACTTCATTCTCTGCAAGTTTATTACAAGGGTTAGGTGGAGATACTGCGAAAGCCGCTAAGGTAGCTGATAAGGCTATCATTGACATGTCTGACAACGCTAACAAATTTGGTACTAGCATTGAGTCAATCCAAAATGCCTATCAAGGCTTTGCTAAAGGTAATTACACGATGCTGGACAACCTTAAATTAGGTTTTGGCGGGACAAAAGAGGAAATGAAAAGGCTCCTTGAAGAAGCCGAAAAATTATCTGGTGTGCATTATGACATTGAAAATTTTGCGGACATTATCGAAGCTATCCACGTTATCCAAAACGAATTGGAAATAACTGGAACTACTGCTAAAGAAGGAAGTACAACAGTCAGTGGTTCGTTCCAAGCTATGCTTGCATCTGCTAATAACTTAGCAGCTGGGCTAGGTGACAAAAACGCTGACGTTAAGCGTTTGATGGCAGAGTTAGAGGAAACCACAAAACAGTTTGTCACAAATGTAAGTAACGTTTTAAAAACCATATGGGACAATTTGCCATTAGAACCTTGGCAAAGGTGGACATTGTCTATTGTAGCTCTAGCAGGTCCTGTCTTGCTTGTATTTGGTAAATTAACAGTAGGAATAGCATCTTTGGTAGAATCCTTCGGAATCATAAGCGAGGCGATCGCCCCGTTTTTCACATGGATGAGCGGAATTGTTTCGCAAGGTGGTGCAGTTTCAAGCGTTATTTCATCGCTTGGCGGTGGGTTATCAGGATTTGCCGCTTTAGCAAGCGCTGTAATAGCTGTAATAGCTCTTATTGTTTATACAATTCAAGACTTGTGGAAAACTTCAGAAAAATTTAGAAACGCAGTAACTGGCATCTTTACCACTTTAGGTAATATTGTTCAAAGTGCGTGGACTGGTTTTTTACAACCTGTTTTTACAGCACTTAAAGCTATCATTGATGCTATTGTGGATGAGGCTTTGACACCTCTATACGATAGTTTTAAAGGTATGGTTGAGATGATTGTTGTTTCGCTTTCGGATCTTTTAGCTAAATTCGAACCCGTTATCCAATTTATCATGAATGTTTTTGGCACTATATTACCTCCCGTTTTAATCGCTTTAGGCAGTATTTTTATTGGTGTTTTTACAACCATAACCAACGTTGTAGGCACAGCGTTTACATTATTCGGAGAACTCATAAAAAACCTTATGAAAATTATGGGCGGACTGACTGATTTTATCACTGGTGTTTTCACAGGCAACTGGGAAAAGGCTTGGAATGGTGTTGTTGATATATTTAGCGGTATTTTTAATGGTATTGTTGCTATTGGAAAAGGTGTGCTAAATGCCTTGATTGACATGATTAATGGGGCCATCAGTGGTATTAACTTTTTAATTAAATCAGCTAACAAAATACCTGGAGTAAATGTTGGTTTAATTGATAAAATCCCATATCTCGCCAGAGGGACATCCAATTGGCAGGGTGGATTTGCTCGTATTAACGAGGGTGGACGCGGTGAATTGGTACACTTGCCAAACGACACAACCGTTGTCCCACACGATGTCAGTATGAAATACGCTCGAGAATCTGCTAAAGCCAATTCTGGTGTTGCTTATATGGATAGTAATGATGAGATTGCCAAAAGTGCTTTGAAACTAGCTAACGATGCTGTTAAACGCCCTGTTGTGTTAAATATCAACGGCCGTGAGGTCGCTAGAACGACAGGTGGAGATATGAGAGATTATCTAAATAGTCGAGATATGACATTAAAACGATTGAGAGGTGAGGTTTAGATGGCTACAATGACTTTTAATGATGTGGACTTATCTAGCCTCATCACTATCATGTCTATTAATCGCGATATCGGTAACGAGAGACAAGCCGAAACCAACGATGCTCCATTTATTGGTTTGCATGTTAAAAAAATCAATACTAGCGCAAAAATCATTACAGTTGACTTTTATTTAAAAGACAGGACAAACGAGTACGCATTAAACCAGCTAAAACATAAACTAGCTGGTATTTTTAATGTTAACGAGCAAGTCAAAGTAACTTTTAGCGACGAACCTGACAAATATTATCTAGCTATACCAATAAATAAAATATCTGCTAGCGACCCGATCGCATGGTTAAGCCTAGTAACTTTGGAACTGCTTGTTCCAGACGGTGTGGCCCACTCAGTGTCATACAAAAAAATCACGAATTACAGACAAGATGGCAAGAAGCTACTGATTGACATTACAAACAACGGTAATGTCGACGCGCATCCAATCATCACAGTCAAGCACAATGCAGAAAATGGCTATTTAGCTTTTGTTAATAAATCATCTGTTTTTGAAGTCGGAGACAGAGAAATAGCAGATGCTGAAATTCGTGAGAAGTCGGTTGTTGCTTACGATTTTAAAGACGAAAGAATCGTCAATGCCTTAACAACAGGCAAAAAGAATGTTGCTATTTTAAACGATAAAGGACAGATTTTAGATAAAAACTTGCAATGGAATCAGGTTTGGGATAGAAAACACCTTGAAATTGAAGGCAGTATTTCTCCTGGTTACCATGCTGGTTCTTTAACATTTGACATCCCTGATGGCGGTGGGCTTTACGACTATATCTGGTGGCGGCAAGTCTTTATTTGTGGGTTGATGAATCAATATGGTTTTATCAAAGTAGCAGTATCAGACGAAAATGACCAATTTTTATACGGTGTCGAAACCTACAAAAGGCAAGCTGGTACTAAGACAGAGTATAATTTTATGATCACCGATGGTAAAGGCGGTTTTAAAAATACTGATTTAAAATGGACGTTTGATGCAACAACAGCAAACGAACATAATCCGTTCAATGAGCCGAGAGGCTGGTCTGATATGACGAGGGCTGATGACACTGTGTCTGTATTTTGGTGGGGTTCTCAAAACAAGCGAGTGTTCCCCGAATTAAAGGGAAAAAAATCTAAACAGGTACACATTGCAATTGGAACTATTCAAGGCAATCCTTTAGTAACACACATGTATATTGACGGATTTTATTATCGCAAGGACAAAGTGCCGTACGAATTTAATGTTCCGAATGCTTTCGGGACAGGGACGGAAGTTGTCATTAATGCCGAAAATGACACGGTTTTAGTCGATAACATTCCAAAAGCCAACATCATCGTTGATGGCTTTTTTAGTTTTCCTAAAATTCCTCCAGGTTCATCGACATTAGAGGTTTACTCGTCAAGTTGGTCGACTGCTAACCCAGATATAACATTAAGTTTTGAAGAAAGGTGGCTATAATTGCTTATAACAATTCACAACGCAAATTTAGAAAAAGTTGCTTATATTGATAACGATAAGCAAGACACCTTAAATTATTATGATGATAAATTTTCGCAGTATTTAAAGACGGCTAATTCAACGTTTGAATTTACGGTTTATAAGCGAGGAATTAAGTCTGACACAGTCAAAGAAAAGGCCTATCTGACATTAACAGAGAGGTCTTTTGTGTCGTTTAAATACAACGGCAAGTCTTATTTGTTTAACGTGATGTCAACAGACGAGACAGACATTGAAATACGTTGTTACTGCGAGAATCTCAATCTCGAGCTACTTAATGAGTATGCAGGACCTTATAAAGCAGCGACTCAAATGTCTTTTGTGGATTATTGTAATTTATTTGGCATCCTTAAAAACGGTGCTATTACCATTGGCGCCAATGAGGTATCAGGCCAAAAACGAACAATCGAATGGACTGGTCAAGATACCAATCTCAAACGCTTGTTATCAATCGCTAATAATTTTGATGCTGAAATTGAATTTGTGACAAATTTAAGAAACGATTCAAGTTTGAAGTCGTTTGTTATGAATGTCTACAAGAAGAACGATGCTACACATCAAGGTGTCGGTCGTAGACGAGATGATATTATTTTGCAATATGGCAAAAATATCGAGAGTGTCAGACGTAAGATTGATAAAACAGGCATTTACAACGCTATAAGACCAAGCGGTAAAACAACAACGACGACAACTACAACGACTGCTAAACAAGGCTCTGTGCAAACAGTTTCTGTTTTGTGGTCGGGCGGTAATTTGACTTATGCAGGTCATGTAATGCAATCATCTGTTGTTAACACCATTTTAAGTTTATGCAGTAAATACAAGCTGTTACCATCTGGTGTCTTTAGTCAGCTTTACCTTGAATCGTTTTGGGGAGATACTCCAGTCGGAAGAGCTGACAATAACTGGGGTGGTATTACTTGGACAGGTGCAACAACTAGACCAAGCGGAATAAATGTCTCCAAAGGGCAGCCTCGTGCTGAAGGTGGTTATTACAACCACTACGCAAGTGTTGATGACTACTTAAAAGATTATACTTACCTCTTGGCTGAGCAAGGTATTTATGCCGTAAAAGGTAAGCTAACCATTGACGAGTATACAAAAGGCCTATTTAGAGTCGGTGGTGCAACATATGA
The DNA here is from genome assembly GCF_900459225.1 of Streptococcus dysgalactiae subsp. dysgalactiae. Lineage (NCBI taxonomy): Bacteria > Bacillati > Bacillota > Bacilli > Lactobacillales > Streptococcaceae > Streptococcus > Streptococcus dysgalactiae. The sequence continues at coordinate 520,628 of NZ_UHFH01000003.1, forward strand.
CTATGCAGCCGCTGGTTATGCTCATTATGCACCTCTCATGCGAGACATCCGAGCAGGTGTTAACCGTAATAATAATGGCGCTATGGATAACGTCGATAACCAATTTAAAAATGGTGGTTCGACTAGTCAAAACACTACTCAGATAGCTTCTAAAACAAAAGCAGTGCTTGCGGAAGCGAACAGACTGAAAGGTCAACGAGTAGGCTCTGGTCAATGTTATGCGTTAGCTGCTTGGTACGCTATGAAGTTAGATGGTCCAGGCCTAAACGGTGGTGTAACTAGTTTTAGAGGACTTATTGGTGCTGGCGCTGCCGCTGCTCAGATTGGTACGGATTACAACTGGGGTCAATTTGGTTGGAAAGTTGTACAACCAAATAAAGTCGCAGACTTAATCACAGGCTCGATTGTTAACATCAGAGCAAACGCTGGCAGTCCTGTTTTTACAGGTGGTTGGGGGCATACTGTTGTCGTTAAATCTCTATCTGGAGACACGCTCACAGTATTAGAGCAAAACTATAACAACGTGCAAACTGTCCAAGAGCATACATATAGCGCTAGCGCTTATTTATCAGTTGTACAGACAGTCTGTTATCCGCCAGAAATCGTTCAAGGAAAACGTGTCGAAGGTACTGCACAAGCAGAACAACCGCAATCTGAAACAACCACGGCATCTGAAGAAAAAGAGGTCTTAATTAATCCATCGCTTTATCGTGAGTGGAAAAACGAAGCGGGACAAGTTGAGTTTTACGTTAAAAACAGTATGCTCTACGCCCCTCTATCTAAATCTCTTTATCCGTCAGCGTTTACTGGCATCGAGACAGACGACAACTGGATACGAAAAGATTTAGATGTTGACACAGAGAGCGAGGAAAAGCTTATCTCTGTTGCTCTCGCAGACCTGAGAAAACATTGTTATCCAGCGGTAACCTATGAAGTATCTGGGTTTATTGGTGATTTAGATATTGGTGACACCATCAAAATCAATGACCCAGAATACACCCCAAGCTTAATTTTAGAAGCAAGGGTTAGCGAGCAACACATTTCGTTTACAGAGCCTAATCAAAATAAGACAGTATTTGATAATTACAGAGCTTTAGAGAGCAAAGTCTCACAAGGTTTAATTGACCGCATGAACGAATTAGCAGAAGCTGCTAAACCTTACGACTTGCGGTTAATGACAGACAATGGAAATGTGTTTTTAAACGGCGAAGGCCGCACGATTTTAACTGCTGAACTTTGGAAAGGTAACAAAAAGTTTGATGCAAGCTATCAATTTAAACGAGATGGTCAATTAGCCGGCGCTGGATTGCAATTGGCAGTTGACGCTAAGGATGTACCGTCTGATAAACCTCTAATCATTACTGTTGAGGCTTATTTAAATAATGAGTTGATTGCAAGTAAACAGATTACTTTTACTAACTCGCTTGGAGAACAAGGACCAGCTGGACGTGGGATTGTCTCTACAGAGGACTATTACTTAGCGTCACCAAATCGTACAGGTGTCACATCTGCAACATCTGGTTGGACTAAGACGCCTCAGGAAATTACTGAGACTAATAAATATCATTGGTATTATCATGTTGATGTTTATTCAGATGGCACTCGAAAAGAGACGACACCGGCTATTATTGGTGTTTACGGCGATAAAGGTTCAGATGGCAAGCAAGGAGAAAAAGGGAACGATGGTCCAATGGGTCCGCAAGGTCCTGCCGGAGCGCTAGATGAAAAGCAACTACAAGACATCAATAATAAAATTGATGGCAAAGCAGACCAAGGTTTAACGATTGAGCAAATCAATAAACTTGCTGAATTACAGGCTATTGCCAATGCTGAATTACAAGCCAAAGCAAGTGTTGATGCACTAGCTAGCTTACAAAAACAAATACAGTCTGCAATAGCAGCAATGAATGCTAGCCAAAAGTTATCTGAGCAAGACCTTATCACTGCTAGTCAACGTGCTATCAAAGCTTCTAATGACATTTTAGACTTAAAAGAGCAATGGAATTTTATTGACAATTATATGTCAGCGTCTGAAGAGGGACTTATTATCGGGTCTAAAGATGGTACAAGTTCCGTGCGTGTTGCTAAAGACCGCATTGCCTTTTACTCAGCTGGTGCAGAAGTTGCTTCAATTACTGGTGGTATGCTCAAGATTGATAATGGTATGTTTGTGGCTACTTTGCAAGTTGGACATTTTAGGGAAGAAATGTACAAAGTTAACGGTGTTGATAAACATATCAACGTTGTTAAATATTATGACACGATTGTGGGGTGATTGAGTGGCAGAATTTTATAGTAATAAAGATAGTAAAGGTTACTACTTGCGAGTAGTCGCAACAGAGGAACCTATCACACAATCAGATATTACCTCTAACAGCAGCCGTGTCAGGTTGCAGATCTACCTACACAACACGCTTACAACGTTTACTCAGTACACGTTAAGCATGAGCGTTACTGTCCACGAAGAATCGTGGCAGTGGAACGGCAGCCCATCGATGTTATCTAACAACAGTAGCATCTTACTTAACGATAAGACTGTTACTGTTAAACATGATGTTGACGGTAGTCGCTCAGCAGGTATTTTGGTTAGATTTAACGGCAGCGGTGGTTATAGCCCAGATTCTTTGCTCATCAATTGGGCCTCGTTTAAATTAACCAATTTGTCTCGCTCTAGTGGCGTTGCAGTTTCTAACGCTGTTATCGGTAGCAGCGCAACAATAACAATCGACAGGCAATCAACGTCTTATAAGCATACGCTTAGATACGATTGGTTTGGCAAATCAGGAACTATCGCGACAAATGTTGATACAAGTTATAGATGGCTAATCCCCTTAGATTTTGCTAATGATATTCCTGACAGCGTTAGCGGAAATGGAACAATTTACGTAGATACTTATAATGGCTCTACCCTAACAGGTACACAACCAGTTACCTTTACTGCAACAGTACCAGATAGTATTAAGCCAACGCTTAGCAGTATATCCCTGTCGGATGCTAACACAGTCGCAAATAACGTTGTGTCAAGCCCTGACTATTATGTTCAGATTTATTCTAATATTAAGGTAAATTTTGGTTCTGCAAGCGGTGCTTACGGCTCGACGATCAAAGGATATTATGCTGAGGTTGTCGGGAAAGGTCAGTCTACTGATCAAAATGGCGGTACGCTAGGCAGCATGCTCTATGATGGACAAATCACTATCAGAGCAAAAGTTATTGATAGTCGAGGACGTGAATCTCAAATAGTTGATAAAACAGTCACGGTGCTTAAATATTCGCCGCCAGCCCTGTCATTTGACGTCGCAAGGTCTGGTTATGGTTCTGACACGCTAACGGTTACAAGACGAGCGTCTATTGCTCCATTAAGTGTTTTTGGTACGCAAAAAAATACTATGACACTTAATTTCAGCGTTGCGCCGCTTGGCTCAACAAATTTCGTGTCAAACAATGGTTCTGTTAGCGGAACTTGGGCTAATATATCAAATCTAACAAACTCTGCCGCTAATCTCTATGGCACATTCTCGCCAACAACATCATATACCGTTAAAGGTGTCTTGTCAGATAAATTTAGTCGCACAGAATTTCTCTTTGATGTCGGGACAGAAGCGGTTGTGATGTCAATTGCCAAAAACGGTATCGGATTCCAAAAAGTTTGGGAGAAGGGTGCTATTGATGCTAAAGGAGATGCTTACATTAGCGGCAAGTTGTATGTCAATAATACAGAGGTTAAACCGTCATTTGACAAGACAGAGATTTTAAACATGGTTTATCCAGTTGGCTCTGTTTACATGAGCACATCATCCGCAAATCCATCAACATTTATCGGTGGCACATGGCAAAGATATGCTCAAGGTAGGACCATTGTCGGAGTTTCCGAAAGTGAAGCAGAATTTAGCTATGTTGGGAAAACAGGCGGTGAGAAGTCGCACCGTTTGACTAACCAAGAAATGCCTAGCCATTCCCATGGTTTTAATGGGAATAAAATGGTCGGAAATGGTTACGGAGACGGCCCAGCCAACGTTACTGCGAGCGGCGCTTGGTTCCAGTTGCACTCAAAAACTGGCTCTGAGGGTGGAGATCAACCACATAATAACTTGCAACCTTACATAACAACTTATATATGGCTGAGAACGGCCTAGAGGGAGATTTATGTTAGTTATCACATCAAATTACCCAGAGCAGATGCCTGACGGCTCTGTATCTGGTGCTAAGGTGATGCTTGACGGGATTGATGATCATGCAGGTTGGCACATCCCGTTATCATTGCCAAAAGAATATTTAAAAAAACCTCAAAGCGAGGTTATGGCACTTTGCGAGAAGATGATTTACCAACAATTACAACCACAAAAAGCATTAAACGAACAGTTTGCGAAGCTAGACACAGATGTCGAAAAAGTGGAAAACATGCTTAAATTTGCGACTGGCATTTTAAATTTACTTATCGCAACGCAAGAAAAAGAGGAAACAACAGATGATGAAACTGTTGAAAAAGTGGATTAAAAGGAGACGTATCATGATGATTAATTATTTCGCAATGCAAATCGAATTAGGCTGGATTACTTTGGAAGATGTCCCTAAAAAATATCGTGAAAAAGTAAAACAGCTTGTTGAATCGGGCAATATTGGAGCAGAATAGCGAGGGTCTTATATGACGATAGATGTTACGCTGTTTGCGCAGTGGTGCGTAGCACTTACTGCTATAATAGTATTTTTAAAATGGGTGTCTGCACCTGTCAAACACGTTTTAGACAATAATAAAAAGGCTATGGAAGCCTTGGAAAGTGCTATCGTCAAAATATCTGACGACTTAAAAGACAACAATTTTAAATGGACAGAATCCAAAAACCATCGTGACCGATTGCAAAAAGTACAGGAACAGCACGAAATTAGGATTGGCACAGCAGAAGACAGGCTGATTGCCCACGAAGAGCAGTTAAAAACGCTATGGAAAGTTAAAGAGGAGAAAAAATAATGGAAGAATTACTACAAGTTATTACTGGCTCAGCCTTATCAATTTTAACTATTTTAGCAGGTATTGCGGTTAAAGTTATTAAAGACTATTTGCTTAAAAAAGGCGGTGAGAAAGCCGTTAAAATTGCTGAAATTGTGGCTCAGAATGCGGTTGAAGCCGTTGAACAAATTGCTTATGATAAAGACGTCAAAGGCATTGAAAAGCTCACAGAAGCAAAAGTTGCTGTTCGTGATGAATTGTCAAAACACAATGTCTATTTGTCAGACAAGCAAATGGAAGTCTTTATTGAAGCGGCCGTGAAACGCATGAATGACAGTTGGAAAGGTCAATGATATGACAGTAGATACCGAAAAAGCCATAGCTTGGATGGGCTTAAAAGAGGGTCGTGTCAGCTATTCTATGGATTATCGCAATGGCCCTGATAGCTATGACTGTTCAAGTGCTATTTGTAGTGCTTTAATCTATGCAGGAGCTAGTAATCCTGGTTGGCTACTCAATACTGAGTACATGCACGACTGGCTAGTCCAAAATGGCTACGAGCTGATCGCCGAAAATGAGGGCTGGGAGAGTCAACGGGCTGACATTGCTATTTGGGGCTTGCGTGGTCAGTCTGATGGTGCTGGTGGTCATGTCGTCATGTTTATTGACGCAGATAACATTATCCATTGCAATTACGCACGCAATAACATCACGATTGATAACTACAATCAGACGGCTGCTGCTAGCGGTTGGATGTACTCTTATGCTTATCGCTACAATGGAGAGCAATCTCAACCAATTACAAATAAAAGTATTGACGAGTTGGCTCAGGAGGTGCTCGCTGGCAAACATGGTAGTGGCGAGCAGCGCAAGCTATCTCTTGGTAGTAATTATGACGCTGTGCAAGCAAAAGTCAACGAGATGCTCAAACAGCCACAAGTAGCGGAGCAAAGCCCAGCAGTAAAGCAAGATGGAGATCTATTGTTTAATGGTGCTGTGCTTAAAAAGACCGTCTTGGATAAAATCCTAGCTAAGTGCAAAGAGCATGACATCTTGCCAAGCTATGCTATTACAGTCCTACATTTTGAGGGTCTATGGGGTCGATCTGCCGTAGGTCGCTCAGACAACAACTGGGGCGGCATGACGTGGACAGGTAAAGGAGAGCGTCCAAGCGGCATCACAGTTACCAAAGGTACAGCAAGACCAGTCTCCGAGGGTGGTCATTATATGCACTATTCAAGTGTTGATGACTTTTTGACAGATTGGTTCTATCTGTTAAGAGCTGGTGGCTCTTACAAGGTTTCAGGAGCTAAGACTTTTAGTGAGGCTGTAAAGGGCATGTTTATCGTTGGTGGCGCTAAATATGACTATGCAGCTAGTGGTTATAATAATTATATTGTAGGCATGTCTAGCAGATTAAAAGCAATCGAGCAGGAAAATGGACCAATTAACAAGTATGACCAACAGGCCGACATCAGTGCCGAGCAGTCTGACAAGATTGATGTGGTTATTGATAGCCTAGAGATAACCATTAATGGTGTTACTTACACTGCAACTAAAAAACCAATTTAGCAGGTAAAGCTCTAAGATAAGACAAACGCCTTCAGCAATCGCTTGGGGTTGTTTTTTATTATATTTTATTAAAAGGGGGTTATATGGGATATAACTCAACCAACCTAAAACAGGTTGACGGTGGCGATGTTATCAAACAAGGTGATACATCGTCACTTTTTAGTTTTAATTTGTTGGACGAAAACAACAACATTATTGATTTAAATGGCAAACAAGCGACGATTTACTTTACACGTAATCGCAAAACCTATCTAACCAAAACAACTGACGTCATTGATAACAAAGTTGATTTTACGATTGATAAAATTTTGGAGATTGGGACGTACTACATTGAGGTACATTGCGCTGGTTATGTATTTCCGTCTGACGACAGCGTAACGCTTGAAGTTAGACGGTCTGGGCAAAAATATGTCGTTAGCACTGATTTAATCACAGACACAACTATCCAAAAATTATCATCAGATATTGAGTATTTAAAGTCAAAAATGAATCAAAATCAGTATTTATTTGAGCAAGTGTCCCCGCAAACAGAATGGACTATTACACATAATTTGATTAAGTATCCGTCTGTGACGATTGTTGATAGTGCAGCTAATGAGGTTTTTGGAAGTGTCGAATACATTAGCACATCAAAAATCATCGTTAGGTTCTCAGCGCCATTTGCTGGCAAAGCCATTTTAAATTAAAGGAGATCACATGAGTACATTTTTAACAAATATTAACCTTAATAAAAACGAGTTGCAAAATGCAGTCGTGCAAAATTTAGGGTCAGAACCGCAAGAGCCAAAATCTGGTCAATTTTATTACGACAGTGTCGCTAATAAGCTTAAAATCTATAACGGGTCGTCTTGGATTGTTTTAGATCAACAAACAGCTGATAATATTGTTAATCTCATTAATGCTGGTGGCTCTAAAATTGACAAATCAAAAGTAGATGGACTTGAAGAGGCAATCAATCAAGCATCAATGACAGGGCAAGCTATTGCTGCGGCTTTAAATGGCGATACAGGTGGCATTACTGTTAACCAAGACAAAATTACAGGGCTTACAGACAAATTGGCTGAAATTGCGACTAATAAAGCCTCAGCGACACAAGAATCGCAAGACGCTCTTAGGCAAGCCAAAGAATTTGTAACTCAACAAATTGCAGCGCTTGTCGATAGCGCATCTGAAGAGTATAACACTTTTAAAGAGTTAGAGACCTTTATTAAACAAAATGCGGGAGGTCTTGCAGCAATCTCAAATGTAGCCAAAAAAATTAGTAAAACGTTTGGCGATGCACAAGCCAAAGAATTTACAATCACACATAGCCTCAACACTCGTGACGTCAACGTTACTATCCGTGAAACTAATTCTCCTTATGCAATTGTGTATGCGGATATTAAAGTTACAGACGAAAACAACATCTTAATCGCAACAGGTGCAGAAGTGCCTACGCTAAATCAGTATACTGTGACAATTACTGGGTAGGAGGTCGCTATGAAATATATTGGCAACTCACAACTCGCAAAAGACCTTGTAACAAAAGATTATGTCGACGATAAAACTGCTGACTTTATTACCAAGGGCGATTTTACAGGTATTGCGGTAGCCAAAATCATTACAGATGCTAGTCAAGCGACTGACAGTAATGTGCTCTATTTGGTCAAGGAGTGATTAAATGGTGCAAAAATCTTTATATACGTCGTCTTATACGTCGGTTAGCGTCAAAGAGGTTACAAAAACCCTATCTTTTGGCTCAAATACAACCCTTGCAAAAATGCAAGAAGGAGAGCTTTACATAAAGCAATATAGCGATACTGCTTATGACAGCAATGACTTACTAGATTTTTATTATACCGACGGTGATAATATCTGGTATTTTAAATCGCGAAAATCTCAGGCTTGGGATGATTATGGCTTATTGACAGGGAAAAGCTCATCATCTTCGGACACCTCATTAGGCCTAAAACTTTCCAAAAACGGCGAAAAGGCAGAGGGTCGGTTACAGAGCAGATGGACAGTCTGGCACATTAATAGCGACGGCTCGACGGATGACAGTAGAATTTCAGCGTCGGAAATGATAACTTTTGAGCCTTATGTCAAAAATACTGATATTAGCGACTACCAAAATGGCAATGTTGTCAGTATTTTTTATAAGGATATGGATGGCGCTGTTTGGACGTTTAATGCGAATAAAAAATACGTCATAAAAAAAATGAGTTACTTTGTACCAGAGCAGGAAAAAGATAACGTTGTTGATTTTAGAGGTGTGGCGGCTGTTATATACAATAGTCAACACATCAAGCAGATTATTTATAATCACGAAGTTGTCTGGTCAAAACTAATTAAACCAATTACTGTTAACGAGCTATCTATTCAGGTACAAAACAACAGTGCATCCATAATCATTTACGAGCGTAATTATAGCCTTGGCTTTTTCAAAGAAAATTACGGGGATATATCAAGTTTTGTGATAGATGGTAATAACTACAAAGTAACAGAGCAGCTTCAAATGTCTGACAGAGGAACATTTTTAATTATCTATGGCCCAGTTGACGGACAGTCTTTTGACAGAGCAAGCAAAACTGTCACTTTTAACTTTTAACAATAAAAAACCAACCGCTCTCTTGATTGAGGGCGGTTTTTTTGTGTTTTTTTAAAATTATAGTTGAATTATTATTTAAATATAGTATACTTGCTAAGTAAATTGATTAAATTTAAAAAATATTAGGAGAAAAAATGAAAAAAAATACCTTGGCTTTGCTATTCCTTGTGTGTGTATCGCTTACCCTATGCACTACTGAGAGTGTCTTTTCAGATGCTGTGTTGGTTAATAGCGAATTAAAAAATATCTATATGAAAGATGTAATTAATAAAACCAATATGAAGATAACAAAGAAAATTGGCACCCAGCTAATATTTAATACGAATGAAAAAACTAGAGTCTGGGATGATGATAATTATAATAAAGTTATATCTAGCAATGTTTCTCCAGCGCAAGAAAGACGTTTTAAGGAAGAAGAAGAAGTTGATATTTATGCTCTAATAAAATCCTACAGTGTGATATGTAAGGAACAATATAATTATGTTGATGGAGGTTTGATAAAAACAAGTGACAGAGAAAAACTTGATTCAACAATATATATGAATATTTTTGGGGAACAGATACCGCTAAAAGAGCAATCAAAATATAAAATCACATTTCAGAATAAGTTTGTAACTTTTCAAGAAATTGATGTTAGACTTAGGAAAAGTTTGATGAGCGATAATAGAATAAAGTTATATGAACATAACTCAATTTGTAAAAAAGGGTATTGGGGAATTCATTACAAAGATAATACAACAAAGTTTACCGATTTATTCACCCATCCTAACTATACAGATAACGAAACAATTGATATGAGTAAAGTTAGTCACTTTGATGTTTACTTAAACGAAGAATTTTCTAAAAATTAACGGTCGAATGCTATTTTAATTTAATTTTTAGTCTATTTAAACAGATTTTGATGAATTAGGCGGTTTTAGTAGACTTCGAGGCATCACTATCGGTCAAAAGTCAGTCAACCGAGGAATATGATAAAACCGCTCAGACTGATTTCTGTGCGTTATAGAATCAGTTTATTATCTTTTAAGAAGTCTGCTCAAGTACTTCTGATTTAAGCACTTTGAGGTTCAAGTTCAAAAAACATAGTTTCATGGCTATATTGATTTATTAAGGAGAATAATAAGATAAATGAGAATTTTTTTTACGTCAGAATTGTCGTTTGGTTAATATGTCAACTACTTTTTTTATAGTAGTATTGTCATTGGTGGTATTTTCTGTTAGGATGGTTTCTGCGGAGGGGACTATTAATATTAAGGATATATACTCTCCAAGGTGGGATGTAGATAAAACATTATCCCCTACTACCTTAAGAGAAATTTATAATAGAGATACTATAAAAAAAGAGAATAAACCCGTTACTGGAAAAAGAGGGACGCAAGTTATTATAGATGCTCAGCATAAAACTAAAGTATGGGAATTTGATGATTATAATTTTATAATATCAAGTAACCTATACCCATCTGTAGAAGGTAAATTTAATGTTGGAGATAATGTCGATATTTTTGGTCTTGCATTATCGGCTGAAGTATTTTCAAAAGATCAAATACATTCAATCAATGGTGGTCTCGTTAAAGTTAATGAGAGAAAAGGAGCTGGAAAAACGATTTACATGAACGTTTTTATTGATGGGCATAAGAAAGATGAGACCTCGAAATATAAAATAACTTTTGAAAAATCTCCCGTTACCTTCCAGGAGGTTGATGTTAGATTGAGAAAATCATTTATGCAGAACGATGAAATAAAACTTTATCAGTATGGTTCCAAAGTTCTATCTGGAAACTGGGAATTTCACGGCTCAGGCGAGAACGAGGAAGGTGCTGACTTATTTAAATACCCAGATTATAGATATAATAATTTGATAGATATAGACAAAAAGAGTCATATTGATGTCTATCTATTCACAAACAAAGAAAATTAGTTAGTATCAAGAAACCAAGGAATACCCTCTTAATTGAGGGCGTTTTTTTGTTCGGTACATATAAATGTGTCCAATATACCAGATTTTTACGAATAATAAGATAAGGAGGATAAAAAATGCTAACATACGATGAATTTAAGCAGGCAATTGATGACGGATATATCACAGGAGGCACAGTTATGATCGTGCGCAAAAACGGACAGATTTTTGATTATGTGTTGCCGAATGAGGAGATAAGAGATTGGGAGGTTGTGACAGAGGAGAGGGTGAAAGAGGTGATGTGGGAATTAGACAAATAAAAAAAGACCTCGTCCAGAAGTCGGGGAATAGTCGGGGAGCGGTGTGTAGATATACTGATTTAAAGGTATTATGATATAATGATATTATGGCTAAAAGAACACAAAGGAAAAAAGCGCACCTAAAAAGCGCTTAACGAAGGCAGAAATTGAAAGGCAACGTGCTATTAAAAGGATGGTTTCATCTATTTTAATTGCTCTCTTGCTTGTTTTTGCGATGATTCGACTAGGCGTTTTTGGGATTACCGCTTATAATGTCATTCGTTTTATGGTAGGTAGCCTAGCTTATCCGTTTATGCTAGCAATTTTGGTTTACCTCTTTTTCTTTAAGTGGTTACGCCAGAAAGATGGTGTTATTGCTGGATTTATCATTGTTTTTATCGGGTTGTTAATTGAATGGCATGCCTACCTGTTTGCCATGCCCAAAATGCTTAACCAGGATGTTTTTAGAGGGACAGCTAGTCTTATCACTAGAGATTTAATGGCTTTTCGTGTGACGGAATTCGTAGGTGGGGGGATGTTTGGTGCTCTTCTCTACAAACCAGTGGCTTTTCTTTTTTCAAACATTGGTTCTTACTTTATTGGCTTCCTGTTTATTCTGCTAGGTCTATTTTTAATGACACCTTGGGACATCTATGATGTGAGTCATTTTGTGAAAGAGGCTGTTAACAAACTAGCAATGGCTTATCAGGAAAATAAAGAAAAGTGTTTTATCAAGCGAGAAGAGCGTCGGTTACTAGCTGAGCAAGAGGCTCTAGAGAAGCGAGCACAAGAGGAAGAAAAACGTCTGGCAGAATTGACGGTTGATCCTGAGACGGGAGAGATTGTTGAGAATAGTCAGTCTCAAGCCATCTATAACTTGGCTGATGATATGATAACAGAGCCAGAAATTCTTTCTTATGATAGTCACCTTAAAGACGATGAGACAAGCTTGTTTGATCAAGAAGACTTTGCTTACGCTGAAGAGGAAATTGAGGCTGAGGACAACCAGTTAACTGCTTTAGGATCTTTTGAAGATGAGATGGATATTGATGAACCTGTTGAAGTTGATTTCACACCGAAAACCAATCTTTTTTATAAACTCCCAACGATTGATTTATTTGCAGCGGATAAGCCAAAAAATCAGTCCAAAGAGAAAAACTTAGTCCGTAAAAACATCAAGGTGCTTGAAGATACCTTCCAAAGTTTTGGGATTGATGTCAAGGTAGAGCGAGCAGAAATCGGGCCTTCCGTCACCAAATATGAAATCAAACTAGCTGTCGGGGTCCGAGTTAATCGTATTTCAAATCTTGCTGATGATTTGGCGCTTGCTCTGGCTGCTAAAGATGTTCGTATTGAAGCCCCTATTCCTGGGAAGTCTCTCGTTGGGATTGAGGTGCCAAATTCCGAAATTGCCACCGTTTCTTTCCGTGAGCTCTGGGAACAGTCCAACACATCAGACGATAAACTTTTAGAAGTTCCTCTAGGAAAGGCTGTTAATGGCAGTGCTAGAAGTTTTGATTTGACACGCATGCCTCATCTACTTGTAGCTGGTTCTACGGGTTCGGGTAAATCGGTTGCTGTTAATGGCATTATTTCAAGTATTCTGATGAAGGCTAGACCAGACCAAGTGAAATTTTTGATGGTCGACCCTAAGATGGTTGAGTTGTCTGTTTATAATGATATTCCCCATTTGCTGATTCCAGTAGTGACCAATCCTCGTAAAGCCAGCAAGGCGTTGCAAAAAGTCGTTGACGAAATGGAAAACCGCTATGAACTCTTTAGTAAGGTTGGGGTTCGAAATATTGCTGGTTACAATGCAAAAGTTGAGGATTACAATAGGCAATCTGAGCAAAAACAAATACCTTTACCATTGATTGTGGTTATTGTGGATGAGTTAGCTGATTTGATGATGGTGGCTAGTAAAGAAGTAGAAGACGCTATTATCCGTCTGGGACAAAAGGCGCGTGCGGCAGGTATTCATATGATTCTTGCAACCCAAAGACCATCTGTGGATGTTATTTCTGGACTGATTAAGGCCAATGTGCCATCCCGTATTGCATTTGCCGTATCTTCAGGAACAGATAGTCGAACGATTCTGGATGAAAATGGCGCTGAAAAGCTCTTAGGACGTGGAGACATGCTCTTTAAGCCGATTGATGAAAATCACCCTGTTCGTCTGCAAGGCTCTTTCATCTCAGATGATGATGTGGAACGAATTGTAAACTTTATCAAAGACCAAGCTGAAGCTGATTATGACGATAGTTTTGATCCTGGTGAAGTTAGCGACAATGATCCTGGTTTTTCTGGAAATGGCGGAGCTGCTGAAGGCGATCCTCTTTTTGAAGAAGCAAAAGTTTTAGTGTTAGAGACACAAAAGGCCAGTGCCTCAATGATTCAAAGGCGTTTATCGGTCGGATTCAATCGTGCCACGCGCTTGATGGATGAATTGGAAGAAGCAGGTGTTATCGGCCCAGCAGAAGGAACTAAACCTCGTAAAGTATTGCAAACAAACTAAAAGAACCTGACGTCTCATCATGAGATGTCAGGTTCTTTTTTGTGATGTCAGGTCAACTGATGAGATGCCTAGGCTAGTGTAAAAATAAAGATAACTAAAACAAGGTAGAAAATAAAGGTGACTAAAAAGCCAACTCGCCAAAATAACTTCAAGAAGCGATGGTAAGAGAACAACTGAGTTCGAACGATCAGCAGTAGTGAAATGATGATGGCTAGCAGGGACATGATAATAAGATAATAAGGCAGTAAATTATGGGTAAAAAATTTTCCTGAGACAAGTACAATTTCTATTGCAAAGAGAAAAAGTGCGACATCTGGAAATTTAAGTCCCTTTTTATTAAGTTTCAAAAGAGAGGTCACAATTATAGCAAAAAGAGGCGTCAATATCAGGAAAGCTAAGGCAGTTAATTTATAGATCATCATAGGTCTATTTTATACTCAAATAGATCTCTTGTAAACTAATACTTGCCTGTTGGGATAGAAAATCATCTCTGATAGGAGAAGAGCCTGCTCCAATTTAAAAATGAAAAGAGACGTCAGGTATTTTGAAGAAAAGACTTGATTTATTTTGACAATAAGCTATAATGGTAAGGTATGCGATTTGCATATCTGTGGGAGGTAAAAATCTTAATTACCGCCAAAACCACAACAGGAGGATTTTTAAAATGGCTAAAAAAGTCGAAAAACTTGTAAAACTTCAAATCCCTGCTGGTAAAGCTACACCAGCTCCACCAGTTGGACCAGCTCTGGGTCAAGCAGGTATCAACATCATGGGCTTCACTAAAGAATTTAATGCTCGTACAGCTGATCAAGCAGGTATGATCATCCCAGTTGTTATCTCAGTTTACGAAGACAAATCATTTGATTTCATCACTAAAACACCACCAGCTGCTGTTCTTCTGAAAAAAGCTGCAGGTGTTGAAAAAGGATCAGGTACACCTAACAAAACTAAAGTTGCGACAGTTACTCGTGCACAAGTACAAGAAATTGCTGAAACTAAGATGCCAGATTTAAACGCTGCAAACATTGAAGCTGCAATGCGTATGATCGAAGGTACTGCTCGTTCTATGGGATTCACTGTTACTGACTAATCAGTAAAGAACCCCAATTACCCGCACGACTTCATCATAAGAGATGAGTGACGTGGGAGATTTTAAATCAAATCGATATGACCACATTACAAGGAGAATTTTAAAAT
Source organism: Streptococcus dysgalactiae subsp. dysgalactiae (assembly GCF_900459225.1). NCBI lineage: Bacteria > Bacillati > Bacillota > Bacilli > Lactobacillales > Streptococcaceae > Streptococcus > Streptococcus dysgalactiae. Next base: position 535,643 of record NZ_UHFH01000003.1, read on the forward strand.
GGCTAAAAAAAGCAAACAAATGCGTGCTGCACTTGAAAAAGTAGATAGCACCAAAGCGTACAGTGTAGAAGAAGCTGTAGCATTAGTAAAAGAAACTAACTTCGCAAAATTTGATGCGTCTGTAGAAGTTGCTTACAACTTGAACATCGACGTTCGTAAAGCAGACCAACAAATCCGTGGCGCAATGGTATTGCCAAACGGAACTGGTAAAACACAACGCGTTCTTGTTTTTGCACGTGGTGCAAAAGCTGAAGAAGCAAAAGCAGCTGGTGCAGACTTCGTTGGTGAAGACGACCTTGTTGCAAAAATCAATGGTGGATGGCTTGACTTTGACGTTGTTATCGCAACGCCAGATATGATGGCTATCGTAGGTCGCCTTGGACGTGTCCTTGGACCTCGTAACTTGATGCCAAACCCTAAAACTGGTACAGTAACAATGGATGTTGCTAAAGCAGTTGAAGAGTCTAAAGGTGGTAAAATCACTTACCGTGCTGATAAAGCAGGTAACGTACAAGCTCTTATTGGTAAAGTATCATTTGATGCAGACAAATTGGTTGAAAACTTCAAAGCGTTCCACGATGTTATGGCTAAAGCTAAACCAGCAACAGCTAAGGGAACTTATATGACAAACGTCTCAATCACATCAACACAAGGTGTTGGTATCAAGGTTGATCCTAACTCGCTTTAAGAGATGATGAAAACTAGGACTTGTCCTAGTTTTTTTGATGAGTACAGCTACGGTATGCTGTAAATAGAGCCTATTTCGTTGTGTCTTAGTAAGAGGGAAGCAAACAGATAAGTAGAACCTTAGTCAATTATATTCAGGTGACGGATAAGAGAGTGAGAGGATAACTAATCTAGCATCCTATCAGAGTTTCTGTAGTTGAGGACAGTGACGTAATAATATTAAAAAACTGACCTTAAGCTCTTAAGGTCAGTAAATCGTGTTCGGAAGTAGACTTCTAAGGAAGGCTAGGGTCTTCGTTTTGGGCATCTTTTCCAGGCACAGCCCAAAGGCTAGGGTCTTCGTTTTGGGCATCTTTACCTGGTATAGCCCAAAGGCTAGGGTCTTCGTTTTGGGCATCTTTACCTGGTACAGCCCAAAGGCTAGGGTCTTCATTTTGGGCATCTTTTCCAGGCACAGCCCAAAGGCTAGGGTCTTCGTTTTGGGCATCTTTACCTGGTATAGCCCAAAGGCTAGGGTCTTCATTTTGGGCATCTTTACCTGGTATAGCCCAAAGGCTAGGGTCTTCGTTTTGGGCATCTTTTCCAGGCACAGCCCAAAGGCTAGGGTCTTCATTTTGGGCATCTTTTCCAGGCACAGCCCAAAGGCTAGGGTCTTCATTTTGGGCATCTTTTCCAGGCACAGCCCAAAGGCTAGGGTCTTCGTTTTGGGCATCTTTTCCAGGCACAGCCCAAAGGTTTGGGTCTTCGTTTTGAGTATCTTTTCCAGATGTTACTTCTTTAGGCTGAGATATTGGTGAGTGCCAGCTATCTGCTTTGACGTTAGTTGATAAGTAGTTTCCGATAGCTAATGTAGAAGCGCTTAAACAACCAAGGATAAAAAGACGATTAAGTTTCATAATGATACCTCCTAATAGGTTAAAAGTTAGACAAAGATTCTGATATTTTAAGTATAACATTTTAGGAATGATAGTCAAATTAAAAGTTGTAAGCGCCTCCTTTTGGTAAAACACTGACGAGGGCTATGATGATGACTAAGGACTGTTCCTATTCTTCACTCGTTGTTATCTGTTAGAGACAAGCCATCGTAATAAAAATTCTTTTTCTGAACTGGCCTTGCCCTATCAAAAATGGAGTGTTTATGGTAGAATAGTAAGGACAAATTAAGGAGATAATAATAGTGGAACCTAAATATCAACGCATTTTAATTAAACTATCTGGCGAAGCCTTAGCTGGTGACAAGGGAGTTGGCATTGACATCCCAACTGTTCAATCAATAGCAAAAGAAATTGCTGAAGTTCATGCTTCGGGTGTGGAGATTGCTCTTGTCATTGGTGGTGGTAATCTTTGGCGTGGAGAACCTGCGGCAGAAGCTGGAATGGACCGTGTTCAAGCAGACTATACTGGAATGCTTGGAACCGTGATGAATGCTTTGGTAATGGCTGATAGTCTTCAACATTATGGGGTTGATACTCGTGTTCAGACAGCTATTCCAATGCAAAATGTAGCTGAGCCCTACATTCGTGGCCGTGCCCTACGTCATTTAGAAAAAGGGCGTATCGTTGTATTTGGAGCTGGTATTGGCTCACCTTATTTTTCAACGGATACAACAGCTGCTCTTCGTGCTGCAGAAATCGAAGCGGATGCTATTTTAATGGCTAAAAATGGTGTTGATGGGGTTTACAATGCTGATCCGAGAAAAGATGCTAACGCTGTTAAGTTTGACGAATTGACACACGGTGAAGTGATTAAGCGCGGACTCAAAATCATGGATGCTACAGCATCGACCTTATCAATGGATAATGACATTGATTTAGTTGTTTTCAACATGAACGAAGCTGGCAACATTAAACGTGTTGTTTTTGGAGAGCATATTGGGACAACAGTATCAAATAAAGCCTGTGAGTAACAGTAAAAAAGAAAGAGAGTAAAAAAACATGGCAAATGCAATCATTGAAACTGCAAAAGAACGTTTTGCACAGTCTCACCATTCCCTATCACGCGAGTACGCTAGCATTCGTGCTGGTCGTGCCAATGCTAGTCTTTTGGATCGTATCCAAGTTGACTATTATGGGGCGCCCACTCCGTTGAATCAATTAGCCTCAATCACAGTGCCAGAAGCACGTGTCTTATTGATTTCCCCTTTTGATAAATCATCTATCAAGGATATTGAACGTGCGCTTAATGCATCAGACCTAGGCATCACACCAGCTAATGATGGTTCAGTGATTCGCTTGGTTATTCCAGCTTTAACAGAAGAAACACGTAAAGAGTTGGCCAAAGAAGTGAAAAAAGTTGGTGAAAATGCAAAAATTTCAATCCGTAACATTCGTCGCGATGCTATGGATGATGCTAAAAAGCAAGAAAAAGCAAAAGAAATCACTGAAGATGAGCTTAAAACATTGGAAAAAGATATCCAAAAAGCAACCGATGATGCTATCAAAGAAATCGACCGCATGACGGCTGAGAAAGAAAAAGAGTTACTTTCAGTTTAATGCTTAAAGCTACCCAACACGACGTGTAGTAGCCTCATACAGATAAAGAAAGGTAGGCGACAATTCCAGAAGCGTTTGTTTTTGACTTGTCCCTATTTTTTAAAGAAAGATAAAAGATATGAATGATTTACTAGCAACAGTAATTACTGGGCTTATTAGAGAAGAAAACGCTAATGACTATTTTATCCAAAAGGAAGGATTAACCTTTGCCTTGTCTAAAGGAGAAGGTGAACGCCAGATTGGTGATATGGTCACAGGGTTTGTCTACAAAGACATGAAGCAAAAGGCACGCCTCACAACCAAGGAAATCAGTTCAACTAGAACAAGCTATGGTTGGGGAGAGGTGACAGAAGTCCGCCGAGATTTAGGTGTCTTTGTCGACACAGGAATCCCAAATAAGGAAATTGTGGTCTCTTTGGACGTGTTGCCTGAAATGAAAGAACTATGGCCTAAAAAAGGGGACAAACTCTACATTCGCTTAGAAGTGGATAAAAAAGATCGTATTTGGGGAATTCCAGCAGAGCCTGAGGTCTTTCAAAAAATGGCCAGTCCTGCATACAATAATATGCAAAATCAACATTGGCCAGCAATTGTTTACCGCCTAAAATTAACAGGAACTTTTGTTTACCTGCCTGAAAACAATATGTTAGGATTTATTCACCCAAGTGAACGCTACGCAGAACCGCGCCTAGGTCAGGTTTTAGATGCCCGTGTGATTGGGTTTAGGGAGGTCGATCGTACCTTGAATTTATCGTTGAAACCACGTTCTTTTGAGATGTTGGAGAATGACGCTCAGATGATTCTCACCTATCTTGAATCGAATGGAGGCTTCATGACCTTAAATGATAAATCAAGTCCGGAGGATATTAAAGCAACCTTTGGTATTTCAAAAGGCCAGTTTAAAAAAGCCTTGGGTGGATTGATGAAAGCTAAACGCATTAAACAAGATGCTACAGGAACTGAATTAATAGGATAAAAATGCTTTGCCACTGGCAAAGTTTTTTGTTACAATGAAATCCATTAACGGAAGAAAAGGGGACATAGAGAATGGAAAGAGCTATTTTTGCAGGAGGTTGTTTCTGGTGTATGGTGCAACCTTTTGAGGAACAAGCAGGAATTTTGTCAGTCAGAAGTGGTTATACGGGTGGTCATCTCCCAAATCCTAGCTATGAACAAGTTTGTACCAAAACAACAGGCCACACAGAAGCAGTTGAAATTATTTTTGACCCTGAAGAGATCAGCTATGAGGAATTAGTTGAATTGTATTGGGCCCAGACGGACCCAACAGATGCCTTTGGGCAATTTGAAGATCGAGGGGACAACTACCGTCCTGTCATTTACTATACAACAGAAAAACAAAAAGAAATTGCAGAGCAATCCAAAGCCAACTTGCAAGCTTCAGGACGTTTTGACCAACCAATTGTTACCACTATTGAACCAGCTGAGCCATTTTACTTAGCTGAAGATTACCATCAAGGTTTCTATAAGAAGAATCCTCAGCGATATGCACAAAGCAGTGCTATTCGTCATCAGTTTTTAGAGGAGAACTGGTCATGAGAAAATCATTTTACAGTTGGTTGATGACACAACGTAACCCTAAATCAAATGAACCGTTAGCGATTTTAGCAGATTTGGTGTTTGACGACACCACTTTTCCCAAGCATACAAACGATTTTGAAACTATTAGTCGCTACCTAGAAGATCAAGCTGGCTTTTCCTTTAATTTAGGAGAATTTGACCATATTTGGGAAGTTTATTTGGCTCACTAATATTGCCGTAGTAGCAGGATAAAAAAGAAATGTTACAAAATGACATCACTTTCTTTCAAAAAAATGACAAGCTACTTTTTTTCTTAAAAATATGCTATGATGTAAGATAGAAAAAAAGAAAAGGGAAGTCTACCTAGATGATTATTAATAAAAAAAGCTTATTTGTGACAACCGTAGCTTTGTCCTTGGTGCCTTTTGCAACGACTGAAGCGCAAGAGTGGACACCACGTTCTGTTGCAGAGATTAAGTCAGAACTTATTTTGACAGACAATGTGCTGACATATACCGTAAAATATGGAGATACATTAAGCACTATTGCTGAAGCAATGAACATTGATGTTAACGTTCTAGGAAGAATTAATAATATTGCTAATATTGATTTAATCTTCCCGGATACTATTCTAACAGCAACTTACAATTACCAAAAACAAGCGACTACCTTAACTGTTCAAGCTCCATCAAGCCAAGCATATCTTGGGGATGCCAACGCGAACTTGGCGACTGACCAAGTAACCGTTCAAGATCAAACTACTGGTGCAACAGCTTCTGTAACAGCTCCTTCAGCAATGACAGGTGCAGTGGCAGCAACTCCAGTAGTTCCAACAGTTCCGTCAGCACCAGCAGCACCTACGGTAGTGGCACCAGCAGCTGAAGCGCCAGCGCCAGTTCCAACTGAAGTCATCGCTGAAGCGCCAGTTGCTCCGGCAGTGCCAGAAGCTCAACCGGCAGAAGTTGTTGCTGAGCCTGTAACTGAAGAGCCTACAGTTGTAACAAATCCAAAAGTGACAGTTGAAGAGAAAGTCCCAGCTACTCCTGAAACAGTTGTTGAGCCTGTAACACCAGTTGTTCCTGTTGAAGAAACACCAGCAGCAGAAGTAGCTGCTCCAGCTGAACCTGTAGCTGACCCAACAACGATTGCGACTTCAAATGGCCTTTCATATGCACCAAATCATGCTTACAATCCAATGAATGCAGGTCTTCAACCAAAGACAGCTGCCTTCAAAGAAGAAGTTGCCTCAGCTTATGGAATCACATCATTTAGTGGGTACCGTCCAGGTGATCCAGGGGATCATGGTAAAGGATTAGCCATTGACTTTATGGTACCTGAAAGCTCTACGCTTGGTGATCAAGTTGCGCAACATGCTATCAACAACATGGCAAGTCGAGACATTTCTTATGTAATTTGGAAGCAACAATTTTATGCTCCATTCAATAGCATTTATGGACCAGCGAATACTTGGAACCCAATGCCAGACCGTGGTAGCGTGACAGAAAATCACTATGACCATGTCCACGTTTCTTTTAACGGTTAAAAAGACATTACTGAAACCTTACGTCTAGACGTGAGGTTTTCTTTTTTAGAAAATAATAGCCTGAGTTGTTTCTTTTAACATGTGAAAAGATTTTTGTATCCGCTTTCTTTTTTTAGACAGTTTTCTGATAGTGTCCAAATGCCTACCTTTTTATTAGCAGAAGTTGTTAATAAGGAGTAAAATAAACATTATTAATCCTATATGATGATAAAAGTAAGGAAAACCGAGCAAGTTGGTAACAAGGCTATAGGTTTTTTAACTGTTTGAGAATTCATATATGTCTAGTTGAGATAAAAGGAGGTCTTGAAATGTATTATACTAGTGGTAATTATGAAGCTTTTGCGACACCTCGAAAACCGGAAGGTGTGGATCAGAAGTCGGCTTATATTGTTGGTACTGGCTTAGCTGGTTTAGCAGCAGCTGTTTTCCTTATTCGCGATGGGCATATGGCTGGGGAACGCATTCATCTCTTTGAAGAATTGCCGTTAGCAGGTGGATCGCTAGACGGTATAGAAAAACCTCACCTTGGCTTTGTGACTCGGGGTGGTCGTGAGATGGAAAATCATTTTGAGTGTATGTGGGATATGTATCGGTCTATTCCCTCGCTGGAAATTCCTGGTGCTTCCTATTTAGATGAATTTTATTGGCTGGATAAGGATGATCCTAACTCATCCAATTGTCGCCTCATTCATAAGAGAGGTAATCGTGTGGATGATGACGGCCAGTATACGCTCGGTAAGCAGTCGAAAGAATTAATCAATTTAATCATGAAGACAGAAGAATCTCTAGGAGACCAAACCATTGAAGAGTTCTTCTCAGAAGATTTCTTTAAGAGTAATTTTTGGATCTATTGGGCAACCATGTTCGCTTTTGAAAAATGGCATTCTGCTGTAGAAATGCGGCGCTATGCTATGAGGTTTATCCACCATATTGATGGTTTGCCAGATTTCACCTCCCTCAAGTTCAACAAATATAACCAATATGATTCTATGGTCAAACCGATTATTGCTTACCTAGAATCACACGGTGTTGATATCCAATTTGATACTAAAGTCACCGATATTCAGGTGGAACAAACAGCTGGTAAAAAGGTAGCGAAAACCATTCACATGACTGTTGCTGGAGAAGCTAAAACCGTTCCCCTCACCCAAAATGATTTGGTTTTTGTGACCAATGGTTCCATTACAGAAAGCACTACCTATGGTAGCCACCAAGAAGTCGCTAAACCAACCAAAGCTTTAGGTGGTTCTTGGAATTTATGGGAAAATCTAGCTGCTCAATCAAACGATTTTGGACATCCGAAAGTATTTTACAAGGACTTACCTGCTGAAAGCTGGTTTGTATCTGCCACAGCAACCATAAAACACCCAGCTATCGAGCCTTATATTGAACGTTTGACTCACCGTGATTTGCACGATGGTAAAGTGAACACTGGTGGGATTATCACTATTACAGATTCCAACTGGATGATGAGCTTTGCTATTCACCGTCAACCTCATTTTAAAGAACAAAAAGATAATGAAACCACTGTCTGGATTTATGGTCTTTATTCCAATATTGAGGGAGATTACATTCACAAGAAAATTGAGGACTGTACGGGTCAGGAAATCACAGAAGAATGGTTGTACCATCTTGGGGTACCTGTGGATAAAATCAAGGATTTAGCTAGTCAGGACTATATCAATACAGTTCCTGTTTACATGCCTTATATTACGAGTTACTTTATGCCTCGTGTTAAGGGAGATCGCCCGAAAGTTATCCCAGATGGTTCAGTCAACTTGGCCTTTATTGGTAACTTTGCAGAATCTCCATCTCGAGATACCGTCTTTACGACTGAATATTCTATTCGTACTGCCATGGAAGCGGTGTATAGCCTCTTGAATGTGGAACGCGGGGTTCCAGAAGTCTTTAATTCAGCCTATGACATTCGTGAATTGCTCAAAGCTTTCTATTACCTTAACGATAAAAAAGCAATCAAGGATATGGATTTACCAATTCCAGGATTGATTGAAAAAATCGGTCGTAAGAAACTTAAAGGCACTTTTATCGAAGAATTGCTTCAAGAGGCTCATCTGATGTAAGAATGACCACAACCTCAACAGCTGATAAGGGAATCTTATCAGCTGTTTTTTTGATGGGGAGTTTAGAAGTTGACAAGGAGAAATCTATTTTAAAACCAACATTGGTCCCTAAAATTTGTTATAATGTAAGCAATAAAGACGAAAGAAAGAGGGACTCTATTTGCAAGAGTATTCTGTTGATATTACGTTAACGCATCCTGATGATGTTTTGGCATTATTTGGGAGTAATGAACGCCATTTGAAATTGATTGAAGATCACTTGGGTGTTATTATTCATGCCAGAACTGAGCGCATCCAAATCATTAGCGATGATGAGGAGGCTGTAGCATTAGCTCAGCTAACCATTCAAGCCTTATTAATCTTAGTTGCGCGTGGTATGGTGGTTAACACGTCAGATGTTGTGACAGCTTTGTCTATGGCGGAATCAGATAAAATTGACCAATTTGTGGCCTTATACGAAGAAGAAATCATTAAAGATAACTATGGTAAGCCAATACGAGTTAAAACATTAGGACAAAAAGCCTATGTGGATAGTGTTAAACGTCATGATGTGGTTTTTGGTATAGGGCCAGCAGGAACAGGAAAAACCTTCCTAGCTGTTACGCTAGCAGTCACTGCTCTGAAAAGAGGGCAAGTCAAACGCATTATTTTGACACGACCGGCGGTAGAAGCTGGTGAAAGTCTAGGTTTTTTACCAGGAGACTTGAAAGAGAAAGTAGATCCTTATCTTAGACCTGTTTACGATGCTCTTTACCAAATTTTAGGTAAGGAACAAACCACACGCTTAATGGAACGAGAAGTGATTGAGATTGCTCCGTTAGCTTATATGCGGGGTCGTACTCTGGATGATGCATTTGTTATCTTAGATGAGGCTCAAAACACGACTATTATGCAAATGAAGATGTTTTTGACCCGTCTTGGTTTTAATTCAAAAATGATTGTCAATGGTGACACGAGTCAGATTGACCTCCCTCGGAATGTCAAGTCTGGCTTGATTGATGCCACACAGAAATTACAAAGCATTAAACAGATTGATTTTGTCTATTTCTCTGCTAAAGATGTTGTGCGTCACCCTGTTGTCGCTGATATTATCAAAGCTTATGAAACATCTTCAGAGGAAACGAAGGACTTAGCAGAGCCTAAGGCTAACAATATCGATGATGACCATCAGTCAGGCCTGACTCAGTATCCAGTGATTGGACAAAATACGAACGATAATTAAAGAGGATACAACACGTTTATTTTGGTATATTCCCGGGGAGGACTCTATGGATGATCTCACAACAGCCATTATAGCAGATGAGGACAATTGTTACTACACCGAAAGAGGCATTGAACCTTTGTACGCTGCTCCTAAAACGGCCAGAATTATTATTGTTGGTCAGGCCCCAGGAATAGTGGCTCAAGAAACCAAGCTGTATTGGAATGATCGTAGTGGCATACGCTTACGAGACTGGCTAGGCGTAGACAATGATACCTTTTATCATTCAGGATTGTTTGGCATTATCCCTATGGATTTTTATTATCCTGGGAAAGGAAAATCAGGTGATTTACCACCAAGGAATGGTTTTGCAGCGAAGTGGCATCCACCGTTGAGAGAATTGATGCCAGAAGTTGAATTGACGATTTTGGTTGGTCGCTATGCTCAGGACTTTTACCTTGGTAACAAGTCTTACAAAACCTTAACTGAAACAGTCCGTCACTTTTCGGATTACTTGCCAGACTATTTTCCACTTGTTCATCCTTCTCCAAGAAACCAATTATGGTTAGCTAAGAATCCCTGGTTTGAGCAGGACTTATTACCTATCTTGCAAAAACGTGTGGAGGCAATTCTAGCCAAATAAGCCTTGATTAACCTAGCGTTCCCATTTTAAGAAGGCTTGTGGTATAATGGGTAAATAACAAATGCTGATTGAAAGGATAAGGGAATTTATCTGTCAGATAATAACGGGTGCCCATAATATCAAGTGAGGTGGGTAGCCTTCCCCTAACAATTAACCTTATGTATATCGAGATGATTGACGAAACGGGACAAGTTTCTCAAGAGATTATGGAGCAAACAATTGATTTGCTCAATTTTGCTGCTCAAAAGACTGGTAAAGAAGAAAAGGAAATGTCTGTCACCTTCGTGACCAACGCCAGAAGTCATGAGCTAAATTTGGAGTATCGAGATACTGATCGTCCAACAGATGTGATTTCTCTTGAGTACAAGCCAGAGACACCTATCTTATTTAGTCAAGATGATTTGGCTGCTGACCCTAGTTTGGCTGAGATGATGGCAGAATTTGATGCTTATATTGGCGAACTGTTTATTTCTATTGACAAGGCGCGTGAGCAGGCTCAAGACTATGGCCACTCTTTTGAGCGTGAAATGGGATTCTTGGCTGTTCACGGTTTCTTACATATTAATGGGTATGATCATTACACCCCTGAAGACGAAAAAGAAATGTTTACCTTACAGGAAGAGATTTTGACTGCTTATGGCCTTACACGACAATAACACCACCAAACGGAAATGGAAAAACAGAACCATTACCTCAAGCTTGGAGTTTGCCTTGACAGGAGTCTTCACGGCTTTTAAAGAAGAACGCAATCTCAGGAGTCACCTGTTTTCAGCTTTTTTAGCTTGTGTTGCCGGTTTGGTGTTTAGTATTTCAGCCATCGAATGGCTCTTCTTGCTCCTAGCTATTTTTTTAGTTATTACTTTAGAAATTGTCAATTCTGCTATTGAGAACGTTGTTGATTTAGCTAGTGATTATCACTTTTCCATGTTGGCTAAAAACGCCAAGGACATGGCAGCAGGTGCTGTCTTGATGATTTCTGGTTATGCTGTCTTGACAGGACTTATTATTTTTATTCCTAAACTCTGGAATATTCTTGTTCATTAATTAAAGGAAAGGAATGGGCTATCCTGTGTGATGATACGATAGGATAGCGATAGAGGCAAAGTGCTTGACCACACTGGTCAGTTTAGCCTAGCTATCTATTGTTGATGCCCGTAATTATCTATGTTTAAATCAGGCTTTGTAGCCATTCTTGGTCGTCCAAATGTGGGGAAATCTACTTTTCTAAATCACGTCATGGGGCAAAAAATTGCCATTATGAGTGACAAGGCTCAGACCACCCGTAATAAAATTATGGGGATATACACCACAGAAACAGAACAAATTGTCTTTATTGACACCCCAGGCATCCATAAGCCGAAAACGGCTTTGGGAGATTTCATGGTTGAATCTGCTTACAGTACCCTTCGTGAAGTGGAAACTGTTCTCTTCATGGTACCAGCAGATGAAAAACGTGGTAAGGGTGACGACATGATTATCGAGCGGCTAAAAGCAGCTAAGATTCCTGTTATCTTAGTCATCAATAAAATTGACAAGGTGCACCCTGACCAACTTTTGGCACAAATCGATGATTTCCGTAGTCAAATGGAGTTCAAAGAAGTAGTACCGATTTCTGCCCTAGAAGGTAATAATGTGCCAACTTTGATCAAGTTATTAACTGATAATCTTGAAGAAGGTTTCCAATATTTCCCAGAAGATCAGATTACCGATCACCCAGAACGTTTTCTTGTGTCAGAAATGATCCGTGAAAAAGTGTTACACCTCACCCAGCAAGAGGTTCCACATTCCGTAGCGGTTGTGGTCGAATCCATGAAGCGAGATGAGGAAACCGACAAAGTGCATATCCGTGCAACCATTATGGTGGAGCGCGATAGCCAAAAAGGTATTATCATCGGTAAACAAGGAGCCATGCTCAAAAAAATCGGAAAAATGGCACGTCGTGATATTGAACTCATGCTGGGAGACAAGGTTTACCTTGAAACGTGGGTCAAAGTGAAGAAAAACTGGCGGGATAAAAAGCTTGACCTTGCTGACTTTGGCTATAATGAAAAAGAGTATTAATAAGTTTAGTTTTGAACCCGTAAGTTCATGGAGACTAGTTAGACAAGTTCACTGTACGACTTGACTTGCCCAGTGAAAGCAACCCGCGGGGACAAAACCAGCTAGTTATCACTTTCTGATTAGATTAACAAATCAATTGAAGGAGCCAAACATGCCTGTTGGTTCCTTTTTAATAAAGGAGAACCAATGACTCAAGATTATGTTTCCTATATCCGCTCCAAAGTGGGGCATGCGACAATCATCATGACTTTCGCGGGCGGTATCTTATCTGACGAAGAAGGGCGCGTGCTCTTACAATTACGGGGGGATAAAAAAACCTGGGCCATCCCAGGAGGCGCCCAAGAACTTTACGAATCAACCTATGAGACCTGCCGTCGGGAATTCTTGGAAGAAACAGGAGTTGCTGTGACACCTGTACGACTGTTAAATACCTACACGAATTTTCAAGAAACTTACCCCAACGGAGACCAAGTGCAGACCGTTGTTTTTGTCCTCCAGAAAGTCCAGCACCATCAGAAAGTTCCGTATGATAGCCCATAGGCATCTGTTCAATGTCTTTTCTAATCTGTGCGATTTCACAGGCTTTCATAATGTCCTCTTGGCTAGTGGAGTGATTGGCACCTAGGGTTAAGTTTTCTAAGATAGATCCACTAAAGATATAAGCTTGTTGGGGGAGATAGTTGATATGCTGACGAAGTACTTTTTTATCAATCATTTTAAGATTTTGATGATTAATAGAAATCTGTCCCTTGTAAGGTTCAAAGAAATTAACAATCATTTTAGCTAATGTTGTCTTGCCAGAACCATTAATACCAACTATACTGACTTTTTCACCCTCCTTAATGGTCAAACTGATATCAGATAAGGTATCACGACCAAAGCCGTATTTATAAGACAAGTCTGCAAATTGGATATCTCCATATAGACAATAGGTATCTGTTAATGCCTGTTCTTTTTGGAACTCAGATTTAACCAGGTAAACTTCATTAAGCCGATTATTGGCAACCTTAGCGGATTCCAGTTTAGTTTGAAGATTAATGATATTTTCCAAAGGATTAGTAAAGTAGAATAATAGTGTATTAAAAGTGATGAGTTGACCAACAGATATTTTACCATTCATAACTAGTCGTGCACCTACCCATAAGATAGTAATATTTAAAATGAGTTGTGCTCCTTGCTTTAGACTACTTTGTAGAATAGAATACTTACTTAACTTAAAAGATTTATCCAAATAGTCTACAAATTCACTATCGATTTTCTGATAACGAATTTCCTCGCTAGTCAATGATTTGATTGTTTCAATGCCATTAATATCTTCGATAATAGCAGAGCTGACCATGGAATTACTCTGCATGATATTGTTATTCATCTTTTCAAAAGGTTTCATAAAAGTAAAAATGATGATAATGTAGATTGGGATAGAAATTAATGATAGAAGAAATAGTTTAGTGTTTTGTACGAGTAACACACCACCTACAATACTTAAAATAGAGACATCTAAAAATAGAGATAGAATTGTAGAAGCAAGTGCATCAGTAATAGAATTAGCATCTGTAAACCGTGAAATGATTTCTCCTGTTCTGTGAGTTGCAAAAAAAGACATGGGTAATTCAAAAATATGGCGAATGTAAGATAAAATGACGTCAATGTTCAATCGCTGACTGAGTACAGTCAAGAGGTAGTCACGTGAAAAACTCATCGTTTGTTGTAGGATATAGGTAACGATAAGTCCAATTGAGATTATACCGAGTGTTGACTTCATCTGATTTGGAATATATTCATCCAAAATACCTTGTAGATAGTAGGAACCACCAATGTTTATCAAGGTAACTAAGAGGCTCGCTAAAACGATAAAGAAGATTAATGACCCTTGTTTAAAAATTAGAGGTAGAAAACTCATTAAGCCATTCTTTTTATCCTTGTGAGGCTTATAGCCAGGTTCAGGTGCTAAAAAGATAGCAACCCCTGTCCATTCAGAAGCAAATTTTTCTTTGCTCATTTTGCTTACTTTAACGGAGGGATCTGGATCTCCAATGATGAGATGTTCTTTCTTAGCTTGATATATAACATAGTAGTGTTGGAGTTTTCCTTCTTTATTGACATGGACGATAAAAGGGTAAGGGACATCACTCATATCAAATAGGGGCATATCTGCTTGTATAGCTCTCGTTTCAAAGCCCATCTCCTTGGCCGCTTTTACGATTCCAAGGGCTGTTGTTCCTTCTTTATTAGTCTTTGCCAATTCTCTCAGATGTGCCAGAGAATAGTCAGACCCGTAGAATTTTGCAATCGAAGCTAGAGCAGCAATTCCACAATCTCTTGCATCAATTTGTGGTACAAACGTACGTTTACATGATGTCATTAATATATTTCCTTTCAGTAAATTACAAATTCATTATTGCAAAACTACTGATAAGAAATTCGAAAATTCTTAAATGGTATCTAGTATATTATATCCTGAATGGTATTTTAAAATTAAAAGTAATAAGTTTCTAGTGATTATTTTCTAATTCGAAACGATTAAAAAACTATGAAAAAATCATTTCGTGATGAAAAAAGAACATTTAAAGATTTTACGGGGCACAGATTTCTAAAGATGCTATACTGAACATGTCAAGGTTGCAACAAGACATAATAAAAAATTATATAAGGAGATATTCGTTATGAATACAAAAACTTTGAAACAATTTGAAGTGATGAACTCTGAAATGCTTGCTGGTGTTGAAGGAGGCTGGGGCGGTTGGGGAGAAGCAATTGCCGATCTATTAGGAGGCTTTACTCCTTCACCAACATTAGATCAATTAAATGGCAAATGGCCAATTAGAAAACCTTCCAAACCTTGTAGTCCTTACGGAACTGGTGGGACACCTAATGCGTATAATGGTTTATAAATTAGGACATATTTAAGTGTTTATACAATAAAGGAAGTGGAGGTAGATATGCTGACTCTATACAAAAGACAAATCGCAGAAGTTTGGGAGATTGGGAGAGAAACACCTCAGCCAGAGTGGTTACGTGATGCTTTTCGCAAGAATTACATCTGTTGGTTGGATGAGCATGTTCGTATTCTCATGACTGGACTAAATCCTTCGCTGACAACAAATTTAAAGATTGGTGCAACAGGAACAGTAGGTGGAGGATTTGCTGGATATGGTATGTATGTCCTTGGTTATCCAGGTGATTTCTTAGATGTGACCAACCATCGAGTTATTTCTGCCAAAAAATTCCATAAAGAATATCAGATTATTGATGGATAGAAAGAGCAGACTATGAACTTTTATGACTGGTTTAATTTCGAGGGTTTACAACAAAAAGGAACTCTTCGGAAAATTGTAAGAAGTATTTTCTTTGTCGGTTTTCATTTATTCATCATCTATTTGGTACAAAGATAATATGAAAATTCTAAACTGTCACATGTTCAAGTAGAATGTATGGCAGTTTTTTAACCTTAAATGGTCAATATTTTTTCATAAAAAGTATCTATCTCGAATGGTTATGATTAACCGTTCAGGAAGAATTTGATGCATTTCATGATAAAAAATCGTACATTTGAGGATTTTTATGAAGGATGAATTTAAAAATTGTTATACTAAACTCGTCAAGGTTGCAACTGGACAAAATATAAAAATTATATAAGGAGATATTCGTTAGGAATAAAAAAATTTTGGAACAATTTGAAGTGATGAACTCTGAAATGCTTGCTGGTGTTGAAGGAGGAAAAAACAATTGGCAAACTAATGTTTGGGAATGTGGATTATCTGCTGTTGCTGGTTGGGGATTCGGTGTATCAATTTGTGCAGCGAGTGGTGTTGGGGCACCGTTAATGGGAGCTTGTGGTTATCTTGGAGCTAAATCTGCTGTAACTTTATGGGCAGCAATGACTGAAGCAACAGGTGGAGTTTAGGAGAATGGAATAGATGAATATTTTTTATAACATAGAGGAATATCACTTGAGCAATACTAGTGGGGTAATGCAGCTTGAGCAGCTGTTTGCGGATATTTTGCCTATAAAGCTTCAGGTGGCTGAGTATAGAGAATTTTTTGCTAATCGTCATTTCGATTTTTCAAATTTATTTGATTTATTTATCACTAAAAGGTTCTGATAAACATAATAGAATTATTGAAATTACTGGAATAAACACTTTCTTTATTCTTTTTTTAATTTATCATCACATCAATTTCTTCTGTATGGGATATATCATTTTTGTTATTTTCATATTAGGATTATATAGAAAATCGTAAGAGTTCTTGTGGTGACTGAAGTGACCCCCAAAAGTTGGACATTATATTTTAAGTTAAGGATTGAGTTCTGTATTGCACAGGACTTAGTCTGAAAAGGCAACACTTTTCTGTACAACATTTATAAAGTGTTTTCTAGGCAATTAATCTTTTAGTCATTGGTGTTTGGTAGTTGAGACTACCATGAATGCGGTGGTAATTCCACCAATGAACATAGTCTTTAGTCTTAAGAGCTAGTTCTTCCAGCGATTGAAAGGTTTCTTGATAAACAAATTCAATTTTGAAAGCACGATACGTACTTTCAGCTACGGCATTGTCATAAGGACAACCAGCCTGACTAAGCGAACGTGTGATTCCAAAGGCTTCCAATATTTCATCAATTAACTGATTATCAAACTCTTTGCCACGATCTGAATGGAACATCTTGACTTTGGTCAGGGCGTAAGGAATGCTTTGAATGGCTTGCTTAACGAGTTCAGCGGTCTTGTGCCAACCAAGAGACAGGCCGATGATTTCACGGTTGTATAGGTCAATAATAAGGCAAACATAAGCCCAACGATTGCCTACACGAACATAGGTTAAGTCAGTGACTAAGGCTTGTAGTGGTCTTTCTTGCTTAAATTGCCTGTCTAAATGGTTGGGAATAGGGGCTTCATTCTTGCCTCTGGAATGTGGTTTGAAGGTGGCTTTCTGATAAACAGAAACCAAATTGAGTCGCTTCATAATGCGTCGAATCCGACGACGAGATAGCGTTATACCATCTTTTTCCAAACACTTCTTGATTTTTCTAACCCCATATCTGGACTTGCTTTCATGGAAAATCGTTTTAATAGTTTCCTCGAAAACCGCCTCGGCCCCTTGTTCTACAGCTTGGTAGTAATAACTTGAACGAGGAATGTTCAACCAACGACACATGGCTGAAATGCTATAGTTATCCTTATTAGCAGTGATTATTTCCCTTTTTGTGCCATAATCACCGCCGCTTGCTTTAGGATATCTAATTGCATTTCGAGTTCTTTATTGCGTTTCCTGAGTTCAATCAGCTCCCGCTGTTCATCTGTCAGATTATCAACAGACTTGAATGAACCTGTTGTTTTGGCTTGTCTAACCCACTTATCGAAGGTGGAAGGGGTTAGCTCATATTCCTTGATGAGACT
Source organism: Streptococcus dysgalactiae subsp. dysgalactiae (assembly GCF_900459225.1). Taxonomy (NCBI): domain Bacteria; kingdom Bacillati; phylum Bacillota; class Bacilli; order Lactobacillales; family Streptococcaceae; genus Streptococcus; species Streptococcus dysgalactiae. The sequence goes on from NZ_UHFH01000003.1 coordinate 553,286, forward strand.
GCTACGCTTTCTACCAGCATTGTAAAGGTCAACAATTTGTTGCTTAAAATCATCGGTGAAGTGGCGACGTATTTTTCTAGACATATCTGTTCTCCTATTTTCTTTAGTGTAGAACACTTTATAAATTCTGTCTAGTTTAGTGTAACCTATTCACTGGTATGGGTCATGTTTATGAGGGCTTTCAAACTTCTGCTAGAGGGATTTTTACGATGTCAGGAGTTCCTGAAAGCACTATTCCCGTTGCTAACCCTAATGCACAAACCAAATATACAAGGTATTTCAAAGTCATTGATGATATGCATAACACAATGTATAAAGGAACTGTTTTTCTTGTTCAGCCGCAAGCTTGGAAATACACCATGAAATCCATTGATCAGTTAGTTGTAGATGATTTGAATCACATCGGTGCTGATGATATTGAGCGAATGACAACTCTGATTAAGACTGCGGGTGCCCTTTTAACCACAGGAGGTAGTGGGTCTTTACCAGACAATATTAAGGTATCTATTAATCCAAGAGGTGGTCAGGCCATGATTATTTACGGAGATGGCTCTACGGATATCATTCCACCAGCGGTGTTATGGAAAAAACGATTGGAAAAAGATAATGCCGAGGAAGGTCTAACAACCTCTCCCAAAATTGTTCATGATGTTAGAGATTCTGAACAAGAAGAAGGGGATCATGACGATGAAGAGCAAACGGGAGAACCCATTTTTTGAGGAGAAAAGAATTAAGCAGGACACTCTTTAAGAATCTCGGTAAATGAAAAAACCATTTTGGTTACATAAAAAGGAACACTGTCATTTTTTTGACAGTGTCCCTTTTTATTTTAGGAGAGAGCTAAGGTTGGTCATCTAATGGGATTTCTACCTGTTCAACTGTCATAGTAATGACAGGTTTGACAACGCCATCCTTATTTGGGAGAGAAGGAGCCTTGTTTAGGGGTTTGTTTTGATCAAGGGCTACTTTTTTTAAGGGATGTTGTTTTTTATGAGTTGTAGTCATCGCAGTAGATGTCCTTTCCATCGTGTGTTTAGGGGTTGGTGGCTTAGGGGTAACAGCAAGAATAAAACACAGTACACTAATCGTTAAGATGAGATAAAATTGTTTCTTAGACACTTACTGTTAGCCTTTCTATAAACACACTCTGATAAGGTTATGCTCTGTAATAGTTAGTAGATGGAATAGAGTGTGTCAAGTGTTCGTACTGACTATCCAAGAAATGATCAGCATCCATCACTTCTTTACCAACAAGGAAGTAGTTGTTGGTTTTAGTTGTGTTATCCCAAGTTGAGTCAACATAGTAATTGACACCGTTAACTTTAACGATATTCCAAGCGTGATTACCGCCACCAGCTTGACCCGTTACGTACCAAGCAGACAAACCAGCAGCTGCTGTCATATCTTTAAACATTACTGCAAAAGCTTGACAAACACCGCGTTTATCTTTGTACAAGGCTTCAGGGGCATGGATACTGATTCCGCTAGCAGTCTCACGAGTAGTTTCTAATTCTTGAGTTGCATATGTGTAGCTGTTAACAAGGTGATTATGGATGACTTTTACTTTTTCGTAATCACTTGTGATATTTTTGTTAGTGATGTTTTCTCTAACAAAATTGTCCACAAATTGTTTGTATTCTTGGTGTAAAGCCACCATGTCATCTTTGAGGGTATAAGTGATAGTAACATCTGTGTTAACAACGATACGTTGGATTTCTCCGCCAAGCGTGTAAGTGCTAATACGGCTTTGTGAAGCAAAGGAAGTTGCAGTCCCAAGTTCATCTCCGATTGCTCGGATGATTCCGCCAAGTTGTTGTTGGTATTCATTAACTTGGTCTTGGGTTTTGAATTCCATTTGCACACTGATGTGAGGGACGTGGTTACTGATATTGCTGCGTAATACCTCTTTTAAGTTATCATAATCAGCAATATTAGTAGACTCTGCTTGAGGGGCAACTGGAACAGGAGTTGCAGAATGCTCTTCGCGCTCAGCAGCTTCCTGGTCAGTTTCTGTAGCTAATGGTTGTGTATGGGTATCTTCCACATGGTCTGTGCTGACACGGACTGGAGAGTTACCATTTACAGTAATAGCGGCAAGTTTAGCTGTTTCTGCTTCGATAGCATCGGTAGAAATAGCATCAACTTCTTGTTGGAGATTAGCAACCTCCGCTTTGTAACCATTCACAGCAGCTACATAAGGTTTCACCTGATTGTTAAGAGAAGTGAACAATTGCTCAGCTTCTGGCATAGAGCGAACGGCGTTATAGTTAACTGCCTCTAAAATAGCACGAATATTAGCAACTGCTTGGTTGCGTTGTCCGACTAATTGAGCGTATTGGTTTTGGCTAGTCTGAAGTTTACTATTTTCTTGGTCAACCAGACGTTGAACAGTTTGGCTAATAGCATTTCGCTGTTGGACAATAGCGTTATAGTCGCTATTGCTAATGCGACCTACTTTAAGTTGAGCGAGTAGCTGATCATCTGTTTGCTTAAATGATGCTATAGCACTATTTAAACGATCAACTGCTGACTTGGCATTTAGCTGATCGAAGGCATTTACATTTTCAACAACATATTGATTAATGAGACGATGTTGTTCATTAATATAATTAATAATTTGTCCATAACGATCTTGTTGAGTAACGTAATAATGATATCCATCAGTAGTATCATCAGCTTTAACCTCATAATTAAGGGCTGATAGTGAGCTTACAAGTAAGGCTGCAGCAAGGCTGCTAACAATTTTCTTAATCTTCATTAGTTCTCCTGTTATAAACTAAGTAAAATAGCGGTTTCTATCATAAACAGTGTTATGATAGAAAAGGTTATCCACCAACGATAATCAGGATGTCCATGATTAATGTCAACAATAATGCTTTATTAATTTTTTTCATGACAGCTTCCTTTCTGATTTTCTATTTTGTACTTGTATTATATAATGGATTTGACGGATTTGAATTTTTTGTTGTGAAAGTGGGAAAAATGGAAAAAGAACTCGGTAAAACCTTAAGGCGACTACGCCAAGGAAAACAAGTTAGTATTTCATCTTTAGCAGATGAACACTTATCTAAGTCACAAATTTCACGTTTTGAACGTGGAGAGTCAGAAATCAGCTGTAGTCGTTTACTTAATCTTCTTGATAAACTCAATATTACCATTGATGAATTTGTTTCAACACATTCGAAGACTCATACCCATTTTTTTACATTGCTAAGTCGGGTAAGGAAATATTATGCTGAGAAAAATGTAGCCAAATTACTCAAGTTGCTTGAAGACTACGCGCACAAAGATTATGAGAGTACCATGATCAAAGCTATATTATCCTCAATTGAGCCGACCGTAGAGCCAACCGAAGAGGAAGTGACTCGCTTGACGGATTATTTGTTTAGTGTCGAACAGTGGGGGTATTACGAAATTATTTTGTTAGGCAATTGCTCACGCTTTATTAATTACAACACCTTATTTTTATTAACAAAAGAAATGGTAACATCGTTTGCTTATTCAGAGCAAAATAAGACCAACAAAACATTAGTAACTCAGTTATCGATTAATTGCCTGATTATCAGTATTGATTATTCTTATTTTGATCATAGTCATTATTTAATTGAAAAAATTGAGTTTTTGTTGCGAGACGAGCTTAACTTTTATGAAAAGACTGTCTTTTTATATGTGCATGGTTACTACAAGCTAAAACAGGGGCAGGCTTCAGGAAAAGATGATATGCGTCAAGCCCTGCAGATTTTCAAATATCTTGGAGAAGACGCTCTTTACTACAGCTATAAGGAACACTACCGTAAGGAAGTCCTTGGAGATGAAGAAAATGAGGAAGAAGGTTAAAGGAGAATCAGTTGATTTCCGCTATTTTTCCTCGTACAATAACAGTGAGAAAGGAAAAGGACATTGTGCTGATGAGCACAATTGATAGGCTAGGCATCAGCGATTTGGACGATTCTCTGTTAGGAGTGATGACCATTGTCAAGCTGGATGAGAAATCTAGTTGTCCTTGAAGGAAACAATTATGCCAGAATTACCAGAAGTTGAAACGGTTCGACGAGGACTCGAGTCTTTAGTGCTAGGTCAGGAAATTGTTGCTGTCAAGGTAGAAGTGCCTAAGATGGTCAAGTCGGATTTGAGGATTTTTCTTCAGACATTACCTGGCCAAACCATTCAAACCATTGGTCGGCGGGGTAAATATTTAATGTTTGATTTCGGTCAGACGGTCCTTGTGTCACATCTACGCATGGAAGGTAAGTATTTGCTTTTTCCAGATGAGGTGCCTGAACAGAAACATTTTCATGTTTTCTTTACCTTAAAAAATGGATCGATCTTAGTGTATCAAGACGTGCGTAAATTTGGGACCTTTGATCTTATTCCTAAATCCCAATTGCCTGATTTTTTTGCCCAACGAAAACTTGGTCCAGAACCAAGGAAAGAGACCTTTAAACTTAAACCATTTGAAGTTGCTCTGCAATCTTCCAAAAAACGAATCAAGCCCTATCTTTTGGATCAGACGCTTGTTGCTGGTTTAGGAAATATTTATGTTGATGAAGTACTCTGGGCAGCTAAAGTTCACCCTGAGCGTCTCTCTTTTAGTTTAAAAAAGGCGGAGATAAAACGGCTACATGATGAAACCATTCGTATCTTGCAGCTAGGGATTGAAAAAGGCGGTTCAACTGTTCGAACCTATCGAAATGCTTTAGGAGCGGATGGGACGATGCAGCATTATTTGCAGGTGTATGGCCAAGCGGGAAAACCTTGCCCACGTTGTGGTCAGGCTATTAGTAAACTAAAAGTTGGAGGAAGGGGGACACACATTTGTCCGAAATGTCAGAAAAAAAGGTCCTAATGATTGGTATCACCGGAGGAATTGCCTCAGGAAAATCAACAGTAGTGGCCATGATTAAAGAAGCTGGCTATCAGGTGATTGATGCGGATCAAGTGGTTCACCAGTTACAAGAAAAAGGCGGCCGCTTATACCAGGCTCTGAAGCTGGCTTTTGGGGATGAGATTTTAAAAGAAGATGGTGAGTTAAATAGGAAAAAGCTGTCAGAAATGGTTTTTTCAAATCCGTCTCACATGGCAACCTCATCTGCTATTCAAAATCAAATCATCAAAGAAGAGCTAGCTGCTGAGCGTGATCAGTTGGCTCAAAGCCAAACGGTCATTTTTATGGATATTCCTTTGTTAATTGAATTGGGCTACCAAGACTGGTTTGATGCGATTTGGTTGGTTTATGTAGACGCCCAAACCCAATTGCGGCGGTTAATGGCTAGAAATCATTTGAGGGAAGTTGACGCCAAAAAACGCTTATCCAGTCAGTTACCAATAGAGGAAAAAAGACCTTATGCCAGTCTAGTGATTGATAATAGTGGAGACATGGAAACGTTAAGAAAGCAAGTTCACAAAGCCTTAGAACAGTTACCTAAGCCATACTGATCAGATTGTTTGAGTTAAGGAATTAAGGAAGCAAAGCCTTCTATTAAAAGGTCTTGCTCAAACTGAAGAAAAAGTCTGCTTTCTTAAAAATTATTATTTTTATGATACTTGACTTAGGTAGCAGGGACGGTAGCAACTCCCTCCGGAATTTCATACCTAGATGTTGAGTCTAGGTCTCAAAATCTCTGAACGCCAGAAACGCCATGTTTCTGGCGTTTTTGTTACGGCGTAAAGTATTGAGTTTGAGCTCGCGTCGCTCGCCTATGACCAATACAATGCAAAAGTGAGACTATTTTTTGATGACATTGTAAACAAATTCTCTTAGAGGTACTTTGTCTACAACCTGGAGTTTCTATTAAAAGGTCTTGCTTTTTATTCTTATCTTTTTTAAGCATTCTTGTTATTTGCGTTGCTTTTGGATAAAATGAAAGAAAAGGTTTTCAGAGAAGGAGAAGGCAATGGAGTTGGTTATTAGAAATATCCGGAAAAATTTTCAGGAAAAAGAGGTATTAAAAGGAGCTTCTTATACCTTTCGTGAAGGGGAGATTACAGGTCTTCTTGGTCGAAATGGTGCAGGTAAAACCACTCTTTTTAACATTTTATATGGAGAACATCAGGCCGATCAAGGAGAGATTTTTCTGGTAGAAAATGGGGTAGAACGCCCATTAGAGTTAAAAGAGATTGGCATGGTTTTCTCGGAAAACTACCTACCTGAGTTTTTAACGGGTTATGAATTTATTAAATTTTATCTCGATCTACATCCTGGCAAGGACCAGTTAGCTATTGATGACTATCTTGATTTCATGGAGATTAATGAGGTTGATCGCCACACAATCATCAAAGGTTACTCAGATGGAATGAAAAGCAAATTATCCCTCATCTGTATCTTAATCAGCAAACCTAAAGTTATTTTGTTAGATGAACCTCTGACTGCAGTTGATCTAGTGTCCAGTATTGCTATCAAACGGTTGCTCCTGACTCTAAGAGATAAGCATATCTTAATTTTATCGACTCATATCTTAGCCTTAGCAGAAGATTTATGTGATCATGTTGCGATTTTACATAATGGCACTTTAGAAACCATGTCTTTATCAACGACAGATGAAACTTTTGAAGCTAAGCTCTTGGAAATCTTACAAGGAGAAAGCCATGACTACTAAGGATTTGTTGCATATTTTCTGGCAGATAGATGGGGTAACTCGTTACAATACCTTGATTTATTGGTTACAGAAATTGCCTCTTATTGGGAGAAGGATACCGCAAGCTTGCTATCGCCTAAAAGAAGGAAAAGTGTTTTTAACCGTGATTCATGGTCTAATATTTCCCTTTTCTATTCTAGCGCAAATGACTCTATATGTGGGTATTTGCTTTACCTTGGCTCATGTTGTGAGAGCTTGGTTTAGTGAGTATACTTGGTATGCTAGTCCAAAGCCGTTTACCTTAAGTTTGCTTTGGTTGGTTATTTTTTCTCTCTTGCTCATGACCACTTTAGATATTAAACTCGTGACACGTGATGATATGGACTTGGCCAAGGCCATTCGTCAATTTCATTTGGTTCCAAGAGATTACTTGAAAGCCAAGCAACTCATGCTGTTAGGTCGTGAACTGCTCTTTCATGTCTTAGTATTAGGGATTTATTTTACACTCAATCACTTTGCTTTTTGGCATGCCATTAGCTTTACCTTACTGGTGTCGGGCGTGAGGCTTTTCCTAAAGGTCATTTTCGTACCCCTTTACGATAGGAAAGGAGACGATAAGGAAAAATACCTTAATAGGCTCCTGTTCAGTCTTTTTGGGATAGCTTTTCTGGTGAGCGGCGGATTATTAGTTTTAGGAAATCACTTCGCACCGCAAATCTTTTTCTCCATTCCTGCGGGGTGCTTGGGCTTTGTCTTGTGGGGTTATGGGTTTTACCGTTTGATAAGTGATGCTGAGTTAGACACCCTTACCCGTAGTGTGGTAACGCATGAGACCATGAAGGAACGAGTGGCTGTGATGGAGAATGTGCATACGGTAGAAGTTACCGTCAAAGAAAAGGATATTGACTTATCTCCTCAAAAGAAGCATCGCTTGCAAGGACTAACGGGGATAGCTTATCTGAACGCTATCTTTTTACAACGGATGGGAAAACGTCTTCGAAAAGGTGTGACCATACGTTTGCTTATTGTAGGTTTAGCCATTGTTGCTGAACTGATTGGTCTCTATTATTTTAGGCATCAGTTGGGACAAGTGAAACACCAGGAATTTGTCCGAATCTTATACGTGTCGTTAGTATCGGGGTATTTGATTTATGTAGGAGAATCATATATTAAGTTTTGTTTTTACCATTTGGACCGGCCCTTATTAAAATTTAACGATTACAGACAACGCGAAGTGATTTTAGCGACCTTGAAGACCCGTTTTTGGTCTATTATTAAGCATAATATTCCTATTTTTGCAGCGGCTAATCTCTTTGTCTTGATCTTATATGTGGCTTTGTTTCCTCTCGTTTGGTCAGAAATAGTTCTTGTTGTCATGGTGCAATTCTTGTCTATGAGTTTCTTTTCACTCTACTTTTTATATTTGTATTTTCTTTTGCAACCTTTCACAGAAGGGTTGAAGTCTAAAAATGTGCTTTATAATATACTGACCTTTATTGTTTATTATTTAGGTTATCAGTTATTTCGATTTACAACCGATATGACCATGCCTATTTTCTTGATTATCCTCGTTGGAATGATCCTTATCTTGGGAGTAGGGTATTTAGCTGTTTATTACCTGGCACCTAAAACCTTTAGACTCAAATAAGGGAAAAGCTTGTGCTATAATATCATTAAGGGTGAGGAAGCTATGCTAGGCATTCAGGTTGCTCACAATCGCGTTTTCATAAGCTGTTTATCAGAAAAAAGAGGAATTTTATGACTACAATGACAATTGCAAAAGGCGACCAACCTGTAGCGTTACAATTAGGAATGTTAAACCGTCATGGTTTAATAGCTGGAGCGACGGGGACAGGAAAAACGGTTACCCTAAAAGTTTTGGCAGAGCAATTAAGTTTGGCAGGTGTACCAGTCTTTTTGGCAGATATCAAAGGTGACCTTTCCAATCTCGCTAAGGCGGGGGAAGTGACAGAAAAACTAGCTACTCGTCTAGCTAAAATGGGAATAACAGATTACCAACCTCAAGCTTTTCCAGTTAGGCTCTGGGATGTTTTTGGACAGAGTGGGCAGCCTTTACGGACAACAATTTCTGAGATGGGTCCTATGATGTTGTCGCGTTTATTAGGACTGAACGATACTCAAACGGGAGTTATGACCATTGTCTTTAAAATCGCTGACGAGAAAGGCTGGCTCTTGATTGATTTGAAAGACTTGCAGGCCATTCTAAAAGAAGTTGGTGACCATGCCTCAGACTATTCCAGTCATTACGGTAATGTGACCAAACAATCTGTCGGAGCTATCCAAAGAAGTCTCTTGACTTTGGAACAAGAAGGAGCCGAACAATTTTTTGGAGAGCCTGCTTTAGAGGTGGCTGATTTAATCCAACGAGATGTGGTTTCGGGTCAGGGAGTCATTAACATTTTGTCAGCGACTAAGCTTTTCCAATCACCCACGCTTTACACGACCTTCTTACTTTGGTTATTATCAGAGTTGTACGAATTATTACCAGAAGTTGGAGACTTGGACAAACCTAAGATGGTTTTCTTCTTTGATGAAGCTCATCTATTGTTCAAGGACGCTCCTAAGGTCTTTTTGGAAAAAGTTGAACAGATTGTGCGGCTTATTCGTTCAAAGGGAGTTGGGATTTTCTTTGTGACTCAAAACCCACTTGATTTGCCAGAAACGGTTTTGGCTCAGCTGGGAAATAGAATTCAGCATGCCTTGCGCGCTTATACACCGAAAGAACAAAAGGCGGTTCGTGTCGCTGCTGATACTTTCCGCCAAAATCCTGACTTAGATGTGGCAAGGGTGATTACAGAACTAGAAGTCGGCGAAGCTTTGATTTCTGTTTTGAATGATAAGGGACAACCATCCATCGTTGAACGTGCCTATATCATGCCGCCTAAGAGTAGCTTTGCTCTTTTGTCAGAGACAGAGATTCAGCAGCTTGTCCAGTCTTCTTCGTTTGCCACTAAATATAGCCAAGCCATAGATCGTGACTCCGCCTATGAAAAATTAGCTGCTAAGGTTTTAGAAGATCAACGACTGGCTGAAGAAGCACTTGCGGCTGCACAACGGGAAAAAGAGGCTAAGGAAGCCATCAAGGCACAAGCCGCTGCTGAAAAGGCTAGCCGCCGTTCGGTTGGATGTCCCCGCAAAACAGTTGTGGAAAAGGCAACAGATGCCTTTATTAGTACGACAGTTCGAACCATTGGTAGGGAACTTGTTAGGGGGCTTCTTGGCAGTCTACGTAAGCGCTAATCACACAGCAAAATGACGTAAAAGCTTTCTGAGGGGTCTTGTCCTGTTGGGCCTGAGGAAAGCTTTTCTCTTTCTGCTCAGTTTAGTTAGTCTGCTTTTTGCTTGCCTGTGAGAGAATTGTGGTATAATAGTCAGAGGTATTTTGGAAAGAAGATGATGACCTATTAGCGAAGAAGCGATAACAACTGTCAATTGGAAACAAAATTTAAAAGTGGCTTGGCTTGGTAACTTCTTTACTGGGGCAAGCTTTTCACTTGTCATGCCATTCATGGCCCTGTATGTTGAAGAACTAGGAGCCCCTAAGGCATTGGTGGAGTGGTATACCGGTTTGGCAGTTGCCATTACGGCACTAGCGTCAGCTATATTTGCGCCACTTTGGGGAAAACTTGCTGATCGTTATGGTCGAAAACCGATGATGCTTCGAGCAAGTTTTGTCATGACCTTTACCATGGGAGGATTAGCGGTTATTCCTAATGTGTTTTGGCTGCTTGTTTTGAGGCTGTTAACGGGGATTTTTTCAGGCTATACCCCCAATTCAACGGCTTTGATTGCCAGCCAAGTTCCTCAAGAAAAATCCGGCTATACCCTAGGGACTTTGGCAACGGGAGTGACAGCTGGTGCCTTAATTGGTCTTCTTATTGGGGGAGTTTTAGCAGAACTATTAGGTATTCGTCAGGTCTTTTTATTGGTAGGGATAATCTTATTGCTCTGCTCCTTAATGACAGTTTTTTATGTCAAAGAAGATTTTGAGCCTATTGAGAAGTCTCAAATGGTACTACCAAAGATATTTTAAAGCAAGTAAAGAGTCGAAAAATCATGCTCGGCCTATTTGTAACCAGTATGATTATTCAGATTTCTGCTCAATCGGTTGCCCCTATTTTGTCCCTATATATTCGACATCTTGGGCAAACGCAAAACCTCATGTTTGTGTCAGGTCTGGTGGTCTCAGCCATGGGTTTTTCCAGTCTTTTGAGCAGCTCTTACCTCGGTAAATTAGGTGACCGTTTTGGTAACCATCGTTTACTTTTAGGAGCTTTACTCTACAGTTTTATCATGTATGTCATGAGTGCTCTAGCACAAACCAGTCTTCAGTTGGGCTTGTTACGCTTTGCCTATGGGTTTGGAGTAGGGGCGTTGATGCCAAGCATTAATTCTCTGCTGACTAAATTGACACCAAAAGCAGACATTTCCAGAGTTTTCTCTTATAATCAAATGTTTGGTAATATTGGACAGGTTTTGGGCCCTTTTATTGGGTCAAATGTTGCGGTTGTCTTAGGTTATCGATCCGTTTTTTATGTGACCAGTATGATTGTCTTTGTCAATTTGGTTTGGAGTTTGATTATATTTAAAAAGTACATCAAGGTTAAGGATATCGTGTGAGAATAAAAATTAATTTAGAATGCAGCCAGTGTGGCAGCAAGAATTATTTGACCAGTAAAAATAAGAGCAGTCACCCGGAAAAGATTAAGGTTCCTAAGTACTGCCCTAAGGAGAGAAAAGTGACCCTACATGTTGAATCTTGATAAGATTTGTGTTAGAATGGTCAAGACAATAGTGGAGGAAATAACATGTACAACTTACTACTTACAATATTGCTCGTGTTATCGGTTTTACTTGTGATTGCTATCTTCATGCAACCTCAAAAAAACCCAAGTAGCAATGTTTTTGATAGCAGCGGTTCAGAAGCCTTGTTTGAACGTACTAAAGCTCGTGGCTTTGAAGCATTCATGCAACGGTTTACAGCAGTTCTAGTATTTTTCTGGCTAGCAATTGCGCTTGCGCTTGCAATTTTATCAAGTAAATAAGGAGTGAGCTTGACAGAGTTAGTCTAGCTCATTTTTTTATCAGTGAGCTAGATTGATGATCTAAAACAATTAAAACAGAAATAGAAATTAGGTATTATGAAAGAAAGAATTATGACTTACCTCAAGGAGCATGGCAAGTCCAACGTGAATGACTTGGCTGCTGCCTTAGAGATGACTGGAGCCAAGCATTTTCCCAGCCTTATTAAAACCATTTCCAAAATGGAAAGTCAGGACCTTTTACGTTTCTCAAATGACGGTAGTTTAGCACTTAGAAAAGAGAGAGAAAAGAAGAAAGAGGCTACTGTTCAGGGGATTTTCCGTGCCAACAAAGCAGGTTTTGGTTTCTTGTCCGTGGATGAGAATGAAGACGATATGTTTATCGGCCGTAATGACGTTGGTTACGCCATTGATGGCGATATCGTAGAAGCAACTATTAAAAAACCAGCAGACCGTCTCAAAGGGACTGCGGCTGAAGCTAAAGTGGTAGCGATTGTAGAACGCTCATTAAAAACGGCTGTGGGAACTGTTATTTTAGACGATGAAAAACCAAAATACGCTGGTTATATCAAGTCAAAAAATCAAAAAATTCAACAAAAAATCTACATTAAGAAAGAACCTGTTGTGCTTAAAGGCACTGAAATCATCAAGGTTGATATTGATAAATATCCCACACGCGGACACGATTATTTTGTGGCCAGTGTCCGTGATATTGTAGGCCATCAAGGAGATGTTGGGATTGATGTCTTGGAAGTCCTTGAATCGATGGATATTGTTTCAGAATTTCCAGCAGAAGTTTTAGCTGAGGCCAATGCAATTCCAGAAGCACCAACTGCTAAAGATTTAATAGGCCGTGTTGATCTGCGCTCAGAAACCACCATTACTATTGATGGTGCGGACGCCAAAGACTTAGATGATGCTATCCATATTAAGCTACTAGATAACGGTAATTATGAACTTGGGGTACATATTGCGGATGTCTCTTATTATGTGACAGAAGGATCTGCCCTTGATAAGGAAGCTGTTAGGCGTGGTACCTCTGTCTATGTCACAGATCGTGTGGTTCCGATGTTACCAGAGCGTTTGTCAAATGGCATCTGCTCTTTGAATCCTAACGTTGATCGTTTGACCCAGTCAGCCTTAATGGAAATTAACCCGCAGGGGCGCGTGGTCAACTATCAAATCTGTCAATCAGTGATTAAGACAACTTACCGAATGACGTATAGTGCGGTCAATGACATGATTGCAGGAGATGAAGAAGCGCTCCGAGAGTTTGCTAGTATTGCTGATGATGTGACCCTCATGGTGGCTTTGCATCGGAGTTTGGAAACGATGCGTTCAAAACGAGGGGCCTTAAACTTTGATACGCAAGAAGCAAAAATTATTGTCAATGATAAAGGGATGCCAGTAGATGTAGTGCTTCGTCAAAGAGGAATTGCGGAGCGGATGATTGAATCCTTTATGCTAGCAGCCAATGAGTGTGTTGCGGAGCATTTTGCAACAGCTAAGTTACCATTTATCTACCGTATTCACGAAGAACCAAAGGCCGAAAAACTTCAAAAATTTATTGATTATGCTAGCATATTTGGTATCCAAATTCAAGGAACAGCCAACAAGATTTCTCAGGAAGCCTTGCAAGCCTTTATGGCAAAAGTCGAAGGTCAACCAGGAGCAGAAGTGCTTAACATGATGCTCTTACGCTCTATGCAACAGGCAAGATATTCTGAACATAATCATGGCCATTACGGTTTGGCCGCAGAATATTACACCCACTTCACCAGTCCGATCCGTCGCTACCCTGACTTATTGGTTCATCGCATGATTCGTGAGTACACTCAGCCTAGTCAAGAAAAGCGTGACCATTTTGCCCAAGTCATTCCAGAGCTGGCAACATCTTCTTCCCAGTTAGAGCGTCGTGCTATCGATGCGGAGCGCGTGGTGGAAGCCATGAAGAAAGCAGAGTACATGGCTGAATATGTCGGCGAAGAATTTGATGGTATTGTGGCAAGCGTAGTTAAATTTGGTCTCTTTGTAGAGCTACCAAATACGATTGAAGGTTTGGTTCACATCACTGGCTTACCGGAATACTATCACTTTAACGAGAGAACGCTAAGTCTTCAAGGTGAAAAATCAGGTAAAATCTTTAAAGTTGGTCAACCTATTCGTGTGAAATTGGTTAAGGCTGACAAGGAAACTGGTGACATTGACTTTGAGTATTTACCGAGCGACTTTGATGTGGTTGAAAAAATCAAGATGTCGGATAAAGCTAGTCGACGAGATCGCCGTAAATCCTCAAAATCATCTAAAGGAACAAAGAAAAAAGAATCTAAAGAAGTAGCCAAGGCAAAAACCAAAGGTAAAACTAAAAAAGGGTTTAAAAAACCATTTTACAAAGAACAAGCAAAAAAGAAGAGTCGTAAAAGGAGTTAACTATGGCAAAAGGGGAAGGACAATTACTGGCGCAAAATAAAAAGGCTAGACATGATTATCACATTGTTGAAACCGTTGAAGCAGGCATTGTCTTAACGGGAACTGAGATTAAAAGTGTTCGTGCAGCCCGTATTCAACTGAAAGATGGCTTTGCCCAAATTAAGAATGGGGAAGCGTGGTTGGTCAACGTTCATATTGCTCCTTTTGAACAAGGTAATATTTGGAACGCTGATCCTGAACGGACCCGCAAACTGTTGCTCAAAAAACGTGAGATTACACATCTGGCAAATGAACTCAAAGGAACTGGAATGACCTTAGTTCCTTTAAAGGTTTACTTGAAAGATGGTTTTGCTAAAGTTCTCATTGGTTTGGCTAAAGGGAAACACGATTATGACAAACGCGAAACCATTAAACGCCGTGAGCAGGATCGTGATATCAAACGCGTGATGAAAAGTGTGAATCATTGCTAATCATGTTAAGCCTACTGAATGATGACAAACAGGAGTTGACGATGAGAAGCCCGAGGTTTAGAAGCTGGCTCAGGTCTTATCGTTAGTGGGTTTAGCGTAGACGATTTTGATTGATTTTGAAATAGTTGCGACCACTGGTCATAAAGAGTGTCTATGAATGAGCAAAGGAAATTGATTGATGGCAAAATCTTTGGTTATCTTAAGAGAGGCAATAGCTAGACTTTTGGTAGTATTCTTAGCGCTTTTGATAACATGCTTAATCAAGGGAGAGCCGATTAGGTTACATTACATGGGACTGAGGATGATATTTATTCCCATGTTTATCTTCTCATTGTCAATGACTAGGAAGAAAAAGTGTTTGAACCTTGGACTAGCCTTTGTTGCTGTTTATGGGTTAGGGAAGGTGGTGGAGGCACTAGCAGGACAGTTTGATTGGTCTGCGGTTACCCCTTTGCCGGTTTTGGTGGGAATAGTGGTGGTTTTGTTTCTGATTTGGCTCTTTTTGACTATTAATGCTTTTCTTTGATGATATAGACAGGTCTTTTTTTGGTTTCAAGGAATATTTTTGAGATGTATTTCCCGATAATGCCCATGCAAAAGAGTTGAATACCTCCCATAAATAAAATGATTGAGACAGTGCTGGCCCAGCCGGAAACAGGGTCACCAAAGAGTAATTTTCGAATCACAATAAATAAGATAGCAAGAATGGAAATTAAGAAACTAAAGGTTCCTGCCCAAGTTGCAATGGTCAGAGGCATTTCTGAAAAATTAACAAAGCCATCTAGGGAATAGCGAAACAGGCCCCAAAAACTCCAATGGCTTTTCCCATGCTGACGCTTGCGGTTGTCGAAGCTGATGTAGGTCGTCCGGTAACCGACCCATGAAAATATACCTTTTGAAAATCGATTAACTTCACCCAGCTCAAGAATGCTATCCACAACTTGCCTGGTCATTAATCGATAATCCCGCACCCCACTGATGATTTCGGTGTCTGACAAACGATTGACAAGCTTATAAAATAAATTGGAACAGACAGAACGAGCGAGAGGTTCGCCATGTCTATTTTGACGTCTGGTACCCACCACATCATAACCTTCTTTTAGCTTCGCATACATGAGTGGGAGAAGTTCAGGTGGGTCTTGTAAATCCACATCCATTACAGTAATGTAGTTGCCTTTGGCTTCTTCTAATCCAGCTAATAGCCCTGCTTCTTTTCCGAAATGGCGCGAAAAGGACAGGTAATGAACGTTTGGAAAGCGAGTAGCTAAATCACGTAAGATGTTCAGAGTCTGGTCTTTAGAACCATCATCAATAAAAATATATTCAAAGGCGAGTTGACTAGTCATTGACAGTTCCAACTGACGCATCTCTTCAAGATAAGGAAGAATAGCTTTTTCTTCATTAAAACAGGGAATAATTACAGATAAAAGCGTCATAGGGGTGTCCCTTTCTAATCTTTTGACAAATTGTATCACAAAAGCTAAGATATTTCAAAAAACTGTCAAATGACAGAGATTTCCCAAAAATAAAAAAACTGCTGAGGTAACGTCGCCGCACCTCAAGCAGTTTTCATTAATGAGTTGGTTCTGTACTAGAATGCTTTTTGTCTCTGCTTAAAGCATCTTGTTCTGTCATTTCAACGAGCCTATCTAAGTTGACGCCAGCTGGAAGGTTTTCTTTATGGTACCAATAGACAGGAGAGCTTCCGTTACTTGCAACATACACAATCCTTTGATTGTCTAAGTCAGTAGTGGTATCCTTTGTAGCTGCATCTGGACTGATCTGATCAGTGCCTTCTTCATCTGTATTAGGTTCTTTGGTATCTTCTGTGAGAGTGTCGTCACTATCAGTCATTGTTTCTTCTTCAAACATTATATCAGATAGAAGACCTCCATTTTGGTAATCGATGGTAAAGCCATTGGCGGTGTTGAAAACACGCACCTTTTCATCGATGACACCGTCAGAAGATAAAGCTGAAACAACCACGTAACGAGGGACTAGCTCTGTTCCCACATAGACGGGTTCTGCTTTGTAGTAAACATGTACACTAGGATTTTGATTGATGTAGGTTAAGACTTTATTTTCAATGTATTGCATACCGCCTTTACGGTCATTATTGCCTACGTTTTGAGTGCGGGTTCCAGTAATCAAATTATTACGATATGGGCGTCCTCCTAAGCTGTCTGCAATGAGATGACTACGGTCAAAGAGGTAGCCGTGACGAACTTTACCATTACTTAAAATAATACTGACTTCCTGATTATTTGGGATGCGTTTTACTTGTCTTGGGCTATGCTTATAATCATTCTCAGTAGCAGCACGACCATCTGCTTTAAATTGATAAGAGAACCAGCCACTTGGGTTGTAGTCGTTTTCCCATTTTTCACGAGAGCCTGCTGACATGTCAATCATATCTTTAGTGATAATGCCATAAGCTACTCCAGAACGATTGTAACCATCTAGATCAGCATATTGAAGGTCCGAAACAGTGACACGTTTTGTGCTACGACCACTTTTTTTATAGACCTTCTCAGTCGTTGTTTTCAATTGAGGAAAGGCCTCTTTTTGAATAGCCGATTTTCCTTCAATGACATAATAGTCTGGGTACTGAGCCAACGTCCAGTCTTGCGTGACAGCTGTTTCTTGAGCATAGGTAACACTATCGTGAAGTTGAGCATTAGGAGCAAATCCTAATGATAAGGTCATTGCTAAGGCTACAAGAGAATGGGAAAGCCATTTCCTTCTGAGTTTAGACATGGGAAGTCCTCCTTTTTTATTTACTAGTTAAGTATATCATTATTAATGTTAAAAATTATGAATCTAATAAAAATAATTTTATAGCAATGTAATGTTATGAAAATGAATGAAAGATAATATAAAAAATAAAAAATGAGTGTTTCCATATGAATGAAACAAGAAAATAAGTTATTAATTTGATTTTTCAAAGGACATTGAGTTATTTTAAGATAATCTTTAGATATCCTTTTCTCTTTCATACAGAAAAGGATAGTGACAGGTGGTCTTTTATTTGATTTAAAAAATCTAAAAAAGTGATAATATCATAAAAAAACAGAGGAATTTTCCTCTGTTTTTAACCTATTAACGATTTAAGTCAATGACTTCAATTTTATAGCCATCGGGATCTTGAATAAAGTAGTAGCGGGCTGATTTGTCAGTTAACCCTTTAATATCTGTGACAGGGAATCCTGCTTGACGATGTTTTTCGTGGTCTTCTTCGAAATTGTCAGAGCCAAGGGCGATATGGCCATAACCATCTCCTAAATCATAGTCACCGTGATCATAATTATAGGTCAACTCTAGCTCATAACTTTCTCCCTCAAGCGCTAAATACACGAGAGTGAATTGGCTGTCTGGAAAATCTCTTCGACGGGTTTCCTTAAAAGGAAAGGCCTTGGTGTAAAAGTCAACTGATTTGTCGAGATCTTTGACGCGGATACAGGTGTGTAATGCTTTCATATATTCTCCTTATTTCACTACTGAAATCACTTCTTCACGAGGTTTGCGAACTTGAGGATGTTTGGGATCTCTGAGACGGTAGCCCAAGGACAACATGCTGGCAATACCTTCTTTGTCTTTATTAATAATACCATGAGTTGCTAAAATAGTGTCAACTTTTGCATAGTTGAACCCTTCAATAGGACAAGAATCTATTCCTAACAGGGCAGCTGTCATCATCATATTACCAAGAGCGATATAGGTCTGTTTTGCAGTCCAATCAAAGAGCGCTCTAGGGTTATCTGCCATGTCCATGTCCTCTTTTTGAAAGGCCTCGTAAAGTTTTAAACGACTCTCAAGTCCCTCTCCCTCTTCTATTCCTCTTCTTAGGAGACTATTTTTAATAGCAGGGCTATCGTACCTAGCATTTCTTTCAGCAATTAACAGCACAAAATGGCTAGCTGTTTCTAATTGATATTGGGCGCCCCAGGCAAAGGGTTTGATTTCTTCTTTTATTTGCTTATTATCTAGGACTACAAAGCGCCAGCCTTCTAAGCCAACAGAAGAAGGGCTTAGCCAGGCAGCATCCAAAATAAGGTTCAAGTCTTTCTCGGAAATCGTTTCATCTTTATAAACACGAACGGCTGTTCTAAAGTGTAGTGCTTGTTGTAATTGGTGATGAATGGACTGGTTCATAAGAATAACCTTCCTTTCGTTAGGAGTGATGTCTGGGTAGGGATTAACCTTCAAAGTAAAGCAATTCTTTTGGGGTATGGGTAAAGACTTCAAAGCCGTCTTTAGTGACATAACCGCAATCTTCAATGCGGACACCAACTTTACCTGGAATGTAAATGCCTGGTTCCACAGAGAAGCACATGCCTTCTTCGATCACAAGCTCGTTCCCAGCCATAATGGATGGGAATTCATGCACATCCATACCGATACCATGCCCCAGACGGTGGTTAAAGTACTCTCCATAGCCAGCTTTTTCGATGACTTGGCGGGCAGCGGCATCAACTTGAGCTGCTGTAACACCTGGTTTAATAAAGTCAATAGCTGCTTGGTGGGCTTCAAGGCAAAGGTTATACATGTCGATTTGGAATTGATCGGGCTTACCGACCGCAACTGTTCGTGTCATATCACTAGTGTAGCCTAAGGTTTCAACTCCTAAGTCAAAGAGAAGAAGAGCATTGTTTTCAATCTTGTTGGTACTCGGAATCCCATGAGGATTGGCAGCGTTGTTACCCGTTAAGACCATAGTGTCAAAGCTCATTTTGTTGATGCCTTGTTTTTTCATTTCAAATTCAATTTGAGCGATGATGTCTGTTTCGGTAACATCCAAGGAGATGTTATCAAAACCAACTTGAACGGCC
Source organism: Streptococcus dysgalactiae subsp. dysgalactiae (assembly GCF_900459225.1). Taxonomy (NCBI): domain Bacteria; kingdom Bacillati; phylum Bacillota; class Bacilli; order Lactobacillales; family Streptococcaceae; genus Streptococcus; species Streptococcus dysgalactiae. The sequence goes on from NZ_UHFH01000003.1 coordinate 572,653, forward strand.
TTATCAGCGAACTGACCAGCAATCATCATTTTCTCAATTTCATCAGCTGATTTGATGAGGCGCATGCCTTGAACAAATGAGGTTAGATTAGCAAATTGCCCTGAAAAGACTGTCTGCAACCCATGGAATTTACTGACGTTAAGGTGGTCAAATTCGGCATAAATGGTTTTGGCCGCTGTATTTGGTAAAACGGCTTTGATTTTTTCCCAAGGATTTTCAGAATCCACATAGCCAAAGACTGGGAAGTCAACTTCTTGGCTAGCTCTGGCCACTTCAAGGGTAGGTACAAAAAGCACAGGAGCTAAATCATGGTAGACAAACAAGAATAGTTGTCTCTCATGCGGCTCACAGAAGAATCCAGTCAAATAATTAATGGTAACAGGATCTGAAAGAATAGCTAGTTCAGATCCTTTTTGCTCAAGATGCAAACGTATTTGGTCTAATTTTGTCATAGGAAAACCTTCTTTCTGCCTACTATTTTTCCAAAAAAAGATTAAAAAATCAAGCTTGAGGTCAATCTTTGAAAACTTTTTCAAAAATTAACCTTTAATACTTGAAAGTGGTTACAAAACATGCTAAAATATTTTTTGAAAGCGTAATTTTCAAATAGAAAGGAAGACAAAAAATGAATACAGATGATACCATCACGATTTATGATGTTGCCCGTGAAGCTGGTGTTTCTATGGCAACTGTTAGTCGTGTTGTTAATGGCAACAAAAACGTTAAGGAAAACACGCGTAAGAAAGTTTTAGAAGTCATTGACCGCCTAGATTATCGTCCAAATGCTGTCGCACGTGGTCTCGCCAGCAAAAAAACAACAACCGTCGGGGTTGTGATTCCAAATATTGCAAACAGTTATTTTTCTATTTTAGCCAAAGGTATTGATGATATCGCCGCTATGTATAAATATAATATTGTACTTGCCTCTAGTGATGAGGATGATGACAAGGAGGTTAACGTTGTTAATACCCTCTTTGCTAAGCAAGTTGACGGTATTATCTTTATGGGGCACCATTTGACTGAAAAAATCCGTGCGGAATTTTCACGCTCACGCACCCCGATTGTTTTAGCAGGGACAGTTGACCTTGATCATCAATTACCAAGTGTTAATATTGACTATAAGGCAGCTGTGTCTAATGTGGTTGATATCTTGGCAGAAAACCATCAGAGCATTGCCTTTGTGTCAGGACCACTTATTGATGACATCAATGGTAAAGTACGTTTGGCGGGGTACAAAGAAGGCTTGAAGCACAACAAACTTGACTTCAAAGAAGGACTTGTTTTTGAAGCTAACTATTCTTATAAAGAAGGCTTTGAATTGGCACAACGTGTGATTAACTCAGGAGCAACAGCAGCTTATGTGGCTGAAGATGAGTTAGCAGCGGGTCTTTTAAATGGTTTGTTTGAAGCAGGCAAACGCGTTCCAGAAGATTTTGAAATCATCACAAGTAATGATTCACCAGTTGTTCAATATACCCGTCCAAACTTGAGTTCTATCAGCCAACCCGTTTACGACTTGGGAGCTGTCAGCATGCGGATGTTGACTAAAATCATGAACAAAGAAGAATTGGAAGAAAAAGAAATTCTTTTGAATCATGGTATTAAAAAACGCGGAACCACTAAATAGGTTACCGTAGGGTATTATTTGTTAAAAAACGAAATACTAAAAGATAGTACTTTATGTTGTCCCTAAAAAGAGGCTCAATTTCTTTTATTGGTATAAGTAAGACAGATAGAGGCTGGGGAAATTGATATCACAGCCTTTTTTAGGAGAGAAGTAATGACAAATCAACTAATCATGCAGGCTTTCGAGTGGTATCTTCCTGCAGATGGTAACCACTGGAAAACAGTGAAAGCAAGTATTCCACAATTACAGCATTTAGGGGTGACTGAGCTCTGGCTTCCTCCTGCTTTTAAAGGGACTGGTATTAATGATGTGGGATATGGTGTTTATGATTTATTTGACCTAGGGGAATTTAATCAAAATGGCACAGTCATTACCAAATACGGTAGTAAGCAAGAATATCTCGAACTTATTGCAGCTTTGAAAGAAGCTGCCATCAAACCAATCGCAGATATTGTTCTTAATCATAAGGCCAATGGAGATCATAAGGAACGTTTTTTTGTCATCAAAATGGATCCTGAAAATCGCCAGGAAGCTCTGACAGAAGCTTATGAGATTGAAGGCTGGACTGGTTTTGACTTTCCTGGTCGAAATGGTTGCTATAATGATTTTAAATGGCATTGGTATCATTTCACGGGGCTTGATTATGATGCCAAGAACAATGAAACTGGCATTTACATGATTACAGGTGACAATAAGGGCTGGGCTAACAATGACTTGATTGATGACGAACATGGTAATTTTGATTATCTCATGTACAATGATTTGGACTTCAAACACCCAGAAGTTATTCAAAACTTGCAGGATTGGGCTAAGTGGTTTATTGAGACAACAGGAATCGAAGGTTTTCGTCTAGATGCCGTCAAACACATTGATTCTTATTTTATCCAAACCTTTGTCAATGACATTCGCACTCAAATCAAACCAGATTTAGAAGTTTTTGGTGAGTATTGGAAGTCAGACCAAGACTCCATGGAAGACTACTTGGAAGCCACCAATGAACAGTTTGCTTTAGTAGATGTCGGTCTTCACATGTCTTTTTTTAACGCCAGTCATCAAGGAAAGGATTTTGATTTAACACATATCTTTGAAGGAAGTTTAGTGGCTAGCAGGCCTGACTTGGCTATTACTTTTGTTGAAAATCATGATACGCAACGTGGTCAAGCTTTGGAGTCCACAGTGGAAGATTGGTTTAAACCTCTGGCCTACGGCTTAATTCTCTTACGCCAAGAAGGCAAACCTTGTCTGTTCTATGGCGATTACTATGGTATTTCCGGAGACTTTGCTCAAGCTAGTTTTAAAGAAGTGCTTGACAAGTTGACGCTGTTGCGTAAAGAGGCTGTTTACGGGCAACAAGTCGATTATTTTGATCACGCTAATTGCATTGCCTGGACTTGTTTAGGCGATGAAGAACATCCCCATCCGCTGGCAGTTATCCTATCAAATGGTGATGAAGGCTGGAAGCATGTGGAAATCGGTCAAGACTTTGTCGGGCAGACCTTTGTCGATTACTTAGGTCATTGTTCTGAAAAGGTAGTGGTGGCTGAAGATGGTTGGCTTGATATTAAGGTGGAGGCAGGCTCTATTTCAGCCTGGATACCTGAAGAAAGACGTTTTTAAAATCGGAAATCAGTCTTTGGGCTGATTTTTCGTTATCCTAGTGAAAATTCCTATAAAATGAGCTATAATAGAGGTTATGAAAGTTCTATTATATTTAGAAGCAGAAAATTATTTAAAAAAATCAGGGATTGGACGTGCTATCAAGCATCAGGCAAAAGCCTTGTCTTTGGTGGGTCAGGATTTCACCACTGATCCCAATGACGATTATGACTTGGTTCACCTCAATACCTATGGTTTAAAAAGTTGGCTCTTGATGGCTAAAGCGCAAAAAGCAGGCAAAAAGGTCATCATGCATGGGCACTCTACAGAGGAAGACTTTAGAAATTCCTTTATTTTTTCAAACCTCTTGTCACCTTTGTTTAAGAAATACCTCTGTCAATTTTACAATAAGGCTGATGCTATTATTACCCCTACCTTGTATTCCAAGTCTTTAATTGAGCAGTATGGTGTGAAAACACCTATTTTTGCGGTGTCCAACGGTATTGATTTGGAACAGTACGGAGCAGATTCTGAAAAAGAAGCTGCTTTTCGTCAGTATTTTGACATTAAAGAGGGCGAAAAAGTAGTGATGGGAGCAGGATTGTTTTTCCTTAGAAAAGGGATTGATGACTTTGCCGAAGTTGCTCAAGCTATGCCAGATGTAAGGTTTATCTGGTTTGGAGAGACTAATAAATGGGTAATTCCCGCTCAAGTTCGTCGCCTCGTAAATGGTAAGCATCCTAAAAATCTCATTTTTCCAGGCTACATTAAGGGTGAGGTTTATGAGGGTGCTATGACTGGTGCCGATGCCTTTTTCTTCCCAAGTCGCGAAGAAACAGAAGGCATTGTGGTTTTAGAAGCCTTAGCGAGTCGTCAGCACCTTGTTTTACGTGATATCCCAGTTTACGATGGTTGGGTTGATCAAAATAGTGCTGAATTAGCAACTGATATCCCAGGTTTTATCCAAGCTTTGACCAAAATTTTAGCTGGTGACAGCAACAAAATTGACGCTGGTTACAAGGTTGCCCAAAGTCGGCGCCTAGAAACAGTTGGTCAAGCATTAGTAGATGTCTATAAAAAAGTAATGGAGTTATAAGATGCGTGTAGGTTTATTTACAGATACCTATTTTCCACAAGTTTCTGGAGTTGCCACGAGCATTCGTACCTTAAAAGAAGAGCTTGAAAAAGAAGGCCACGAGGTCTACATTTTCACCACCACTGATAGAGATGTCAAACGCTTTGAAGATCCAACGATTATTCGGCTGCCAAGCGTTCCTTTTGTGTCTTTTACGGATAGGCGCGTGGTTTATCGTGGCTTGATTTCTTCTTATAAAATTGCCAAGCAGTACGACCTTGATATTATCCATACCCAGACAGAATTTAGCCTTGGATTATTAGGGAAGATGGTGGGCAAAGCTTTACGAATTCCTGTTGTCCATACTTACCATACTCAGTATGAAGACTATGTTAGCTATATTGCTAACGGTAAAATTATTCGCCCAAGCATGGTTAAACCTCTTCTCAGAGGCTATTTGAAAGACTTGGACGGTGTGATTTGTCCAAGTAGAATTGTCCTCAATCTACTGGAAGGTTACGAAGTCACTATCCCTAAGCGTGTGATCCCAACAGGCATTCCTTTAGAAAAATACATTCGTGATGATATTAAAGCAGAAGATGTTGCCAGTTTAAAAGAGGAATTAGGCATTGCTGCTGATGAGATCATGTTGCTAAGCTTGTCACGGATTTCTTATGAAAAAAATATTCAGGCTATTATTAATCAGATGCCAACGGTCTTAGCCAAACATTCAAAAATTAAACTGATTGTTGTTGGAGATGGTCCTTACTTAGAAACCTTAAAAGACTTGGCGATGCAATTAAATGTCGAGCAGCATGTGACCTTTACAGGCATGGTTCCTCATGACAGAGTGGCTTTGTACTATAAAGCTTGTGATTTCTTCGTCTCAGCATCAACTAGTGAAACGCAGGGCTTGACCTATATTGAAAGTCTGGCCAGTGGTAAGCCTATTATCGCGCAGAGTAACCCGTACTTGGATGATGTGATTACAGACAAGATGTTTGGGACGCTTTACCATGCTGAAGAAGACCTAAGTGATGCCATCATTGATGCCATCGTAGAGACACCGGTTATGGATCAGCAATTACTAGAAGAAAAACGCTACGAGATTTCAGCTGAGCATTTTGGGAAATCTATTTACACTTTTTATTTAGATACTCTGATTGCAAGAAATAATAAGGAACCACAAAAATTAAGCCTTTATCTCAACCATTCTGGTAAGAATAGTTCTCTTAAACTGGTGCAAGGGGCTATTCATTTGCCTAAGCGAGCTGTTAAGGCGACAGCTCTGACTTCTGTCAAAGTGGTCAAGGCTCCTATCAAGTTGGTCAATGCGATCAAAGATTTTCTGGATTAAGGCTTGTAAATTTTTGAAAACTTGCTATAATAATCTTGAAGACAAGTTAGATTGCACAAAATCTTTTAAGCGAGTGCTGGTTGGTGGAAAGAGCACAAAGGTGGATAATCTAATACTCCTTCCTGGTTTTTATGTAAACATAAAAGGGTGGCTCCCTTATCGCCAATAGAGGTGCACGGCATGCTTTTTTGTCTTGCATAAATTAAGGTGGAACCACGCTGATTGCGTCCTTTGGGATGCAGTCAGCTTTTTTGTTTTTGACGTCTCACCATACCTTTATTGAAAGAGAAGGAAGAATGATTATCTCAATGCTCTAAAGCCGAGTGTCAATAGACTTAGGATGACTTGCCGACCTCTTGTTTCTGACTTGTTTTACTATCCATGTTTAAGTGGAAATCTTAACTGACTTAAAGGAGAAAGCAAATGATTAAGATTACTTTTCCAGATGGCGCCGTTCGTGAATTTGAATCTGGCGTAACAACGTTTGAGATTGCTGAGTCCATCAGTAAATCGTTAGCTAAAAAAGCTTTGGCTGGTAAATTCAATGGCCAACTGATTGACACAACCCGTGCCATTGAAGAAGATGGTAGTATTGAAATTGTGACACCTGATCACGAGGATGCTTATGATGTGCTTCGTCACTCTGCAGCCCACTTATTTGCCCAAGCTGCAAAACGTTTGTTCCCAAATCTTCATTTGGGTGTTGGCCCTGCCATTGCAGAAGGTTTTTACTACGATACCGATAACGCTGACGGCCAAATTTCAAACGAAGATTTGCCACGTATCGAAGCTGAAATGCAAAAAATCGTGAAAGAAAACTACCCATGTATTCGCGAAGAAGTGACCAAAGAAGAAGCTTTGGAATTGTTCAAAGACGATCCTTACAAGGTAGAGTTGATTAATGAGCATGCCGGTGCTGGTTTGACTGTTTACCGTCAAGGTGAATTTGTGGACCTTTGCCGTGGCCCTCACGTGCCATCAACAGGTCGCATCCAAGTCTTTCGCTTGCTCAACGTAGCGGGTGCTTACTGGCGTGGTAACAGTGACAACAACATGATGCAACGTGTCTATGGAACCGCGTGGTTTGATAAAAAAGACCTTAAAGCTTACTTGACTCGTCTTGAAGAAGCCAAAGAGCGAGATCACCGTAAACTTGGTAAAGAACTTGACTTGTTCATGATTAGCCAAGAAGTTGGTCAAGGTTTGCCATTCTGGTTACCAGATGGAGCAACTATTCGTCGTACTCTTGAACGCTATATCACAGACAAGGAATTAGCTTCAGGCTACCAACACGTTTATACACCACCTCTTGCTTCTGTGGAATTGTACAAGACATCAGGTCACTGGGAGCACTACCAAGAAGACATGTTCCCTGTGATGGACATGGGAGACGGGGAAGAATTTGTCCTTCGTCCAATGAACTGCCCACACCACATTCAAGTGTATAAAAACCATGTGCATTCTTACCGTGAATTGCCTATCCGTATTGCCGAACTAGGGATGATGCACCGTTATGAAAAATCAGGTGCCCTATCTGGCTTGCAACGGGTACGTGAGATGACCTTGAATGATGGCCATATCTTCGTGACACCAGAACAAATTCGTGATGAATTTAAACGTACCCTTCAATTGATTATTGACGTTTACGAAGATTTCAACTTGACCGATTACCGTTTCCGTTTGTCCTACCGTGACCCAGAAGATACTCATAAATATTATGATAATGACGAAATGTGGGAAAATGCGCAAGCCATGCTAAAAGGTGCCATGGATGACATGGGTGTAGACTACTTTGAAGCAGAAGGTGAAGCAGCCTTCTATGGTCCAAAATTAGATATTCAAGTGAAAACAGCTCTTGGTAATGAAGAAACCCTATCAACCATTCAGTTGGATTTCTTGTTGCCAGAACGCTTTGACCTCAAATACATTGGTGCTGATGGCGAGGAACATCGTCCAGTCATGATTCACCGTGGGGTTATTTCAACGATGGAACGCTTCACTGCGATTTTAATCGAGACTTACAAGGGTGCTTTCCCAACTTGGTTGGCACCTCACCAAGTAACGGTGATTCCAATTTCAAATGAAGCCCACATTGACTATGCTTGGGAAATAGCCAAAACACTTCGTGACCGTGGTGTTCGTGCAGATGTGGATGACCGCAATGAAAAAATGCAATACAAGATTCGTGCGTCACAAACCAGCAAAATCCCTTACCAATTGATTGTTGGGGATAAAGAAATGGAAGAGAAATCAGTTAACGTGCGCCGCTATGGTAGCAAGGCGACTCACACCGAATCTGTGGAAGACTTTGTGGAAAATATCTTGGCAGATATTGCTCGCAAATCACGCCCAGATGGACAAGCTTAATCAATGGTGAAAGGAAGTCCAAATGAACTGCACCCCAAAAGTTAGACAACAAATCTAACTTTTGGGGTGTTTTTCTATGAAATTAAGTTATGAAGATAAAATTGAAATCTATCGCTTACGACAACCTGGTTGGACATGGCCTAAAATCAGTCAAACATTTAATATGAGTAAGTATAACCTTCAATACATGGTCCGCCTTATTGATATACACGGATTGGAAAGTGTTTGTAAAAGGAAAAATAGGTATTATTCTCCTGAACTAAAGCAGGAAATCATAAACGAAGTTCTGATGAAAGGTAGGTCTCAGCTAGAGGTTTCTCTAGATTATGGATTACCAAACAAGGGAATGCTTCCTAATTGGATAGCGCAATACAAGAAAAACGGGTATACTATTCTTGAGAAATCAAGAGGGAGACCTGTAAAGATGGGACGCAAACCAAAGAGAAAACTTGAAGAAATGACTGAATTAGAGCGTCTTCAATATGAAAATGAGTACCTTAGAGCGGAGAATGCCGTACTAAAAAAGTTGAGAGAACTCCGATTGAGGGACGAAGCAAGGCTCAAAGAGCATGAGAACAAAGGGAGATATGGTTACCGTAGAATTCACCTCGAACTTAAAAATCGAGGCTATAAAGTTAATCATAAGAAAGTTCAACGTTTGATGACAGAACTTGGTTTGAAAGCTAGAATCCGTGCGAAACGTCGCTATAACTCTTATAAAGGTGAGGTTGGCAAGAAAGCTGATAATCTCATTAAGCGTCAATTTAAAGCTATCCAACCACTTAAGAAGTGTTATACCGATGTCACAGAGTTTTCAATTCCTGCTAGTGATCAAAAATTGTATCTATCACCAGTTCTTGATGGTTTTAACAGTGAGATTATTGCATATCATTTATCTACCTCGCCAAACTTACAACAACTTAAAACGATGCTTTCCGAGGCTTTTCCTGAACAAACTTACCAGGGCACTATTTTACATAGTGACCAAGGATGGCAATATCAACACACTTACTACCATCATTTTCTTGAGGTGCATGGAATGAGACCGTCCATGTCGCGTAAAGGAAATAGCTTAGATAACGGCATGATGGAATCTTTTTTTGGAACATTGAAGACAGAAATGTTTTATGGGTTTGAGAAGGAATTTACTTCCCTCGAAACATTAAAAACAGCTATTTCAGAATATATCAACTACTACAACACTAAACGAATCAAACTTACATTAAAAGGACTAAGTCCTGTGCAATACAGAACTCAATCCTTAACTTAAAATATAATGTCCAACTTTTGGGGGTCACTTCACAAAGGGCTTCTTTTTCTTTTTAAAACCTCGGGCAAGCGGTTGCACTTGCTTTCTCATAGTGCTATAATGAGTCAGTTACTAACTGATAAAAGAAATGAGGATTAGCAGATGGCAATGATAGAAGTATCTCATCTTCACAAACAGTTTACTAAAACCATTAAAGAGCCTGGGTTAAAAGGGGTGATGAAATCGTTTGTGAACCCGCAAAAAGAGGTATTTGAGGCTGTTAAAGACTTGTCTTTTGAAGTGCCTAAGGGGCAAATTTTAGGATTTATTGGCGCCAATGGTGCAGGAAAATCAACAACAATTAAGATGTTAACAGGAATTTTAAAGCCAACATCTGGTTATTGTCGCATTAACGGGAAGATTCCGCAAGATAATCGTCAAGGTTATGTCAAAGATATTGGCGTTGTTTTTGGGCAACGGACCCAACTGTGGTGGGATCTGGCTTTGCAGGAAACTTATGCTGTGTTAAAAGAAATTTACGATGTGCCTGAAAAAGACTTTCGCAAGCGTATGGATTTTTTAAATGAGGTCTTAGAACTTAATGAGTTTATTAAGGATCCTGTTCGAACGTTGTCCCTAGGACAACGCATGCGAGCTGACATTGCAGCCTCTTTATTGCATAATCCGAAAGTGCTTTTTTTAGACGAACCAACGATTGGCTTGGATGTTTCTGTCAAAGACAATATTCGACGTGCCATCACTCAGATTAATCAAGAAGAAGAGACAACCATTCTGTTGACAACTCATGATTTGAGTGATATTGAACAGCTGTGTGATCGGATTATAATGATTGATAAGGGCCAAGAAATCTTTGATGGCACGGTGACCCAACTCAAACAAACATTTGGGAAGATGAAAAGCTTATCTTTTGAATTGGAAGCGGGACAGGAAGAAGTTGTTTCTCAGTTTCTTGGCTTGCCTGATATAACTGTGGAACGACACGAATTAACTTTGGAGATTCAATATGACAGTTCCCGTTACCAAACAGCAGATGTTATTCAACGAACTATGGCTGATTTTGTGGTGAGAGACTTGAAAATGACAGATGCTGATATTGAAGATATCATCCGTCGTTTTTACCGAAAGGAGCTGTGACATGCAATCATTCTGGAAACGCTATAAGCCCTTTATCAGTGCAGGGATTCAAGAATTAATGACTTATCGGGTCAATTTCTTTCTCTATCGACTAGGGGATGTTATGGGAGCTTTTGTGGCTTTTTACCTTTGGAAGGCTGTGTTTGATTCTTCCAAACAGTCCTTGATTAATGGTTTTACTCTGTCAGATATGACCTTTTATATTATCATGAGTTTTGTGACGGCTTTGTTAACGAAATCGGATAGCTCCTTTATGATTGGTGAGGAAGTGAAAGATGGGTCTATTATCATGCGGTTGCTTCGGCCAGTTCACTTTGCGGCTTCTTACCTTTTTATGGAGATAGGCTTTCGGTGGATTGTTCTCATCAGTGTTGGCTTTCCGTTTTTGGTTGTGATTTTCGGGATCAAACTAATGGCGGGAATGTCGTTCTGGCAACTTCTAGCTACTGTGTTTCTCTACCTGCTTAGTCTTTTATTGGCCTTCTTGATTAATTTTTATTTCAATATCTGTTTTGGCTTTTCTGCCTTTGTTTTCAAAAACCTTTGGGGTTCTAACTTATTAAAGAATGCCTTGGTTGCTTTTATGTCAGGCAGTCTGATTCCATTGGCCTTTTTTCCTAAGATGGTTGCTACCGTCCTTGGACTTCTCCCGTTCTCCTCTCTCGTTTACACCCCTGTCATGATTGTGATTGGGAAATATCGATTTGAGCAGATAGGGGTAGCCATAGGCTTGCAATTCTTTTGGTTGATGGTCATGATCCTCTTGTCCCACGTTATTTGGAAACAGGTTCAGGATCATTTAACGATTCAAGGAGGATAAGATGGCAAAATTGAGACGTATGCACGCTATTTTTATCAAACAATACCTCAAACAAATCATGGAATACAAGGTTGACTTTGTGGTTGGGGTGTTGGGTGTTTTTCTCACACAAGGCTTGAATTTACTCTTTTTGAAGGTGCTTTTTCAGCACATTCCCTCTTTAGACGGCTGGACCTTTCAGCAAATTGCGTTTATTTATGGCTTTTCTTTGATTCCTAAAGGGATTGATCATCTCTTTTTTGATAATCTTTGGGCTTTGGGACAACGTCTTGTACGTAAGGGGGAATTTGATAAATACCTAACGCGCCCAATTAGTCCTTTGTTTCATGTTTTAGTAGAGACCTTTCAAGTGGATGCCTTGGGAGAATTATTGGTTGGGATTATCTTATTAGTCACAACGATGGGAACCTTGACATGGAGCATTCCTAAAGTCCTTCTTTTCATACTAGTGATCCCATTTGCTACCTTGATTTACACTTCTTTAAAAATTGCGACCGCTAGTATTTCTTTTTGGACCAAGCAATCAGGAGCAGTCATTTATATTTTTTACATGTTCAATGACTTTTCCAAATACCCCATGTCCATTTACCATTCACTGTTGAGGTGGGTTATTAGTTTTGTGATTCCATTTGCTTTTACGGCCTATTACCCAGCCTCTTACTTTTTGACAGGTCAGCATCTGGCTTTTAATATTGGAGGCTTGGTAATTGTATCCTTGCTGGTCTTGGCCTTATCGCTTAAGCTTTGGAATTGGGGACTAGGTGTTTATGAAAGTGCTGGTTCCTAGAGAGACTCTTAAACAAATTGAAAATCGTTTAGGTCAGAATATGAAAACCTAGTTAATGAAGAAAGGCAGCTGTTGTAAAAACGACTGCCTTTTTTGTGATGGTTTACCAAGCGTAGGCATTGGTTGGAGCTTGTAAGTAGTCTAGCCACTGTCTATCTTTAAGACGGCAAAGGGTAACAGAGATGCCAGTCATGTCAAGGCTAGTCATGAATTTTCCATTTTTGATAAAAGGAAGATGAAGCCCTTCAAGATCTAAAAGTTGATGGATATCGTTCAGAAAAATGCCTTGTTCCAAGTCGGTTGCTGTTCCTAAATTATTGACTAGAAGAATAAAATGTTCGTCCTCTTGCCAATGGAATTTAATTTGAAGCTTATTAACAATTTCTACAGCCAGATGCTCTGATGACATAAATGGGACCGTACGATAGCCTTCTTCACCATGAATGCCAATCCCATATGAAATCTGATGATCAGGCAAGTCAAAAAGAGGTAGTGCCGCATTGGGTAGGCTAGCAGATTTGGTTGCAAATCCGATGGTAGCAATCTCTGTGGCAAGGTCAAAAGCTAGGTGTTCAAGGTCATCCAAACTTGCCCCTCTTTGTGCAGCTGCTCCTAAGATTTTGTGAAGCAATATGGTTCCAGCGAGTCCCCGGTGACGCATTTGGAATTGCTTTTTAGGTTCAACCGAGATATCGTCGTGGGAAATAATATATTTGATGTTACGACCTTCTTGTCGTGCTAGATGAATGGCTTGGCTAAATTCACGAATGTCGGCTTCAAAGTTTTTGATAATCACAAAGACCCCCTTACCTTTATCTAGAAATCGCAGGGCTTCTAAGATATCTGTGGCAGTTGGGGGAGTAAAAATATCGCCATAGATAGCAGCTGACAGCATACCATCACCAACGAAGCCGGAATGAGCAGGTTCGTGTCCGGATCCTCCTCCGGATAAAATTGGAATGAGTTGATCATCGAGATGCCTATTATAAATAATAGGCAAATCCTGTAATTGGGCTAGGTGGGGATGGGCTGCTAATACACTTGCTATATATTGGGAAATAAGCGTTTGTGTTTGATTTAATATGGTTACCATAACGTTTTCCTCGTTTAATGAATGCTGGTTAAGATAAGCTGCTTGAGATAGGTAAGACAAGGTTTAGGCTCACTCTGACTAACATAACCTTTAATCATATCTGCTAATGCCCTAGCGTGATAATGGATTAAAAAAGCAAGGTAATCAGAATCATCAGATTGGCTCATTTCTTGACTTTGGTATTCAGAAATGATTTTAGCCATTAAGACCTGACAGTAGTCTACAAAGTAGCTGTAAAAATCATTTTGCCCTTTGATATCAAATAGTTGGGCATAAAATGTCTTGTTGCGTTCAAAATAAAAGAGCAACTCTTCTAACAGTTGAAAGCCACTGATGTAATTGAGATTGTGTGTGACCTGTTCCTGAAGTTCAGTCTCAAAAATCCAGTCTAACAGTTCATACTTATCTAGAAAATGATTGTAGAAGGTTTGGCGCCTGATTTGGGCCTGATCCATAATATCAACGACAGAAATTTTATCAAAGCTTTTCACTGCTAGTTGCTTTTTGAAAGCCTTGGCAATTTTTTTCTTAGTGATGAGAGAAGTTGCCATAAGTAATCCTTTAATATGAAATATCTTCTGCCATTATACCTTATCAAAGGCATTTTAGAAAGAAAAGGGACAAATCCTTAGATTTGTCCCTTACGTTTTGGGAGGAGCTATTTTATAATGAAAGCGTAAACAAAAAATTGGAGGAAGATCCATGAAAAAAATTATGAATGATGCCACTCAGATTGTGGACGATATGTTGCAAGGTTTAGCTTATATGCATGATGACTTAGTGGAACGCCTAGATGGTTATGATGTGATTGTTCGTAAAGCAGAGAAGACGGGAAAAGTAGCCCTTATTTCAGGTGGTGGTTCTGGACATGAGCCATCTCATGCTGGTTTTGTTGGTGAAGGCATGTTGTCAGCAGCAATCTGTGGTGCAGTCTTTACTTCCCCAACTCCAGATCAAATTTTAGAAGCTATCAAAGCAGCTGATGAAGGGGCTGGTGTCTTTATGGTCATCAAAAATTATTCAGGTGACATTATGAACTTTGAAATGGCCCAAGAATTAGCAGAAATGGAAGGCATTGATGTTGCCAGTGTTGTTGTTGATGATGATATTGCGGTTGAGAATAGCCTCTACACTCAAGGTCGTCGTGGCGTTGCGGGAACCATTCTTGTTCACAAGATTTTGGGACATGCTGCGCGTGAGGGCAAATCATTAGCGGATATTAAAGCTCTTGCTGATGAATTGGTCCCAAATATTAAAACTATTGGTCTAGCTCTTTCTGGAGCAACTGTTCCCGAAGTTGGCAAACCTGGTTTTGTGCTTGAAGATGATGAGTTTGAATACGGTGTTGGTATTCATGGTGAACCAGGCTACAAAAAAGAAAAATTACAATCATCATCAGTATTAGCTCAAGAGTTGGTAACTAAATTGGCAGATAGCTTTGACATGAGCGCAGGACAACATTATGGCATCTTGGTCAATGGTTTGGGAGCTACGCCATTAATGGAACAATACGTTTTTGCGAATGATGTGGCAAAACTCTTGGCAGAAAAAGATGTCACAGTCAGCTTCAAGAAAATTGGTGACTACATGACGTCTATTGATATGGCTGGTTTGTCTTTGAGCTTGATCAAACTTGACAAGGATGAATGGACAGAAGCTCTTCAATCAGATGTTATCACACCAGCTTGGTAAGGAGGAAATCATGCAAGCACAAGATGCAATCAAATGGATGACCTTATTTAATGATAAAATTCAAGTGAATAAGGATTATTTAAGTCAATTGGATACGCCTATCGGAGATGGTGACCACGGTGGCAATATGGCGCGCGGGATGTCTGCTGTCATGGAAAATCTTGACGGTAAAGAATTTGCGAGCGCAGCGGATGTCTTTAAGGTCGTTGCTATGCAGTTGCTAGGCAAAGTTGGTGGAGCTTCAGGCCCGTTGTATGGTTCTGCCTTTATGGGGCTTTCAAAAGCTAGTGAAGATAGCAGTTTGGCAGATGCTTTGCAGGCTGGATTGGACATGATTCAAAAACGTGGTAAGGCAGAAAAAGGTGAGAAAACCATGGTGGATGTTTGGATTCCTGTGATTGAAGCCTTGAAAAATGACGGGTTAACCAAGGATGTGGTTGAAGAGGCTGTTTTAGCTACCAAAGACATCCAGGCAACTAAAGGACGCGCTTCTTATGTAGGAGAACGCTCAGTCGGTCATATTGATCCAGGTTCCTTCTCATCAGGACTCTTATTTGAAGCGATGTTGGAAGCAGAGGTGGTTTAATGTCAGATTTGGGAATTATTATTGTATCGCATTCTAAAAATATTGCTCAAGGAGTTGTCGACCTGATTTCAGAGGTGGCGACAGATGTTGCCATCACCTATGTCGGTGGTACAGAAGATGGTGGTATTGGCACCAGTTTTGACCAAGTACAGGCTATCGTTGACGCCAATCCTAAGGATGACTTATTGGCTTTCTTTGATCTTGGATCTGCCCGCATGAATATCGAAATGGTTTCAGATTTTTCTGACAAGACCATTACCTTGAATGTGGTTCCCATTGTCGAAGGGGCTTACACAGCAGCAGCTCTTATTCAGGCTGGCGCGGACAAGGATGCTATTTTAAGTCAGTTAGAAGAATTAACTATCAATAAATAAATAGCAAGGAGATTATCATGAATTTTATCGGTGAACTGTTAGGAACGTTTATTTTGGTTTTATTAGGAGACGGTGTGGTTTCTGCTTGTATCTTGAATAAAACCAAAGCTCAAAATAGTGGCTGGATTGCTATTGTTTTGGGCTGGGGAATTGCTGTAACCGTTGCGGTTTATATTAGTGGTTTCATGAGTGGTGCCCACTTAAACCCAGCCGTGACACTCGCTATGGCAGCCATTGGCTCATTGCCATGGTCTCAGGTAGTGACTTATCTTGTGGCTCAATTTCTTGGAGCAATGCTTGGAGCCTTAGTTCTCTACTTGCATTACTACCCACATTGGAAGGAAACCAAAGATGCTGGTACGATTTTAGCTTGTTTCTCAACTGGGCCAGCTATCCGCCACACTTGGTCAAACCTTTTTGGCGAAGCTTTAGGAACAGCTGTTTTAGTGATTACGGTAATGGCCATTGATCCTAATAAAGTAGCTGCTGGTTTTGGTCCGATTATTGTTGGTTTTGTGGTTATGGCAGTTGGTTTTTCACTTGGAGCAACGACAGGTTATGCCATCAACCCAGCGCGTGACCTTGGGCCACGTATCATGCATGCCTTACTTCCAATCCCAAATAAAGGAGATTCTGACTGGTCATACGCTTGGATTCCAGTTTTAGGTCCAATCCTTGGTGGGGTCGCAGGTGCCTTGATTTATCAAGTGATTTTAAATATGATGTAATGAACTGAAAAAGTTGGGTCTAGGACTCAACTTTTTTTGGTGGCTAAGAAGTGTTCTTTTACAGGTTTTCCCTTTTCTTGGACCGGAGCTTTCAGTATAATAAAGTTAACGTGATTTAAAAATGAGGGTGACAATGAGAAGATTACTAACCACCATGATTAAGTGCAACCAAGATTTACCAAAGAACAGCCTGGTGGTTGACATGACCTTAGAAAAAGCTGCGCAATTATATGAAAATCAAGTGCTCACGGATACCCAACGTTTCCGGAAAATAAGGTTTAGTGAATCAGGGCTGACGCTTGAGGTCCGATTCTTGAAGAAGCAGCCAGTTCAGTGGCTATCAGAATCCACCAATAGTAATCAATTAGAAGAAAAGGCTAGTAAGTTTTTAGCAAAAGATGATCAGGCAATAAAAATCAGTCAAGCCGCTCTTGCTCAATTTCTAGAGGATACCGGGGATCAAAATCCTATTCACCGAAAAGCGCCTTATATTTTACCTGGAGCATTCTTACTCGAGCAGGTGAGTGATAGGCTAGCTATCGATTATCGTCGATTACATTTGCGCTTTTATGCGCCAGCGGTTTTAGATAGCCCTATCCAATTGATGGTGAAAGGAAGAGCCATTGGCCTGTTTCAGGCTGGTAAATTAGTAGCTAAAGGAGATTATGACCATGACGGATATTTATATTGCTGCAGGCCTTAGAACCCCTATCGGTTTAGTAGGGAAACAATTTGCTAAAGAACAACCAGAAATCCTTGGAGCAAAGCTCATCAATGCTTTACAAAATAAGTATCCAGCTTCTATTGACCAAGTGATTTGTGGCAATGCCGTCGGAACGGGTGGTAATATTGGGCGCTTGATGACCCTGTATTCTCATTTAGGAGAATCTGTCCCTGCTTTGACGGTTGATATGCAATGTGCTTCGGCTGGTGCAGCTCTTTCCGTGGGTTATGCTAAAATCAAGGCAGGTATGGCAAGTAACCTTTTAGTGGGAGGGATTGAAAGCAGCTCCTTACAACCTGAATCGGTATATGCTTCAGATGATTGGCGCCAGGGAGCCTACAAAGTTGCACAGTTTTCTCCAGATAGCAACAGTCCATTTGCGATGATTGAGGGGGCAGAACGAGTAGCAGCTGATTATGGCTTTACTAAGAAGTATTTGAATCACTGGACATTGAGGAGTCATCAAAAGGCTAGTCGTTGCCAGGAGCAAGCCCTGTTAGTTGACCTTATATTAGACCTGCCAGGGGCCAGTGATCAAGGCATTCGACCGCACTTGTCAAGTAAGGTGTTGTCAAAGGTGCCCCCTATCTTAGGAGAGGGTCACGTGATTAGTGCAGCGAACGCCTGCCTCACCCATGATGCTGCTGCCTTTTTACAGCTAAGTAGTCAGCCTTCAGCTTTTAAACTTATCGATGTGGTAGAAGTAGCAGGAGACCCACAGCGTAGCCCTTTAATGGTGGTTACAGCTAGTCAAGTCCTTTTGGCAAAGCATGGTCTAGGGATGGCAGATATGACATCTATTGAATGGAATGAAGCCTTTGCCGTTATTGATGGTTTATTTGAAACCCATTATCCAGATTTATTGGACCGCTATAATATATTTGGAGGAGCTCTGGCCTACGGGCATCCTTTTGGAGCTTCGGCAGCTATTATTCTCTTACATTTAATGAAGGCTTTAGAAATTAAGCAAGGGCGGTATGGTTTGGCAGCTATTCCAGCAGCGGGAGGGCAGGGAGTTGCCTTCTTGGTAGAATACAATCAGGAGTGGTGCAATGCTAACTAGACTGAATCAGTGGGCGAAGGAATGTCCTGATAAGAGAGCTGTTGTGACGGATCAACAAACCTTGACCTATTATGAATTATGGCAAGCTATTGTAACTGATAAAAAGGTGCCGCCAGAAGAGTGTCCACAGGTTATTCACGAGCAACATTACCTCAAGCAGTTGATTGCCTTTTTACAAGGGTTACGGCAAAATAGTCACCCTCTTATTACCCATCCCAATATGCCTGATGGCTACCAACAGCAGATTAGGCAGGATAATCAAAAGCCACCGACACAGGCTGACTTTGCAGTCTTGAGTTCGGGTTCTACAGGTCAAGCTAAATTATTTTGGCGGTCATTGTCTTCGTGGACTGAGATGTTTGACTATCAAAATCAGGTTTTTGGCCTGAATGCAGATACAAGTCTTTTTTTACATGGGAGTTTTAGTTTTACTGGTAATTTAAATTTGGCCTTGGCACAACTTTGGGCAGGTGGTTGTATTGTTTGGACACAAAAACTATCTTTTAAGACCTGGCTTATGTTATGGCAAGAAGAGCAAGTTAGTCATCTTTATCTGTTGCCGACTTATCTCAATCGTATATTGCCCTATCTCACTAAGGTCAATATGACAGCTACCCACCTCTTAACCTCTTCGCAACTGATGTCACCTGACTTACTCCAGCGTTATTATCAGACATTTCCTCAGCTCGAAGTTGTTATCTTCTATGGAGCTAGTGAATTGTCGTTCATCACTTGGTGTAATGGCAAAGACGCTTTAGAGACAGCAGGTTTGGTGGGGGATCCTTTTCCAGGTGTCAACATCAGTCTTGTGGATAAACAAATTTTTGTGGAAACCCCTTATGCCATTGAAGGCATTAAACAGCCCTATAGTGTGTCAGATTTTGGTGACATGTGCTCCGCTGGTTTAATATTGAAAGGACGACGAGATGACTGGGTCAACCAACAAGGTGTCAAATGCCATCTTCCTAGCCTTGTGGAATTGGTTGCACAAGCTTCAGGTGTAAAGGAAGCCACCGCGCTCAAAGTGGGGAGCGGTTTAAACCAAGCTGTCCTTCTGGTCTTAGTCTTGACTGAGAATCAGAAGTTGGCAGCGATCAAAGACTTTTTAGTCTCTCACCTTAGCCCTTGGGAATTGCCTAAATATTATCTTCTTGTAGACCAGCTTCCGCTTAACGATAGCGGTAAAATTGATCGAGCAGCTCTGCTGGCTTTATTACCATCTAAAGGGACATAGGTTTGGCAGTTGCAGTTTACTTTTAGAGGTTATCAACTGACCCGAAATGTTGAATATGGTATAATAAGGTCCAACAATGAAGGGGGAAAAGGCAATGACACAGGCTATTCTAGGTCGTTACCAAGCTTTGAAAGAGTATCAAAGAGCTGGTTTATCGAACCAATCCTTTCGAGCGTTAGCGGAAGAAGCAGTCATTGATAGTCGTCTTGGGTCCCCTAGTTTCTGGATGATTTGGCCAATTGAAAAAAAGGCGAAAACAATCAAAGCATTACTGACATTTTTACTTGATTTGGTAGAAATGCCTGTCGAGTTAAGCGGTCAGCTAGAGGATACCAAGGCCTTGCTCGCTCACTTTTCTCCTGACTTATCACCAGACCATCCTTTTTGGAAAGAGATTGCTAGCTTAGTTGACCAAGCTTTTCCGGCTAGAACTTTAGGAGAAATGGGTGACTTGGAAAGACGTTTGCATCAATTTCGCTATGTGATTTCCAGCCAGCAGGCTCAATATATTCGGAACCATTACAAACAAGAAGAAATGACCGACGGCCAGGCTTTGGCTATGTTTCTGAGAGCTAAAAAAGGACCTGCTTTATGGCGGCGTTCCCCTGATTATACTTTGCTGGATTCAGCTAGACTACATAACAAACTAAAAATTGAGGGAGAAAAAGTCATTTTTCCCGACCACGAGCTTTCTTATAACATTAAAGTTTTGCTTTGGTTTCATACCGAATTCATCCTTGACAATAAGGGATTTTTCCTGAATGAAATCGATGGAGAGGTGGTGACCGAAAAAGGAATTGTGAATGGTGCTTCCTTTAACTATGGTACAGATGGTCCTAGGCATTGGGATTTGGATGTTGATCCCATACGGCGTCATGATCCCAATTTTAGACGTGAGGTGACTAGAGGTTTCCAATCCCCGTCGCGAGTTTTTCGCAAATGGTTTAAGCAAAATAGAAATGATTTTGCCTTTTCTTACTTTAATGCTAAGGGACTTTATAGTTCAGACCATAAGAGTAGCTTTTCTATGGTCAAACAAGAGGCCAAAAAGTTTAAACGACTTATCAAGCATGGAATCTCCAAGAAATAATGGCGATAAAAAAGAAGAATTTTATGGCACTGAATCCCTAAAATGAGACAAAAGAAAAACACTCCTGTTGAAATCTAGTAAACTAGAAACAGGAGTGTTTTATTATGGTTAAAAAAGCATATTCATGGGAAACTAAGCTGGCTTTGTCGGACACGCACCAAGAAAGTTCCCAATTTGGGTAAAGCTTATGATTTAACAGATAACAAATTGAGTCGGGATTTCCATTCCGATAAGCCTATGGAAAAGCTTGTAACAGATATTACCTACCTATATTATTTCGGTAACTGTAAATTGTATCTCTCATCAATTATGGATCTCTATAACCGAGAAATGATAGCTTACACTATCTCAGAGTGTCAGGACACGGATTTTTTACTAGACACCCTTAATCAGTTAAAATTGCCTAAAGGAGCACTCTTACACAGTGACCAAGGCTCAGTGTATACTTCTATGGCTTACTACCAGGCTTGCACGGAAAAAGGCATTATCTGCTCAATGTCTCGAAAAGGAACACCTGCAGATAATGCCTGTATTGAATGATTTCACTCCGTCCTAAAGACTGAAACCTTTTATCTCCATAATAGGAGAAAATACAACAAAGATAGTATAACAAATATTGTTAAAAATGACATTACATTTTATAATGAAACTAGACTTCAACAGAGATTAAACGACCAGTTTTCTGTACAGTACAGAAAACTGGTCGCCTAAAAGTGTTTTTCTTACGTCCCACTATTAGGGTGCAGTGTCGTAGCCCTCTTCTTTTTTTGTATTTAGTTAGCTTGAGCCCATTTTTTAGCCAGCGTTCTAGAGAACTGGGAAATGGACATATTAATTAGAAAATAAAGCCCGGCTACTATGCCGTAGAGAAGAAAAACGTCCCTTGGTTCAAAATAGCGGCCCATTAAAATTTGACTATTTCCAAAGAGCTCTTGAATAGCAAGAACAGAGTAGAGTAAGGAAGTGTCTTTAATAACAGTGACAAACTGAGAAATAATCGCTGGGAGCATTTTCCGGAAAGCTTGGGGAAAAATAATTAAGCGGAACACCTGAAAATGGGTAAATCCTTGAGATAAACCAGCTTCCGTCTGCCCATGATTAACGGCATTTAACCCACCTCGAATGATTTCTGCTAGGGCAGCAGACGTAAAGACTGTAAAGGCAGTGATTCCCGCAGTGATGGATTCCATTTTAAACACTAAAAAAATGATAAAAATCCACAACAAATTGGGCACATTTCTGACAAATTCAATATAAATGCTAGCAATCATACCAAGTGGCTTGGAGTGGCTATTACGCATCACCGCTAGAAGTGTTCCAAACAAGGTTGATAAGATAATAACGGCTAGAGAAATAAAGAGAGTTAGGCCCAACCCTTCTAGTAAAAAAAGGAGATTGGAGTAAGTTAATAAGGGTGACATACATGGTCTCCTTTCTAAAGAGAATAGGTTTCTTTGTTACGCTCTTCTTGTCGACGTCCAAAGATGGCGATAGGAAAGCAGAGAATAAAGTATAAAAAAGCAGCTCCTGCAAAAGCGGGCACATAATAAGTAGTGTCATAAGCCCATACTTTAGCAGTAAACATAAGGTCTGCTCCTGAGATAATAGCAACGATAGAAGTGTTTTTGATGAGGTTAACCACTTGATTTGTTAAAGGTGGTAAAATGGTTCTCACCGCCTGAGGGATGATAATCAGAGACATGGTTTGCAAACGCGTAAATCCTTGAGATAAGGCCGCTTCGGTTTGTCCTTTAGGAACAGCTTCGATACCAGAGCGGATGACTTCTGCAATGTAAGCTGCGTGATAAAGGCCTACACAACAGACGGTAGTCATAAAAGCAGATGGCATGATAAAGCCTTTAGACATGATAGCAAGACCATAATACATAAAGACGACTTGAACCAATAAGGGTGTGTTTTGATAAAACTCGACATACATTCTTGAGACGATACGGCTTCCTTTTTGCTTAGCAGTGGAAAGACCACCTATTATCACACCGAGCACCATGGCTAACAAAAGCGCTGCTAAAGAAACGCCTAGTGTATAAAGGAATGCCTTGAGAAATAGTGGAAAGTGGTTAAAAAAAGCCGTCCACTGAGGTAAGGCAACTAAATTCGTAGTTGTTAATAAAGTCATAGCTTCTCCTTTCTTATGGTTTTCTTGTGGCAGGTATCAACCCATACTTACGATAAATCTTAGCAAGGCTTCCATCTTTTTGCCATTGCTCAAGCAATTTATTGATATGGGTAATCAAGGCTTTGTTTGATTTTGTCGTAGCAACTCCGTAGGCTTGTTGATTAAACCCTTCGGTTAAGATAGTTGTTTTTTGATTGGTGTAACCTGATAAAATGGATTTATCAACACTAAAACTAGCAATGCGATTGGCGTACAGTGAGATGGCGAGTTCAGGGTAAGAGCCCAGCTGGACAAATGAAAAGGATAGGTCGTGAGCTTTACCATATTCTTCAATAGCATTTTTGGTGGTTGATCCTTGGGCCACTCCAATTGTTTTTTGATTGAGCTCCTTAATGGATGTGATTGCATCGGATTTTTTGACTAAAAAACCAATTTCATCTAAATAATAGGGATTAGAGAAGGCATATTGCTTTTGGCGTTCAGGTGTAATAGTATAAGTGGCAATAATCATATCTAACTGTTGATTATCTAGTAAGGCTTCTCGAGTTTGAGCAGTTACAGCAGTAAACTGAGGTTTAACGTCCAAAGCTTTAGCAATTTTTTTGGCGATATCAATCTCCATTCCTTCAAACTGACGGTGCTTAGGATGATAATACCCAAAATTAGGGACGTCTTGTTTGACACCGATACGGAGTTGACCTTTCTTAGTAATTTGTTTTAAGACGTTAGGGGTTGTCAACTCGCTTGCTTGGCTTAAATTAGGGCAAGTCAGTGTCAGCAAAAAACAGAGAACTAACAGAGAATACTTTTTCATTAGCAAGCTCCTTTACCGTGTTTTTTCTGTTTTGTGGTGACTACGGAATCACTTGTATGGTTAATCATTTTGCTCAAAAATTGTTGGGCACGAGGTTCCTTAGGATGATTGAAAAAGCCTTCGACATCGGTAGTATCTTCTAATATTTCGCCGTCTGCCATGAAGATGATGCGATCGGCGACTTCTTTTGCAAATCCCATTTCGTGGGTTACTACAATCATGTTCATTCCTTCGGCAGCAAGGTTTTGCATGACTGCTAACACATCACCAATGGTTTCAGGGTCAAGAGCAGAAGTAGGTTCATCGAAAAGGAGTAAATCAGGATTCATGGCCAATCCTCTGGCGATAGCAATCCGCTGTTTTTGCCCTCCTGAGAGCATGGACGGATATGCGTCTTTGCGATCCCACATGTTTACAAAGGTGAGGTATTTTTCTGCTGTTTTTTCCGCTTCCTCACGAGATACCTTTAATACTTTCATTGGCGCCAATGTTATATTTTCTAACACCGTTTTGTGAGGATAGAGATTAAAATGTTGGAAAACCATCCCGACTTTTTGTCGAAGCGCTACCAATTCTTTCGAACCGGCATTGGCAACTTCAATGTTATTGACAACAAGGCTACCAGTCTCAATGCTTTCAAGAGCATTTATGGTTCTAATTAAGGTCGATTTTCCAGATCCAGAAGGACCTAGCAGAACAACAACTTGTCCTCGTTCGATGGTGAGGTTAATATTTTTCAACGCATGGTATTCCCCATAGTATTTTTCCACAGACGTAAATGTAACAAGTGTCATGGTAATCTCCTTTTTGTTAAGTTTTCTTACATAAAAGTAAAAATAGTTTATCACAGCTTTCTTTAACTGTCAACATAATTAGAAAATGGAAAGGTCAGTAGGGAGTTTTGAGAGAAAAGGGGTTGCCGTTGTCAATTAGATAGGATTTTTGATATAATCAGATAGAAATAAAGAGAGGAAGATAAGCTTGGAGGCCTCTGCTAAGGTTTAGAAGCCCCGACTGTAATGACGATTACAAAACTTTCTGAGGTATAAACATGAAAAAAATACTGATTGTGGATGATGAGAAACCGATTTCTGACATTATTAAGTTTAACTTGACAAAAGAAGGTTATGACATTGTGACCGCTTTTGATGGCCGTGAAGCTGTTACCGTGTTTGAAGACGAAAAACCGGATTTAATTATTCTTGATTTGATGTTACCGGAATTGGACGGTCTTGAAGTGGCCAAAGAAATCCGTAAAACCAGTCATGTGCCGATTATTATGCTGTCGGCTAAGGATAGTGAGTTTGACAAGGTCATTGGCCTTGAAATTGGAGCAGATGATTATGTTACCAAACCCTTTTCAAATCGTGAACTATTAGCGCGTGTCAAAGCTCATTTACGTCGAACAGAAACGATCGAAACAGCCGTAGCAGAGGAAAATGCTTCTTCAGGTTCACAAGAGTTAACTATTGGTAATTTACAAATTTTACCAGATGCTTTTGTGGCTAAAAAACATGGCAAAGAAGTGGAATTAACCCATCGTGAATTTGAATTATTACACCACCTGGCCAATCATATGGGTCAAGTGATGACACGAGAGCACTTGCTTGAGACGGTTTGGGGCTATGATTACTTTGGCGATGTCCGTACTGTGGACGTGACAGTTCGCCGCCTGCGTGAAAAAATTGAAGACACACCAAGCCGTCCCGAATATATTTTAACGAGACGCGGTGTTGGGTATTACATGAAATCTTATGACTAGAGATATCATCGGGAACTTATCCGCTTTTGAATTAGCGATTCTCTTATTACTTGTTTTTGTTGCCTTTTATTTTATTCACTTAGCGGTGCGTGATTACCGAAATGCCCGTATTATTCGAATGATGAGCCATAAAATCAGAGACCTGATTAATGGCCGTTATACCGACATGATTAATGAGAAGGCGGACATTGAATTGATGGAACTGGCAGATCAGTTAAATGATCTCTCAGACGTGTTTCGCTTAACCCATGAGAATCTTGCCCAGGAAAAAAATCGCTTGGCCAGCATTCTGGCCTATATGTCAGATGGCGTACTTGCCACAGACCGTTCTGGGAAAATCATCATGATTAACGAGACTGCCCGCAAGCAGCTTAATCTGACCAAGGAGCAGGCTCTTGAAAAGAACATTACCGATTTGCTGGAGGGAGATACCCCCTATACCTATCGTGAATTGGTTTCCAAAACGCCTGTTGTGACGGTCAATAGTCGCAATGACATGGGTGAGTTTGTGACATTACGTTTACGTTTCGCCTTAAACAGACGAGAAAGTGGTTTTATTTCTGGTTTGGTTGTGGTGCTCCATGACACTACAGAACAGGAAAAGGAAGAACGTGAACGCCGGTTGTTTGTTTCTAATGTGAGTCATGAGTTGAGAACACCTTTGACATCGGTGAAATCCTACTTGGAGGCTCTTGACGAAGGTGCCCTCAAGGAAGATATTGCCCCAAGTTTTATCAAAGTTTCTCTTGATGAAACCAATCGGATGATGCGAATGATTTCTGATCTTTTAAACTTGTCTCGCATTGATAACCAAGTAACTCAGTTATCTGTTGAGATGACCAATTTCACAGCTTTTATGACGTCTATCCTGAACCGATTTGACCTAGTTAAAAACCAGCACACCGGTACTGGCAAGGTTTATGAAATTGTGAGAGATTATCCGATTACCTCTGTTTGGCTGGAAATTGATAATGATAAGATGACGCAGGTTATTGAAAATATCCTAAACAACGCAATTAAATACTCTCCTGATGGTGGAAAGATTACTGTTCGCATGAAAACAACAGACACGCAATTGATTATTTCCATCTCAGACCAAGGTTTAGGCATTCCGAAGAAGGACCTGCCCCTTATTTTTGACCGTTTTTACCGAGTGGACAAGGCAAGAAGTCGTGCTCAAGGTGGAACTGGTCTAGGGCTTGCCATTGCCAAAGAAATTATTAAGCAGCATCACGGGTTTATTTGGGCGAAGAGTGATTATGGCAAAGGATCAACCTTTACCATCGTCTTGCCATATGAAAAAGATGCTGCCATTTACGAAGAGTGGGAGGATGACATAGATTAATTAATGATTGAAAGTGGTTTTAAATACAGTATTTTAGCATCCGGATCCACAGGCAATTGTTTTTATTTAGAAACACCTAAAAAGCGATTATTAATTGACGCGGGGTTGACTGGTAAGAAAATCGCCAGTCTCCTTGCTGAAATTGACCGCAAGCCTGAAGATTTAGATGCTATTTTGATTACACATGAACATTCAGATCATATCAAGGGAGTGGGAGTGATGGCTCGCAAGTATCATTTGGATGTTTATGCCAACGAAAAAACATGGCAGTTGATGGATGAGCGTAATATGCTCGGGAAGCTTGATGCCTCCCAAAAACATGTTTTCCAAAGAGATAAAATGTTGACCTTCGGAGATGTTGACATTGAAAGTTTTGGGGTTAGTCATGACGCGGTTGATCCTCAGTTTTACCGCATCATGAAGGACAACAAATCGTTTGTGATGCTGACTGATACAGGCTATGTTAGTGACCGAATGACAGGTATTATTGAAAATGCGGATGGCTACCTGATTGAATCCAATCATGACATTGAAATTTTACGCTCGGGTTCTTACCCTTGGAGTTTAAAACAACGCATTTTATCTGACATGGGACATTTGTCAAATGAAGATGGCGCTGGAGCTATGATTAGAAGTTTAGGGCATAAGACCAAAAAAATCTATTTGGGTCATTTGAGTAAAGAAAATAACATCAAAGAGTTGGCTCACATGACCATGGTGAACCAATTAGCCATGGCAGATTTAGCAGTAGGTACAGACTTTACTGTTCATGATACTTCCCCGGATATGGCCTGCCCCTTGACGGATATTTAAGATTGTTAATAAATCACAAAAAATCCATTTAGAACCAGTTTTCTAGGTGGATTTTTGATATACTAATAAGGTCTATGACAAAATGAAAGGGGTTTTTTATGAAAAAGCTTGAAGAGTTACTGGCAGCGTCTTTTGACATTTGTTTTGAAGACCAAACATTATTAGAAACGGCCTTTACCCATACATCTTATGCCAATGAGCATCGCCTCCTAAACATTTCACATAATGAACGTTTGGAATTTTTAGGAGACGCTGTTCTGCAATTAATCATCTCAGAATATTTATTTGCCAAATACCCTAAAAAAACAGAAGGTGACATGTCCAAACTACGTTCCATGATTGTTCGTGAGGAGAGTTTGGCTGGTTTTTCACGTTTTTGTTCCTTTGATACCTATATCAAACTTGGGAAAGGCGAGGAAAAATCTGGTGGCCGTAACCGTGATACTATCTTAGGAGATTTATTTGAAGCCTTTTTAGGCGCTCTTCTCCTAGATAAAGGGGTTGATGAAGTTCGTCGTTTCTTGAAGCTGGTCATGATTCCTCAAGTTGAGAAAGGGAATTTTGAAAAGGTCAAAGATTATAAGACCTGCCTTCAAGAACTTTTGCAGTCAAAGGGAGATATTGCCATTGATTACCAAGTAATCAGTGAGAAAGGTCCTGCCCATGCTAAACAGTTTGAAGTGGCTGTCTTTGTCAATGAAGAGGTTCTTAGTAAGGGGTTGGGTAAGTCTAAAAAAATGGCGGAGCAAGATGCTGCTAAAAATGCCCTAGTCCAACTGAGTGAGGTCTAAATGTTTTTAAAAGAAATTGAAATGCAAGGCTTTAAGTCCTTTGCAGACAAGACTAAAATTGAGTTTGATAAGGGAGTGACCGCGGTGGTTGGTCCAAATGGATCAGGCAAAAGCAATATCACAGAAAGCCTACGTTGGGCCTTAGGTGAATCAAGCGCTAAAAGTCTCCGTGGTGGCAAAATGCCTGATGTTATCTTTGCAGGGACTGAAAATCGGAGCCCCTTGAACTATGCTCAGGTAGCGGTGGTTCTTGATAATTCTGACCACTTCATTAAAGAGGCCAAAGAAGTGATTCGGATTGAAAGGCATATCTACCGTAATGGGGATAGTGATTACTTGATTGATGGTCGTAAAGTACGACTTCGTGATATCCATGATTTGTTTATGGATACAGGGCTTGGTCGTGATTCTTTTTCTATTATTTCCCAAGGGCGTGTTGAGGAAATTTTTAACAGTAAGCCAGAAGAAAGACGAGCTATTTTCGAAGAGGCAGCGGGCGTTCTAAAATACAAGACCCGCAAAAAAGAAACGCAAAGCAAACTGAACCAAACACAGGATAATCTGGACCGTCTTGATGATATTATTTACGAGTTAGAGAACCAACTCGTTCCTCTGGAAAAGCAAGCCAAGGTGGCTCAGAAGTTCCTTGATTTAGATGCTAGCCGAAAACAATTGCAACTTGATATCTTAGTAACAGATATTGCGCTTGATCAAGCGAAGCAAAGTGACGACAGAGCTGCTTTAGAAAGCGTGAAGCAAGATTTAGCTACTTATTATGCCAATCGTCAGAGCATGGAAGCAGATTATCAACAGCTCAAACAAAAGCGTCAATCGCTTAGTCATGAGTCTGATCAAACTCAAACGAATTTGTTAGAATTGACCAAGTTGATTTCTGATTTGGAAAAACAAATTGAATTGGTCAAGCTAGAAAGTAGCCAAAAAGCAGAAAAAAAGGCAGAAGCCAAGCAGCGGCTGGACCAGTTACAAGATCAGCTAAAAGGTTTTAAAGCGGAAGAAAGCCAACGTGCTGAGCATTTGAAAGCTCTCGATCAGCAACTGGAAGATGTGGCTGACCATTTAGCGAGATTGACTCAAGAATTGGACCGCTTTTCAAGTGATCCAGATCAATTGATTGAACAATTGCGTGAAGAATTTGTAGGCTTGATGCAACAAGAAGCAGAACTTTCCAATCAACTAACAGCCTTAAAAGCACAACTGGAAAAAGAAAATCAAGATCGCCAAAATCAGGCTCAAGAATATCAAGACCTTATCGCCAAGACTGATAGTCTCACTCAGGCTTGTCAAGAAGCAGAAGAAGGTTACAAGGCCCAAAGTGAGCAGGTCAAAACGCTACTTCAAAGTTATCAAACTAGTGAGCAAGGCGTTAACCATTTGGAAGACCGATATCGAGCAGAACAGAGCCGGTTATTTGATTTACTAGATCAGAAAAAAGCTAAGGAAGCCAGACAGGCCAGTCTGGAAGCTATTCAGAGGAGTCATAGCCAATTTTATGCCGGTGTTAGAGCTGTGCTTCAAGCTGCCAAGCAACTTGGTGGGATTTTAGGAGCAGTTAGTGAGCACCTTTCTTTTGATACAGATTATCAAACGGCTCTTGAGGTTGCTCTTGGAGCTAGCAGCCAACATATTATTGTGGCAGATGAAGCTGCTGCTAAAAGAGCTATTGCCTACTTGAAAAATAATCGACAGGGGCGAGCGACCTTCTTGCCATTGACCACTATTAAGGCACGTTCCGTATCAGAAAATCACCAATGCCAATTGGCCACTTGTGACGGTTATTTAGGCACTGCTGAGTCCCTTGTACGCTACGATGTCAAGCTGTCAGCAATTGTTCAAAACTTATTAGCTAGTACCGCTATTTTTGAAACCATCGATCAGGCCAATCATGCTGCACGTCTACTTGGTTATAAGGTGAGAATTGTTACCCTAGACGGCACAGAGTTGCGTCCGGGTGGGTCTTATTCTGGCGGTGCTAATCGACAGAATAACACCACCTTTATCAAGCCAGAGTTAAAACAAGTTAGCAGGGATTTAGCACAACTGAACGAACAACTCAGAGCGGCTGAGAAAGATGTCGCTGCTCTACAGAGTGATGTAGCAGTCAAAAAAGAAGAATTAGCCCAATTAAAACTGTCTGGAGAGCAGGCACGCTTAGCTGAACAAAAAGCTCAAATGGCTTACCAGCAGCTAAAAGAAAAACAAGATGATTCGCAGACTTTGTTGCAGGCGCTTAGTGAACGTCAGGAAAACACTTCGGATCATGCTTTGATAGCAGAGCAAAGCCGTATCGAAGATGCTCTAACTAGGGTTACTAAGAAGAAGGCTGATTTGACCCATGATATTGGTGATATCAAGGAAAACAAGGACTTAATTAAGCAAAAGACGGATCAACTTAGCCAAGCCCTATCTCAGCGCCGTTTGGAGGAAAGAGATTTGCTCAATGAGAAGAAATTTGAGCAGGCCAATCAATCTCGTCTAAAAGCACAATTACAGCAATGTCAGCAAGACATTGCCGATCTTGAGAGTGCCTTGACCAGTCATATTAGCCAAGATAGCATCCAACAATTGCCGCAGTGGGAAGAACAATTACAGGATGCTTTGCAGCATAAGATGGCATCCCAAGAGCGCTTAGTCCAATTACGATTTGAAATAGAGGACTATGAGGCCCGATTAGAAGAATTGGCAGAGCAGATGACCAAAGAAGGTGAGAAGAATGAGGCCTTTATTCGTCGTCAAACTCAATTAGAAGCTAGCCTAGAACAGGTTGCAAATCGATTACGTACCTACGCTAAAAGTCTGTCAGAAGACTTTCAAATGGCTTTGGAAGAAGCAAAGCTGGCTGCCAATAGTATCGAACAACTGCCAGCTGCTAGAGAAGAACTTCAAGGCTTGCAAAAAGCTATACGTGCATTAGGACCCATTAATAGTGAAGCCATTGCCCAGTATGAGGAAGTGTATGAGCGCTTGACTTTCCTAAATGGTCAAAAAGCTGACCTTATGAAGGCTAAAAATCTCTTGTTGGAAACAATTGGCAGCATGGATAGTGAAGTAAAAGCACGCTTCAAAGTCACCTTTGAAGCTATTCGAGATAGTTTTAAGGAAACCTTTACCCAGATGTTTGGTGGGGGTTCTGCAGATTTGGTATTAACGGAAACAGACCTCTTATCTGCTGGTGTGGAGATTTCTGTCCAACCCCCTGGTAAGAAAATTCAATCTCTTAATCTAATGTCGGGTGGGGAAAAAGCCTTGTCTGCACTTGCCCTGTTATTTGCCATTATCCGTGTTAAAACCATTCCTTTTGTCATTCTGGACGAGGTAGAAGCTGCACTAGATGAAGCCAATGTTAAACGCTTTGGTGATTACTTGAACCGCTTTGATAAGGACAGTCAGTTTATTGTCGTGACCCATCGTAAAGGAACAATGGCTGCAGCAGATAGCATTTATGGGATTACGATGCAGGAGTCGGGGGTATCTAAGGTCGTTTCTGTGAAACTTAAAGATTCTCAAAACCTTACTTACTTGTCATAACAATGGTTACCTTAAGTTAACAGTACCTAGCCAAGAGGGCTAGGCACCGTCGTTTTAAAAGAAAGATACCTTTGAGCGAATTAGGTAATCGCTCAAAGGTATCTTTTTTCTTAGTTTAAGAGTGAAGGATAGAGTAGGTTATGAGCGAGGATGGTTTTCTTATTGTGATGTTGAGAAAGTTTCTCTTTAGGGATTTTATGGACGTCATATCTTATTAGTTAAGGTTAATAATGCTATCCTTTTTTAGAAAACAATGATTTTTAGGAATTAATTTTCAGAAAATTGTATAAAATTTTTATTTTTTATGTTTTAATAAATTTATTACAACTAAAGGAGTTTTTATGAACACAAAACAACGTTTTTCTCTGCGTAAATATAAAGTAGGCGCTGTGTCTGTTTTGTTGGGAACCCTGCTTTTCATGTGTGGCGTTACAACTGCCTCAGCAGATGCCGTTACAAACGACAGTTCAGTCGCAAGTCTTGTTCAGTCAGCTTCTGCCCAAGAAGCCCCCTCCTCTTCCATTGCAGCAATTGTTAAAGAAAAAGCCCCCGTTGCAACCGTTCAAGCTATGCCTTCTAGCACAGATACAAACGCTCAGGGAGGGGCGATGTCTACCGCTAGTTAACATGGCAGAAACTCCTCACCCCAGTACGCCTTTGGCAGAAGAAGTAAATCGTCTAGCTGTTGGTGAAAAAGAAGCTACCCCACAAAATAATGACAGTAATAAAATAATCGCAATTCCTCAGGTTTGGGATAGTGGTTATAAAGGCCAAGGAACTGTTGTGGCTGTTATTGATTCAGGACTTGATAGTCAGCATGATGTACTTCAGCTATCAGATGTCAGTCAAGCCAAATACCAGTCTCAAGGAGAATTTGAAGCCGCTAAGCAAAAAGCAGGGATTACTCATGGTCAATGGTACAATAATAAAGTTATTTTTGGGTATAACTACGTGGATGTCAATACAGACTTAAAAGAAGCTGATAGTGAGTCTCACGGGATGCATGTGACAGGAATTGCAGCAGGTAATCCAACGAAAAAAGACACAGGAGAATTGATTTATGGTGTTGCTCCAGAAGCACAAGTAATGTTTATGCGAGTTTTTTCCGACTTTAAAAAAGGGACAGGGCCAGCTCTTTATGTAAAAGCTATTGAGGATGCCGTTAAGCTAGGAGCAGATAGTATTAATCTTAGTTTAGGGAGTGCCAACGGCTCACTTATCAATGCTGATAATCGTTTGACGGCAGCCATCGAAAAAGCATGTCACGCAGGAGTTGTTGTGGTTATTGCGGCAGGGAACGATGGTACTTTTGGTAGTGGTGCTTCTCAACCGTTAGCTCTTTATCCTGATTATGGTTTGGTGGGAAGCCCGTCAACTGCCAGAGAAGCTATTTCAGTAGCTTCTTACAATAATAGTAGTTTGGTTAATCGTGTATTTACTATTAAAGGATTAGAAAGTGATACCATACTAAATAAAGGATTAGTTTCTTACGCCGATCCTAAACTGAGTGAGAAATCATTTGACTTAAACAAAGAATACAGTTATGTTTTTGTCAATAAGGGAGAAGCTAAGGACTATGCTGGTAAAACCTTAACGGACAAGATTGCGTTGATTGAACGTGGGGATTTAACCTTTTCTGAAAAAGTAGCCAATGCCATTAAGCATGGTGCTGCTGGAGTGATTATTTTTAATAATAAGGCCGGTGAAGCTAATATCAGTATGGGACTTGATGAAACCGCACGCGCTATTCCAGCCATTTTTATCCAGAAAGAATTTGGAGATGCCTTGGTTAAGCAAGACTATAAGCTTGTCTTTAACAATATGAAAGAGAAGCAAGCCAATCCTAAGGCTGGCCTCCTGTCAGACTTTTCAAGTTGGGGCTTAACTGCAGATGGGGAATTAAAACCAGATTTAGCAGCTCCTGGAGGTTCTATTTACGCCTCTATTAATGATAACGAGTATGATATGATGAGCGGAACTAGCATGGCTTCGCCCCATGTGGCAGGTGCTGCGGCCTTGGTTAAACAGTACCTATTGAAAACGCATCCTAACATGCCAAAAGCCGAGATAGAAACCACTATTAAATACTTACTGATGAGCACAGCAAGAGCCCATCTTAACCCAGAGACAAAAGCTTTCACCTTACCTCGTCAGCAAGGAGCTGGTATCATAGATGTTGCAGCAGCAATTCAAACGGGACTTTACCTGAAAGGTGGTGAGGATGATTATGGTAGTGTGACTTTGGGAAATGTTGGCAATCGCATCCAGTTTGATGTGACTGTCCATAATATTGGACCCGTTGCTAAAGAATTGACTTATCAAACTTACTTGAATACAGATCAGGTTAAGGATGGCTTTGTCACCCTAGCACCCGAGCAACTAGCTGTTATCAAAGGAGGAACTATCCGTGTAGAAGCAGGTCAGACTAAAACTATTACCATTGATATGGATGTTTCCGAATTTCATCATAGATTACATGAGATCATGCCAAATGGCTATTTCTTAGAAGGTTTTGTTCAATTTACAGACCCTGTTGATGGTGGCGAGGTGGTCAGTCTACCATATGTTGGCTTTAAAGGAACCTTCCAAAATCTAGCAGTATTGGAAAAACCAATTTATGAGATCGTAGCTAATCAGGAAACAGGTTTCTATTTTGCTCCGGATGCGACGAAAGAAATTCCAGCAGAGGAAAACTACACTGCCTTGATGACCACTACTGCAAATAAGATTTATTCAACAGGTGCTACCAGTTCAGTGAGTTTGAAGGTTTTAGGAACTTATCAATCATCTAACGGCAAATTTATCTTGAAGTTGAACAAAGAAGGCAAGCCACAGCTAGCGATTTTTCCAAATAATGATCAAGAGCAAGATTCGTTAGCGTTAAAAGGTGTCTTTTTACGAAACTTTAACAATTT
The DNA here is from genome assembly GCF_900459225.1 of Streptococcus dysgalactiae subsp. dysgalactiae. Classification (NCBI taxonomy): domain Bacteria; kingdom Bacillati; phylum Bacillota; class Bacilli; order Lactobacillales; family Streptococcaceae; genus Streptococcus; species Streptococcus dysgalactiae. Next base: position 607,393 of record NZ_UHFH01000003.1, read on the forward strand.
GAGGGCTAAGGTTTATCGCGCAGATGACAGAGCGTTTAATACTCCATTATGGATAAGTGATGCACAATTTGGAGATAAAAATTATTACAGCGGCAAACCAGACAACCCTAAATCCACTCTTTTAGTAGGGATAGAGTGGCAAGGTACCACAACCAATGGACTACCATTAGAAGACGGTCGCTACAAATATGTATTAAGCTATTATTAGGATGTGCCAGGTGCTACTAAACAAGAAATTGTTTTCGATGTCATTCTAGACAGACAAGCTCCAACTCTGACGACAGCCACTTATGATCAGGAAATGCGGCTCTTTAAAGCGCGGCCTGCCGTTGAACATGGAGAATCTGGCATTTTTAGAGAACAGGTTTTTTATTTAATCAAAAATCAAGACGGGCATTACAATGAGGTTTTGTGTCCAGATGGAGAAGATCGTGTCCTTGTTCAAGACAATAAGGTCTTTATTCCTCAAGAAGCCGATGGTAGCTTCCTGTTGCCGGCAGATGCAACGGATTTAAGCCATGTTTATTATGTGGTAGAGGATTACGCTGGTAATCGTGTGTCTGCGACTTTAGAAGACCTTGTTAGTATCGGAAATGATAAGGGGCTTGTTAGCGTGAAAATCTTTAGCCCAGAACTCAATAGCAATATTAATTTGGAGTTTTCATATGCCGTTAAAGATGACAAGGGAAATGTTATTGCCAAAGAACATCACGGTCAAGACCTCAATACCCTTAAATTACCATTTGGTACCTACACCATTGATTTGTTCTTGTACGATGAAGAGCGAGCAAAATTAATCAGCTCTCCAAGTGCAACGGTGGTCCTTTCTGAAGATGATAGTGTTAAAGAAGTTGTCTTTATCGTTGATATTTTAACAAAGGCTTCTTACCTTGTTGACATAGATAAAGAGTTGCCAAAAGGATCGTCTGTACATCTCCTTAGTCAAAATGGGGCTGATATTAATTTACCAAGAGCGAAATACTCACGCACAGATTATGGTAAATTTGTGCCGACTGGCGATTACAAATTATCCTTAATATTACCAACTGGTTACGATGTATTCGAAAACCTTGATGAGTTAGTGGTTTCCGTTCTAGATGATGAGGTAAATGTTACCAAATTAACGCTAATTAATAAGACAGCCTTGTTAGCAACTCTAGCAGATCAAAGCGATCTTATCTTAGATCCTGTCTTTTACAATGCTAGCATTGATGTGAAAACAGCCTACCTCACTAGTTTAGAGAAAGCCCAAGTCTTACTCAAAGACAAAGCTAAACAAGAGGTCATTGATCAAGCTGTTGCGACTTTAGTAAAAGCTCGTCAAGCCCTAAATGGTAAAGTAACAGATTTAACTGCCTTGAGTAATGAAATTCTTGAAGAAGCTAATGTGATAGCCAGCCAATCCTTTACAAATGCTAGTCCATTGAACAGGGAAACCTACCAAAACCAACTGGTAGTTGCTAAAGCATTGCTTCAAAAAGCCAAGGTGAGCCAGGAAGAAGTGGAACAGGCTCTGGCAGCTCTGCTCACTGCCAAAGAGCATGTGTTAGGGCATCAGACAGATTACACTGCCCTCCGTCAAATGGTGACCAAAGCATCGGTTCTCAAACAAACCGCAGCCAAGTATCAAATGGCAAGCCAGTCTAGCAAAGAAGCTTACGACAACTTGTTGACAGCTGCTAAAAACCTCTTGGAAACTCAAGGAGCTACTCAAGCAGAAGTGGATGCTCTTCTGGCTCAAATTAAGGCAGCAGAGAAAGCTTTAGATGGGCAAGGAAATCTGTCTTCTCAAGAAAACACTCATTATCCACAAGAACAGCTGTTACCAGAAGAATCACAAGAAGCCCCACCTCATTCCATGTTGCTGGGCCAAAAAGACTTACGAGAAAGCGAGGTTGCTCAGAAGCGTGCCCAAAGGGTCTTTGTCTTGCTCAACGAGCCTCAAATGCCACTCGCTCGAGCTGTGGCAAATAGCAACAAGAAGCTAGAACACTTACCACAAACAGGTGATAAATCTCCTCAATTATTACTGATTAGTTTAGGATTTGCCAGCCTACTAATGGTTATCCCACTAGCTTACAAACGCTCTAGGAACTAATACAAACACTTGGATTATCTCAGTTAAGTCACTTAAAAAGCATGGCTTCGTTTTCCGTTGAGGAAAGCGAACTCATGCTTTTTTGAGTTAGTTTTGGTTACTTTTTTTGACAAGATGGTAGCCCAGGCAATATCAAAAAAGAAGTGGTTTAAGGCCTGCCTTAGCCCCTAGTTGCCCTATTTTTAGTCTTCTATGTTATAATAAAGGGACATGACTCAAAAGAAATAGTAGGAAATAACATGATTAAACTAATAGCAACAGATATGGATGGCACCTTCTTAGCTGAAGATGGGGCATACGATCAAGCGAGATTAGCTGCGCTATTACCAAAACTAACAGAAAAAGGAATAGTCTTTACTGTTTCGAGTGGCCGCTCGCTCTTGGCCATTGATCAGCTGTTTGAACCTTTTTTGGATCAGATTGCTGTGATAGCTGAAAATGGCTCTGTTGTTCAGTACCAAGGCGAGGTGCTCTTTGCAGATGTGATGACACAAGCGCAATATGTAGAAGTTGCAGAAAAGATTTTGGCTAATCCACATTATGTTGAAACAGGTATGGTCTTTTCTGGGCAAAAGGCAGCCTATGTTTTAAAGGGAGCAAGCCAAGAGTACATTCAAAAAACCAAACACTACTATGCTAATGTTAAAGTTGTTGATGGCTTTGAAGATATGGAAAATGATACCATTTTTAAAGTTTCTACCAACTTTACAGGCGATACGGTCTTGGAAGGTAGTGATTGGTTAAATCAGGCTTTGCCTTATGCTACTGCAGTGACAACAGGCTTTGATTCTATTGATATTATCTTAAAAGAGGTTAATAAAGGTTTCGGAATGGATCACCTTTGCCAAGCTTTAGGGATTGAGCCTTCAGAAACCATTGCTTTTGGAGATAATTTTAACGATTATCAAATGTTGGAATTTGCCGGTAAGGCTATTGCTACGGAGAATGCAAGACCCGAAATCAAAGCGATTTCAGATCAAGTCATTGGGCACTGCAATGACGGAGCAGTATTAACGTATTTAGAAGGATTAGTGTAAAGCATGGATATTAAGATTTTGGCGCTTGATTTAGATGGCACTCTGTATAACACGGAAAAAATTGTGACAGATGCTAATAAAGAAGCACTTGCCGCTGCTAGAGAAAAAGGGGTTAAGGTAGTTATTACAACAGGTCGTCCCCTTAGGGCCATTGGTAATCTTTTAGAAGAATTAAATCTCCTAGATGAAGAGGATTACAGTATCACCTTTAATGGTGGACTGATTCAGCGTAACACAGGAGAAATTTTGGATAAACGTTCTCTTAATTTTGATCAGATTTACCAGATTCAAAAGGCTCTGGAGGCGGTTGGATTACCAACCGATGTTATCAGTGATGGGGATGTGTACAGCATTCCTAGTAAAGATGGTCGGCATTCTCAATACCGCTTAGCTAATCCTATGTTAAATTTTATTGAGGTAAGTTCTGTTGACGACTTGCCAACAGATATTTCTTATAATAAGATTGTAACAGTAACAGATCCAGACTTTTTGGATCAGCAGATTGCCAAATTGTCACCACGTTTATTTGAAGATTTTGAAGCTTTTAAATCACGAGATATTATTTTTGAAATCATGCCAAACGGTATTGACAAGGCATTTGGATTAAAGTTGCTTTGTGAACATCTTGGACTTGACGCTAAACACGTTATGGCCATGGGAGATGAAGCGAATGATTTTAGCATGTTGGAATGGGCAGGCCTTGGAGTGGCTATGGCCAACGGTGTTTCAGGAGCTAAAGTAGCTGCTGATGCGGTGACGACCTTGACCAATGATGAGTCTGGTGTCGCAGAAGCTGTCAAAAGATTTATTTTAGATGAGGAGAATTAATGGGATTATTTGATCGTTTATTTGGGAAAAAAGAAACCCAACAAGTGACCGAAACCAAACCAGAAGAAGAACTTTTGGAAACATCAGCTAAAGAAGAGGCTGTTTCGACAACCAGTGAGCAAGATCAGCCAGACCTCACGCTGTCACAAGACGACGCTCCAGCAGTTGTTACTCTAGAAGAACAAGCTTCCGAAGACAGCTTAGAAGCATCGCAACAGCGTGAAGATAAACTTGTTGAAAGCACAGCAGTTTCTCCAGCAGATTCTGCTAGCATGGTCGGTGACAAAGATGATCTTACGTCAAGTCCATTCGGTCAAGCTACTGTATCAGATACAGAAGAAATCAAGGAACAGCCGATTGTAGATCAATTCCCAGTGGAACAAACTCAAGATGCTGAGTCAGCTAATTTCACGGAAGAGGATGAAACAAGTCTTTCAGAAGAACCATCCAGTAGCCAACAATTTATGGAGGACTATTACCGTCGTAAGGCTGCTGTTGAAACAAGTCTTCAAGAAGCAGCTGCAGCAACTGTCCCACTGATGCCAGAGGAACCGGTTGAGGTATCTGTAGGGTCCGATATGTCAGAAGAGGTTGCACAAGACGACTCTTTGACTGAGGTGACGGAAACGGATGAGGAAAAATACAAGCGTAGCTTGAAAAAAACACGAACAGGTTTTTCAGCTCGCTTAAACAGTTTCTTTGCTAATTTCAGACGCGTGGATGAGGAGTTCTTCGAGGACTTAGAAGAAATGTTGATTCTATCAGATGTCGGTGTACATGTGGCGACAACTTTGACAGAGGAGTTGCGTTATGAAGCCAAACTGGAAAATGCTAAAAAACCAGATGCCTTGAAACGCGTGATTGTGGAAAAATTGGTGGACATCTATGAGAAAGATGGACAATATAATGAAGCTATCAATTATCAAGATGGCTTGACCGTCATGTTGTTTGTAGGAGTTAATGGCGTTGGTAAAACCACTTCGATTGGGAAGTTGGCTTACCGCTACAAGCAAGAAGGGAAAAAAGTCATGTTAGTGGCAGCTGATACCTTCCGTGCCGGTGCTGTTGCTCAGCTAGTCGAATGGGGACGCCGAGTAGATGTGCCAGTGATTATGGGTCCTGAGAAGGCTGACCCAGCGTCCGTTGTTTTTGACGGGGTGGAAAAAGCTGTGGCAGAAGGTGCAGATATTCTTATGATTGACACGGCTGGTCGTTTGCAAAATAAAGAAAATCTCATGGCAGAGCTGGAAAAAATGGGCCGTATCATTAAGCGCGTGATACCAGATGCCCCTCATGAAACGCTTTTGGCCTTAGATGCTTCAACAGGTCAAAATGCGCTTAGCCAAGCCAAGGAATTTTCAAAAATAACCCCTTTAACAGGTTTGATTCTAACGAAAATTGATGGAACTGCCAAAGGTGGGGTGGTCTTAGCCATCCGTCAAGAATTGGATATTCCAGTGAAGTTCATCGGATTTGGTGAAAAAATGGATGATATTGGAGAATTCCATTCAGAAGATTTTATGAAAGGTCTTTTGGAAGGGATCTTATAACCTCAAAAGGTCAGCCTAGACATAGCTAGGCTGACCTTTTTAAGTTGTTTGAGATATAGAGACTGATTGACCATTGATTAGAATACCAAAAACCGAGTTTTTTAGGTAGCATATTCTATATGATTCTAAAAAATACGATAAACATAAGGGTTGTCAGGTTCCTGAACTTGGTGAACTTCAGACAGTTCAAGAACAGGTAGATTTTGTTCCAAGTTTTTATCATATTCCATATGAAGGCGACCTTTGACAGTCAGCCAGGTGTTGTTAGGGTAGCTGGCTTGGCTGCCTGTTGTCAAAAGCCCATACACTCCTGAATCGGCAATACAGTGAATAATGCCGAAACGGAAAAGAAATTGGTAGTTGTCATGGCCCGGTTCGTTGTAAACGAAACCAGTGTACTGGATGTCACGATCAACAAACTCATCGGGATAGAGATAGATCAATTCCATCACTTCCATATAATTTTCAGTGGTAATGGTGACCGGTTTCTTGCCTTTATACTTATTGAGTTCTTGACGCATCTCTTTTTGATAGGCAGATTTTGTAAAATAAAGGCTGGTATCAGGTTTGAGGTATTGGATGGTGGTTCCGTCATCACTGACTCCTGTTTTAGAAGCTCCCGCAGCCAATGGGAAAGTGTAGCCTTTAGCAGAAACCGTGGTGGAATCTAAGGTAACGGTCGGCACAAGGAGTCCGACTAAGACAGGAAAGACCAAGATAAAAGGACTCGTCAGCTTTGCGATTTTTCCTGTTAAATGGCTGTGTACCTTAATGTTTTTCATCCAGGTATAGAGTTGAACAAGAGCTAAAATGAAAGATAAAACCATGGAAATATAAGCAAGGTAAGAATACCGAACATTGATGTACTGGTCCAGTTTACCAGACAACTGGAGGTACATGGTTAATTCAAAATAGCCAGCTAAAATTAAGAAACGAATCATTAGAGCACCCCCACAAGTAAACAATAAACGGTAATCATAATGACGGATACGCCGATAAATTGAACAATGAAGCGTCCTTTAAAAGCCTTTACCATCATCATGAGGTTTTTAATATCTACCATCGGACCGATTAAAAGAAAGGCAAGAACTGGAGCCACTCCAAAGGTTGATAATAAGGAAGCTCCGATAAAGGCATCGGCTTCACTACATAATGATAGAATGAAAGCCATAAGCATCATAATCAAAATGGCTGTCAAGGGATTGTGCCCAATCGTTGTCAACACACGGGTTGGGACATAAATTTGCATGGCAGAGGCAATCAAGGTTCCAAATACTAGATACCTACCGGTGTCGAAGAATTCATCAATAGCATGTACCAGTGCTAGATAAATGCGTTTTGGCAAGGTTTCATGAGAATAATCATGAAAATGCACGGGCTGAGCATTTTCCTTAAGAATATCCTCATCGACCAGGAAAGCCAACATCATGCCAAGCGCGATAGCTACTAAGATGGCACCAAAGAGACGAAGCATGAGGAAGCGAAGAGAATTCCCAAAAGCGGAATAGGTTGCAAACAAAACAATGGGGTTAATAATAGGAGCCGTAGCAAGGAAGGGCACTGCTGTATAGCTAGGCACCTTTTTTTCCAAGAAACGATTAATAATAGGAATAATCCCACATTCGCAAGAGGGGAAAACAAATCCAACAAAAGTTCCAAATAGGATGCGCAAGAACTTTTGCTTAGGTAGGTATTTTTGAACTAAGTCTGGCGTAACAAAGACTTCAATGCAGCCAGAGAGAATCGTTCCTAAAAGAACAAAGGGCAGCGCCTCAATGATAATAGATAAAAAAATCGCAAACCATTGTAGGACACTGGGAGGAAGAGTTGAAAACAGTGACATGCACCATATCCTTTCTAAATGACAAAAGAGAAGGCTAGAGCATTACTACTCAGCCTAAATCAATAACCTTTATTAGCGGTATGACAACTAGAAATCACGCTCACCTTCAGAGATTAAAGAAACTGTGAAGACAGCGGACAAGAACGTTAGGATTGATTTGGTTTAGTAGGATTATTGGGTTTGTTATTAGTCACTAATTTACCATCAGTAGAAACGTCAAGGGGAGCATTAAAATGAGGCAATGAAGCAAAACCTGCCATCATTTTCTCAAGTTCATCATTTTTTTTATGGGTAATTGCCATGGGTATGACCTTCTTTCATTCAAGATAAGTCTATTATACTATCATTTAGAAACAATGCCAAAGCCAAAGTGTTTTTCGAAGCAAATGGCAGATGAGATGGTTAGGGGTCTAGCTATCAAGAGCTGTGATTGTGCTTTTGTGATAAAATAGAACAAAATAAAGAGGAGGAAAATTGTGATGATGACAAAAGAAGATTGGGTGAGAAGGTTAGGATTAGAACCACATGTGGAAGGGGGCTATTTTAAACAAATGGAAAAAGCTTCAGAGCGTTTAGATTTTTCTGGTAAGGAGCGAGCGCTTTACACTAGTATTTATTTCTTATTAGAAGAAACTAATCCTTCTCATTTTCACCGGTTAACGGCTGATGAAATTTGGTATTTCCATGCAGGAGAGGCCTTGACAGTCCATATGATTACACCAGATGGTCATTATGAAGCAGTAACTTTAGGTTTGGACTTGTCCAAAGGGCAACGGCTTCACTACTGTGTTCCTAAAGGAACTATTTTTGGATCAACGGTCGAGAAAGATTATGCCCTAGTATCTTGCCTTGTGGCGCCAGGTTTTGAATTTGATGATTTTGAATTGTTTAAAAGAGCAGATTTGCTGGCTACTTATCCAGAATACCAGACTATCATTGAGCGCTTAACGAGAGATTAGACGTTTTTGAGACAACCTATGTGTTAGAGCAGCAACATTAGAATTTCTGATAAGTATGTTATAATGTGACTAATAGGAGATAACGGATGACAAAACAAATCTTATTAGTGGATGATGAAGAACATATTTTGAGGCTACTGGATTATCATCTCAGTAAAGAAGGTTTTTCCACACAATTGGTAACAGATGGACGAAAAGCATTGACATTGGCAGAAACAGAGCCTTTTGACTTTATCCTACTTGATATTATGTTGCCTCGGTTAGACGGCATAGAAGTGTGTAAGCGACTAAGAGCTAAAGCTATTAAAACTCCGATTATGATGGTTTCTGCTAAAAGTGATGAATTTGATAAGGTTTTGGCCTTGGAATTAGGAGCTGATGATTACCTGACAAAGCCTTTTAGCCCTAGGGAATTAGTAGCTCGTGTCAAGGCTATTTTACGGCGAACCAGTAAAGAGCAGCAAGAAGATGACACAGATGATTTCAGGGATGATTATCGGGTATTTGGGGCCCTAACCGTCTATCCAGACCGGCATGAGGTTTATAAGGCAGATCATTTATTGAGCCTTACCCCAAAGGAATTTGAACTCTTACTCTATCTTATGAAACATCCCAACATGACCTTAACTAGGGAACGTTTACTTGAACGGATTTGGGGATATGATTTTGGACAAGAAACCCGTTTAGTGGATGTTCATATTGGCAAATTGAGAGATAAGATAGAGGATAACCCTAAAGACCCTCAATTTATTCAAACGATTAGAGGCTATGGGTATAAGTTTAAGGAGTTATAGATGAAACGCTATCTTCAGTTTTTACTGGTTAGTTTTGGGCTTTCTTTTTTTATTCTGTTAGGAATGGCAGTTGCTCGGCTGAGTAAAGGAGTAGGTCTATTTTTGCTAGCCTTGTTGCTAGGAAGCAGTGCTTATTGGATCTGTCGACTATGGAGGTGGGAGCAGGCCTTTGAAAGCCTCCATCAGCCCCTCTTAACCAGTAATGACCACTTTTTAAAAAAAGGACAGGAGGATCTCACATTTCTTGCCAAATATATGACGGATTTAAAAAGCAGATTTGGTACAACAAGAGCGTCACTACAAAGATTTATCTGAGAAAATGGAGACCTTACTCTTTCATTTAACAATGGGAATGTTTTTAGTCTCTTCAAAGGGACAACTATTATTATCCAGTAAGTCACTACCTCATTATTTTCCTGATATGACTGAGGAAATGACGTCGATCGAAGACCTCAAACGGATGGATATTCGTAACCTCATTCATCAAGCTTTCGATCAACGACTCAAAGTCAAAAAGGAAGTAGCAGGTTTTCATGAGGATGATTTGATATTAGAAGTGACCGCAGTTCCTATTATCAATGACGCAAAATCTGTGTCAGCTGTTTTAGTCTTGCTTTATGATTTGACCACAATCAGAACCTATGAAAAAATGAATTTGGATTTTGTGTCAAATGCCTCCCATGAATTACGAACACCGGTAACGTCTATCAAAGGATTTGCTGAGACGATTAAGGCTATGCCGCCAGAGGAAGAGGCGTTGAAGGGTGATTTTTTAGAGATTATCTATAAAGAAAGTTTACGGTTGGAGCATATTATCGAGTATCTTTTGACTTTGTCTAAACTGCAACAAATGACCCTGCAGTTAACAGAGATAGAGTTGGCTGTTTTTGTCGAAGAGTTAAAGCAAAGCTTGCAACCTCAACTAGGAAAAAAAGACTTGCAGTTAAACCTGCAAGTGCCAGATGACTTAATGCTTGTATCAGACCGTCAATTACTGTCACAAATCTTGCTCAACCTGTTGTCCAATGCCATTCGTTATACGGAAGAAGGTGGCCACATTAGTGTCGAGGTTAAGAAAGTAACCGATGGGTTAGCGATTTCTGTCACAGATACAGGAATCGGGATGAGCCAATTGGAATTGAGCCGTATTTTTGAACGCTTTTACCGAGTGAATAAGGGACGAAGTAGGCAAAATGGTGGAACAGGTCTTGGCCTAGCCATTGTCAAAGAACTCAGTCAATTATTGGGAGGGCAGGTTACAGTCACCAGTCAACTCGGCAAGGGCAGTCGTTTTACCCTTTTATTGCCAGAACAAATCTCACTTGATTAGTTATGTTTATGGAAAGCTATGTTAGCGCAGATAATTGCCTAAGATAGCTTTTTTTGATTCTTTACATAATCTTTACATGAATCACGGATAAACCTTTACAAAGGATTGATACACTATAAGTGTAGTAATCCTACACAAAAAATAGTTAGAAATAAAGGTGATTGTTATGAAAGTCAAAAAAATGCTTGCTCTTGCAGCGATTAGTTTAACAGGATTTGGACTTGTCGCCTGTGGTAACACAAATTCTGATAACGGTCAGTCCGCTTCAGGTAAAATTGAAGTGATTTCACGAGAAAATGGATCAGGGACACGTGGTGCTTTTACAGAAATCACAGGGATTCTCAAAAAAGATGGTGACAAAGACACCGACAATACTACTAAGACAGCTGTGATTCAAAATAGCACAGAAGGGGTTCTCTCAGCAGTTCAAGGCAATGCGAATGCTATTGGTTACATTTCCTTAGGATCCTTGACCAAATCCGTCAAGGCCTTAGCAATTGATGGGGTAAAGGCTAGTCGTGAGACAGTTTTAGATGGGGAATACCCTCTCCAACGCCCTTTTAATATTGTATGGTCTTCTGATTTATCCCAATTAGGACAAGATTTTATTAAGTTTATTCACTCTCAACAAGGACAACAAGTCGTCACAGAAAATAAATTTATTGAAGCTAAAACTGAAGCAGCAGAGTATACTAGTCGAAACTTATCAGGCAAGTTGTCTGTTGTAGGTTCGACTTCGGTGTCTCCTTTAATGGAAAAATTAGCAGAAGCATACAAAAAAGAAAATCCAGAAGTGACAATTGACATTACTTCTAATGGGTCTTCTGCAGGTATTACAGCTGCTAAAGAAAAGACAGCGGATATTGGCATGGTTTCTCGAGAATTAAGTCCTGAAGAAGGTAAGAGCCTAACGCATGATGCCATTGCTTTAGATGGTATTGCGGTTGTGGTTAACAATGACAACAAGGCGAGCCAAATCAGTATGGCTCAACTGGCAGATGTTTTTAGCGGTCAATTGACCATATGGGACAAGTTGAAATAAGTGATGTGCTGCTGTTAGCTCCGCATCATTTCTCAAAAAATCAATTATCACAAGATAAGAAAGGTTAATAGGGAGATACGGTATCTCCCTTACTTTCTTCACTAGAAAGGATAACATGTGACAAAACAATCCTTCAAAGAAGCTATTTTCAAAGCCATTTTCTTTATGAGTGCAGCAGTAGCCGTTGTTGCTATTTTACTCATTTGTTATTTTATTTTTAGGAATGGCTTACCTTTTATGGCAGATTATGGCTTTTCACGTTTTTTGTTAGGCAGTGATTGGTCCCCAACAAACAATCCAGCTAGTTATGGCATTTTACCGATGATTATTGGGTCCTTGCTGGTTACGTTTGGAGCAATTCTTATCGGGGTCCCAACAGGCGTGCTAACGGCCGTCTTCATGGTTTATTATTGCCCTAAACCCATATACGGTTTTTTAAAATCAGCTATCAACTTAATGGCAGCCATCCCTTCCATTGTGTACGGATTTTTTGGGCTACAATTATTAGTGCCTTGGGTTAGGACCTTTTCAGGTAACGGCATGAGTGTCTTCACAGCTTCTGTATTACTAGGAATAATGATTTTCCCGACAATTATCAGTTTGTCAGAATCAGCCATAAGAACAGTTCCAAAAACCTACTATTCAGGTAGCTTGGCCTTGGGCGCTAGTCATGAACGTAGTATTTTCAGCGTCATCTTACCAGCAGCTAGATCAGGAATTTTATCAGCGATTATTTTAGGAATTGGTCGAGCCATTGGAGAGACCATGGCAGTCATTTTGGTTGCGGGAAATCAACCGGTGATTCCAAGTGGTATCTTTGAAGGGACTAGAACACTAACCACCAATATTGTTTTAGAAATGGCTTACGCATCAGGTCAGCATAGGGATGCTCTTATTGCGACATCAGCAGTTCTCTTTTTCTTTATTCTTCTGATTAATGCGGGCTTTGCTTATTTGAAAGGAAAATCGTCTTATGAGTAAATACGTGTTAAAAACTTTCGTTTACTTTTTTGCAGCATTAACCTTTGTGTCCCTTTTTGTGATTATCGGTTTTATTCTGATTAAAGGACTGCCACATTTCAATATGTCTTTGTTTTCTTGGACCTATACTTCTGAGAACATTTCCCTAATGCCTGCCATTATTTCCACTGTTATATTGGTTTTTGGTTCTCTTTTTCTAGCTTTGCCAATAGGCATTTTCGCGGGGTTTTACCTCGTGGAGTACGCTAAAAAAGATTCTCTTTGGGTAAAGATGATGCGGCTAGCTTCAGACACTTTATCCGGGATTCCGTCCATTGTGTTTGGTTTATTCGGCATGCTCTTCTTTGTCGTTTTTCTGGGATTCCAATATTCTCTTTTATCAGGAATATTGACGTCGGTTATTATGGTTTTGCCAGTCATCATTCGTTCAACAGAAGAAGCCCTTTTATCCGTTAGTGATAGCATGCGTCAAGCTAGCTTTGGACTTGGAGCAGGGAAGATAAGAACGATTTTTCGGATTGTTTTGCCAGTTGCCATGCCAGGAATTTTAGCAGGTGTAATATTAGCTATTGGTCGTATCATTGGTGAAACAGCTGCTTTGATGTATACCTTAGGAACATCGACGAATACGCCAACTAGTCTCATGTCTTCAGGCCGTTCTTTAGCTTTGCACATGTATATGCTGTCGAGCGAAGGACTGCATGTCAATGAGGCATATGCGACCGGTGTCATTTTGATTATCACGGTCTTAATCATTAATACCCTATCAAGCTTATTATCTCGGAAACTTGTGAAAGGAGCTTCCTAGTATGGGAACATTTTCAATTAGACAGTTAGATTTATTTTACGGTGAGTTTCAGGCTCTAAAAGATATTTCTATTGACTTACCCGAAAAACAAATAACAGCTCTTATTGGGCCGTCTGGATGTGGTAAATCAACCTTTTTAAAAACCCTCAATCGGATGAATGATTTAGTGTCATCTTGCCGTATTGAAGGGGAGGTGCTGCTAGACAATCAAGACATTTACAGTAGCAAATTCAACCTTAATCAGTTACGCAAGCGTGTTGGAATGGTTTTTCAACAACCAAATCCTTTTGCTATGTCTATCTATGACAATGTCGCTTATGGACCAAGAACACATGGGATTCGTGACAAGAAAGAACTAGACGCTTTGGTTAAGAAATCGCTAAAAGGAGCTGCCATCTGGGATGAAGTCAAAGATAACTTGAAAAAAAGTGCCATGTCTTTATCAGGTGGTCAGCAACAACGCCTTTGCATTGCTAGGGCATTAGCAGTAGAACCTGATATTTTGCTAATGGATGAACCTACCTCAGCTCTAGATCCTATTTCCACGTTAAAGATTGAAGATTTGATTCAAGGCCTGAAAAAGGACTATACGATTATTATTGTCACTCATAACATGCAACAAGCGTCTCGTATTTCCGATAAAACCGCTTTTTTCTTAACAGGAGAAATTTGTGAATTTGGTGATACGGTGGATATCTTTACGAATCCAAAAGACCAGCGCACAGAAGATTATATTTCAGGACGTTTTGGCTAAGGAAAGGAAAAAACCTTATGAGAGACCAATTTGAATTAGAATTACAAGAACTAGAACATTCTTTTCTAGAGTTAGGGCAGCTTGTCCTTGAAACGGGTTCAAAAACGTTATTGGCACTGGCTTCTAAAGATAAAGACATGGCAGAGCAGATTATTGCTCGAGATCAGAAGATTAACCAAAGGCAAAGTGCCATCGAATTAGTATGTGCCAGAATGTTGGCCCTACAGCAACCTCAAGTATCTGATCTTCGCTTTGTGATTAGCATTATGTCTTCTTGTTCGGATCTTGAACGAATGGGAGACCATATGACAGGTATCGCTAAGGCTATTTTACAATTAAAAGAAGACCAACTATCCCCCAGCGAAGACCAATTACATCTGATGGGGCAATCAGCACTTCGCATGTTAGCTGATTTATTAGAAACCTTTCCTTTGCATCAGGCTTCAAAAGCAGTTTCTATTGCACAAACAGATGAACAGATTGATCAGCACTATTATGCCTTATCAAAAGAAATTATAAGCCTTATGAAAGACCAAGAAACCTCCATTCCAAATGGTACTCAGTATCTCTATATTATAGGGCATTTGGAACGCTTTGCGGATTACATTGCTAATATCTGCGAGCGTGTGGTCTATTTGGAAACAGGAGAATTAATTGATTTGAATTAGGTTTGAGGTCATAGAGCAACTTATCCTAATCCTAAAAACGAGCACCTACAATATACTGACCCCAAAAGTTAGACAAAAAATCTAACAATTGGGGTGTTTTTGTTTCTATTCAATTATCTTCTCCTAAACGACTTTATGCTATAATAGATACTATTATGGAAAATAAAACGAATCAAACAATTGCAGAGGCTTTGTCTGTTAGCCTTAACCAAATTGAACAGGTACTGGCTTTAACAGCAGAAGGTAACACCATTCCTTTTATTGCGCGTTACCGCAAGGAAGCAACAGGGAATTTAGATGAGGTAGTGATTAAAGCCATTATTGATATGGACAAATCACTTACCACCCTCAATGAGCGTAAAGTGACTATTCTGGCTAAAATTGAAGAGCAAGGAAAACTTACCAGTTCATTAAGGGCTAGTATCGAAGCAACTGAGAAACTCGCTGACTTGGAAGAATTGTACCTGCCTTATAAGGAAAAACGCCGAACAAAGGCAACCATTGCGCGTGAAGCAGGTTTATTCCCATTGGCGCGTTTGATTTTACAAAATGCTCAAAACCTTGAAACAGCAGCAGAACCCTTTGTCACAGAAGGTTTTACTAGCCCAGAGGCTGCTCTTGCAGGAGCTGTGGACATTCTTGTGGAAGCCATGTCAGAAGACAGCAAGTTACGTTCTTGGACTTACAATGAGATTTGGCAGTATAGCCGCTTAGTATCAACGCTTAAAGATGAGCAGTTGGATGAGAAAAAGGTTTTCCAAATCTATTACGATTTTTCTGACCAAGTGTCCAACATGCAAGGGTATCGTACTTTAGCCTTGAATCGTGGTGAGAAATTAGGCATCTTAAAAGTATCTTTTGAACATAATTTGGAGAAAATGCAACGCTTTTTCAGTGTGCGTTTCAAAGAAACGAACCCTTATATTGAAGACGTTATCAATCAGAGCATCAAAAATAAAATTGTTCCAGCCATGGAAAGACGGATTCGTTCAGAGCTAAGTGATGCCGCAGAAGATGGGGCCATCCACCTCTTTTCCGAAAATCTCCGTCACCTTTTGCTGGTATCCCCATTAAAAGGAAAAATGGTTCTTGGATTTGACCCTGCCTTTCGAACAGGTGCAAAATTGGCTATCGTTGATCAGACAGGTAAACTTTTAGCGACACAAGTCATTTATCCAGTCGCACCTGCTAGCCAAACGAAGATTCAAGCAGCCAAAGAAACACTGGCTCAACTCATTGAGACTTACCAAATTGATATTATTGCTATTGGAAATGGAACGGCTAGTCGGGAGAGCGAAGCCTTTGTGGCAGACGTTTTGAAGAATTTTCCAAATACTTCCTATGTCATTGTTAATGAAAGCGGAGCTTCTGTTTATTCAGCATCAGAGTTAGCGCGTCATGAGTTTCCAGACCTAACAGTGGAGAAGCGCTCTGCTATTTCTATTGCTCGCCGTCTACAAGACCCGCTCGCAGAATTGGTTAAAATTGACCCTAAATCTATTGGAGTTGGTCAGTATCAGCATGATGTGAGTCAGAAAAAGTTGAGTGAGAACCTTGACTTTGTTGTAAATACCGTGGTCAACCAAGTCGGAGTTAACGTAAATACCGCTAGCCCATCGCTTTTAGCGCATGTGTCTGGCTTAAATAAGACTATTTCAGAAAATATTGTCAAATACCGTGAAGAAAATGGGGCGCTGACATCGCGCGCTGACATCAAAAAAGTGCCTCGATTAGGAGCCAAAGCCTTTGAACAGGCTGCTGGCTTCCTACGTATTCCAGGAGCCAAAAATATTTTAGACAATACTGGTGTCCATCCAGAATCTTATCCAGCAGTCAAAGAACTTTTTAAGGTACTTGAGATTCATGATTTGGATGAGGCTGCTAAAGCAAAATTGGCTGCTGTAACAATTCCTCAAATGGCAGAAACTTTAGGCATTGGCCTAGAAACGCTTAACGATATTATTACTGACCTCCTCAAACCAGGTCGTGACCTGCGTGATGATTTTGAAGCACCAATCTTGCGTCAAGATATACTTGATTTGAAAGATTTAGCTATTGGTCAAAAACTAGAAGGAACCGTGAGAAATGTGGTTGACTTTGGTGCTTTTGTAGACATCGGTGTTCATGAAGATGGGCTTGTTCACATTTCTGAAATGAGTAAGACCTTTGTTAATCATCCAAGTCAAGTTGTTTCAGTGGGGGACTTGGTAACTGTTTGGGTCTCTAAGATTGACTTGGACCGCCACAAGGTCAATCTCAGCCTATTACCACCGCGTGACACTCACTAATTATGTCCAAGAAGTTTCCCTGGCTGATTTTGGCAAGCCGTTTCGACATCAGGCTTATTGGAACAAGCGTCTAAAAACAACTGGCGGTCGCTTTTTCCCAAAAGATGGTCATTTGGATTTTAATCCTAGAGTGTTTGAGGAACATGGAGAGTTTATTTTTCGACAAATTGTCCGTCACGAACTCTGTCATTACCACCTCTATTTTGAAGGGAGAGGGTATCACCATAAGGATAGGGATTTCAAAGATTTGCTAGCCCAAGTAGATGGGCTTCGTTATGTCCCAACTAGCTCTAATCCAAAGGCTAATCATCATTATAGTTGCCAAACATGTGGGCAGGTTTATCAACGAAAAAGGCGTATCAATCTGGCTAAATATGTTTGTGGAAATTGTCGTGGAAAACTTATTGAAAAAAATCAGTCGTAAGGCTGATTTTCTTTTGCGAAAAATCAAGTAAACTATTATTATAGAATGAGGAGGTAAGGAACCGTGGAAACTAAATTTTATAAACAACGAAAAAATCGATTAGTGGCTGGTGTCGTTGCCGGATTAGCAGACAAGTATGGCTGGGATCTTACTTTAGCCCGTGTCTTGGCAGCTCTTCTCATCTATGGCACTAGTTTTGGACTATTGCTTTATATTCTGTTAGCCCTCTTCCTGCCCTACAAAGAAGATTTACTTGAAGAACGCTATGGTCGTGGTCCCCGTCGTCGTAAAGATGCGGATGTCTTAGATGAAGATGAAGACGAAGACGGTTGGTTTTGGTAAACAAATGAGAAGCCTTTGAGAATTAACAGGAACTTGAAGGTTTTCTCAGCTATGGAATATGTTATAATCTCCTAACATACAGCTATGCTAAAGGCCTTTATCTATTAAGATAAGGTCTTTTTTGAAGAGTTGCAGAGCAGTTATTTTTCTCATCTGAACAAAACAAACCTGAAAAAGAAGAGTAAATTTGGAAAGGATTTCTAATCTTACTTTTCTTTAGTTTGATGACACAAATTAGAGTATTTGTAAAGGCTTAGATAGTGTTTTGTGTTATAATATTGAAAAAGGAGAAAATATGACGGTTACTGTAAAGATGTTAGTCAAAAAAGTCAAATTGGACGTGGTATATGCTACAGATGAGTTGTTAGAAAAAGAAATCACAACATCAGATATCTCACGTCCTGGACTTGAAATGACTGGTTATTTTGATTACTATGCTCCAGAAAGGTTGCAGCTATTTGGTATGAAAGAGTGGTCTTACCTTACTCAAATGACCTCTCATAATCGCTATTCTGTTTTAAAGGAAATGTTTAAAAAGGATACCCCGGCTGTCATTGTTTCTAGAGCCTTAGCGATTCCTGATGAAATGATCCAGGCAGCAAAAGAAGAAGGGATTTCCCTTTTGAGTAGTCGAGTATCGACCAGTCGTCTGGCTGGGGAAATGTCCTATTTTCTAGACGCATCTTTAGCGGAGAGAACCAGTGTCCATGGTGTTTTAATGGATATTTATGGCATGGGGGTACTTATTCAAGGAGATTCTGGTATTGGTAAAAGTGAGACCGGATTAGAGCTGGTCAAACGTGGCCACCGCTTGGTTGCCGATGATCGCGTGGATGTTTACGCAAAAGACGAAGAAACACTCTGGGGAGAACCAGCAGAAATCTTACGCCACTTGCTTGAAATTCGTGGAGTTGGAATTATTGATGTTATGTCTCTATACGGGGCTAGTGCTGTTAAAGATTCTTCCCAAGTTCAATTGGCCATTTACCTTGAAAACTTCGAGGCTGGTAAAGTCTTTGATCGCCTCGGAAATGGGAATGAGGAGATTACCTTCTCAGGTGTCAGCGTTCCTCGTATCCGTATCCCAGTTAAAACAGGTCGTAACGTTTCGGTGGTTATTGAAGCTGCTGCTATGAACCATCGGGCTAAAGAGATGGGATTTGATGCTACCCAGACTTTTGAAGATCGCCTGACCCAGTTAATCACTAAAAATGAGGCGAGCCGATGATTAATCCCATTGCCTTACACCTTGGTCCACTGACTATTCATTGGTATGCTTTATGTATTTTATCAGGCCTTATTTTGGCGGTTTACTTGGCATCAAAAGAAGCCCCCAGAAAAGGCATGACCTCTGATGATATCTTAGATTTTATTCTCATTGCCTTTCCCTTAGCCCTCATTGGAGCAAGACTCTATTACGTTGTGTTTGAGTGGTCTTATTATGCACATCATTTAGACGAAATTATTGCTATTTGGAATGGTGGCATTGCTATCTATGGTGGTCTCATTACAGGTGCTCTAGTTCTTTTGGTTTATTGTTATTATAAAGTGCTAGATCCTATTCATTTTTTAGACATCGCTGCACCGGGAGTTATGATTGCCCAAGCTATTGGGCGTTGGGGAAATTTCGTTAACCAAGAAGCTTATGGTAAAGCTGTCAGTCATTTGAACTACCTGCCGAGCTTTATTCAAAAACAGATGTTTATTGAAGGAAGTTATCGTATCCCGACCTTTCTTTATGAATCCCTTTGGAATCTTTTAGGGTTTATTATCATCATGATTTGGCGTCGCAAGCCTAAAAGCCTTCTCGATGGCGAAATTTTTGCGTTTTATCTGATTTGGTATGGGTGCGGACGTCTAGTCATTGAAGGGATGCGAACAGATAGTCTGATGTTCTTAGGCTTCCGTGTTTCCCAATATGTTTCTGTATTATTAATTATCATTGGTCTGGTCTTCGTCTTTAAAAGACGTCGTCAAAAGGGAATTTCTTATTATCAAAAATAGGGATAGAAAGAGGAGGAACTTATGGATTTGGTTGGAATTTCACTTATTATTATTGCGCTAGCATTTGTTGCTTTGGTTGTTTTTTTAATTCTTGTTTTGAAAAAAGTTTCTGAAACAGTTGACGAAGCGAAAAAAACCATCTCAATTTTAACTAGCGATGTGAACGTCACTCTCTATCAAACTAACGAAATTTTGGCGAAAGCAAATGTTCTTGTTGAGGATGTCAACGGTAAAGTTGCCACAATTGATCCTTTATTTGTGGCTATTGCGGATTTGTCAGAAAGTGTATCTGACTTAAATCTTCAAGCGAGACATTTTGGTCAAAAAGCAAGCAGTGCGACACATAATGTTACAAAAGCTGGTAAAGTTGCTCTCGTTGGTAAGATGGCATCAAAAGTATTTGGTAAAAAAGGGGAAAAGCATGAGTAAATTCTTTAAAACATTAGTAGTGGGTGCTGCATCTGGAGCAGCAGCAGCTTACTTCTTATCAACAGAAAAAGGTAAGGCTTTGAAAAATCGTGCTGAAAAAGCTTACCAAGCCTACAAAGAAAATCCAGATGATTACCACCAACTTGCTAAAGAAAAAGGTAGTGAATACACTCATTTAGCACGTGACACTTTCTATGATGTGAAAGATAAGCTGGCTACTGGAGAGGTGACAAAAGAGGAGATTCTTGAGTTACTCAAAGATAAAACAACAGCTTTCGTGCAAAAAACAAAAGAAACCCTTGCCGAAGTTGAAGCGAAAGAAAATCAAGACGACATTATCATTGACTATACTCAACAAGATGAGCATGTTAGTGACGCTGACACTTCACAAGATAAATACTAAATAAGACAACCTAAAAAACAAAAAAAGAAAAGATTGAAGGCTTTGCTCACCAGTCCCCATAGTTAATTTTCGGCTAACTGAAGAAGGGAAGTGGTTATTGTGGCTTCAATCTTTTTGGTTTTTGGCAAAAGAAAAAGAGTCACGGAAAATGGACTCTAGAAGTTACATTAGTAATGATTTGATACCTTTAGCTAGTAAGGAAGTGATCCCTAAGCTGATGATGCTGGCAAATAAGAAAGCCAAAACCGGTGCTAAGTTCATTACGAGTAGGACAAATGCAAATAAAACAGTAATAAGGCTAAAGCAAGCAATCCGAGCGAAGAATACTAACTCTTTTAGTTTAGCACTCTGACCATTGAACTCTTGAAAATCTTGGAATTTACCCTGGGATTCTTGATAGGAATCGTCGTGTTCGAATGCGTCATGCTTCTTTAACGGTGTTGGCATAGTCCTCTCCTTTCCTTCAGATACTAAGCTATTCTACCACAAAAGTCCCATTTTGTCATCTTTTTTTAAATAAATTGAAAAAATTCAATAACCTTGACGAAGCTAGCTGCGGCAGGAAAAAATTACCAAATCGGAAGCTGTCAGATTTTGCAAGAAATATGCTTGACGCTTAGAATTTTTTGGTATAATAAAGGTTATATGAAAAAAATAATTATTACAGCCACAGCGGAAAGTATAGAGCAAGTCAAGGCTTTATTAGCTGCTGGTGTCGATCGTATTTATGTTGGTGAAGCGAATTATGGGTTACGTCTCCCCCATAATTTTTCTTATGACGAATTGAGACAAATTGCCAAACTAGTCCACGAGGCTGGAAAAGAATTAACAGTAGCTTGCAATGCTTTGATGCATCAAGATATGATGGATCACATCAAACCCTTTTTAGACTTAATGGCAGAGATTGCTGTTGACTATCTTGTGGTTGGTGATGCAGGTGTGTTTTATGTCAATAAAAGGGATGGCTATAACTTTAAACTGATTTATGACACATCTGTTTTTGTGACGTCTAGTCGCCAGGTAAATTTCTGGGGGCAACATGGTGCTGTTGAAAGTGTCTTGGCTCGAGAAATCCCATCAGCAGAGTTATTCACCTTAGCTGAAAATTTGGAATTTCCAGCAGAAGTGCTTGTCTATGGTGCTTCAGTCATTCATCATTCGAAACGTCCCTTGCTAGAAAATTATTACCATTTTACCAAGATTGATGATGAGGTTAGTCGTGAACGCGGTCTTTTCTTGGCAGAGCCAGGAGATGCTAACAGTCATTATTCCATTTATGAGGACAATCATGGCACTCATATTTTCATTAATAATGATATTGATATGATGTCTAAATTGGGTGAGCTTTATGAGCATGGTTTAACTCATTGGAAGCTGGATGGTATTTACTGTCCTGGTGATGATTTTGTAGCTATTACTAAATTGTTTATTCAAGCAAAAGAGTTATTAGAAGCAGGGCAATTTACCCAAGGGAAAGCTAAAAAGCTTGATCAAGAGGTACATGCCCATCATCCATCTGGCCGTGGTCTAGATACTGGTTTTTACGATTTTGATCCAAAAACCGTGAAATAAACACGTAACCCTTATCTTGAGTGAGTTTACTATTTCAAGGCAAGACAGGGTTATGACACCATTACACAGGTAATCTACCTATCTTGAAAATAGAAAGAATATCACATGTCACATATGAAAAAACGTCCAGAGGTTTTATCACCTGCTGGAACACTGGAAAAATTAAAAGTTGCGATTGACTATGGCGCAGATGCTATTTTTGTCGGAGGACAGGCCTATGGTCTAAGAAGCCGTGCTGGTAACTTCTCTATGGAGGAATTGCAAGAAGGCATTGATTATGCTCATGCGCGTGGGGCTAAGGTCTATGTTGCTGCTAACATGGTTACCCATGAGGGGAACGAAATTGGTGCGGGTGAGTGGTTCCGCCAACTGCGTGATATGGGACTTGATGCGGTCATTGTTTCAGACCCAGCCTTGATTGTCATTTGCTCAACAGAAGCTCCAGGTTTGGAAATTCATTTATCAACTCAAGCCTCATCTACCAATTATGAAACCTTTGAATTTTGGAAAGCGATCGGGTTGACGCGTGTTGTATTAGCCCGTGAGGTCAATATGGCTGAATTAGCAGAAATCCGTAAGCGGACAGATGTGGAAATTGAAGCCTTTGTCCATGGAGCCATGTGTATCTCTTATTCAGGCCGCTGTGTCTTATCCAACCACATGAGTCACCGTGATGCTAACCGAGGTGGTTGTTCACAGTCTTGTCGTTGGAAATATGATCTCTATGATATGCCATTTGGGGCTGAACGTCGTTCTCTAAAAGGAGAAATTCCTGAAGACTACTCCATGTCTTCTGTTGACATGTGTATGATTGAGCATATTCCTGACCTGATTGAAAATGGGGTTGATAGCCTAAAAATCGAAGGACGGATGAAATCCATTCATTACGTCTCAACCGTAACCAACTGTTACAAGGCGGCTGTAGATGCTTATATGGAAAGTCCGGAGGCCTTCTATGCGATTAAAGATGAATTGATTGACGAACTATGGAAGGTGGCTCAGCGTGAATTGGCAACAGGTTTTTATTATGGCACTCCAAGCGAGAATGAACAGTTGTTTGGCGCTCGCCGTAAAATTCCACAATACAAATTTGTCGGAGAAGTAGTTGCCTTTGACTCAGCTAGCATGACAGCGACCATTCGTCAGCGTAATGTCATCATGGAAGGCGATCGGATTGAATTTTATGGACCAGGTTTCCGTCATTTTGAAACGGTTGTTAA
Organism: Streptococcus dysgalactiae subsp. dysgalactiae; assembly: GCF_900459225.1. Lineage (NCBI taxonomy): Bacteria > Bacillati > Bacillota > Bacilli > Lactobacillales > Streptococcaceae > Streptococcus > Streptococcus dysgalactiae. The sequence continues at coordinate 630,767 of NZ_UHFH01000003.1, forward strand.
GGATCTACATGATGCGGATGGCCAAAAGATTGACCGTGCCCCAAATCCAATGGAACTCTTAACCATCTCTTTACCGAGAGAAGTTAAGCCAGGGGATATGATTAGGGCTTGCAAGGAAGGTCTGGTTAACCTCTATCAAAAAGACGGTACAAGTAAAACGGTCAGAGCTTAATTGAAATAAATATGAAAGGCCCTTTTTCCCTAGTGGCGTAAAAGCTGCGTTTGGGATAAAAGAGCCTGTTTTTTGAAAATTAGATACCACGATAGCTTATTTTCAAAAAACTTGATAAAATAAGGTCATCATAACTAAAAAGTTGAAAAAAAGATTGCTTTTGTCAATTTATTTTCGAATAGTATAAGTAAGGAGGAAAAAATAATGGCAGAATTTACGTTTAAAATTGAAGAACACTTACTCACCTTGTCAGAAAATGATAAAGGTTGGACGAAAGAATTGAACCGCGTCAGCTTTAATGGCGCAGAAGCCAAATGGGATATCCGCACGTGGAGTCCAGACCATACGAAAATGGGGAAAGGCATTACTCTTACCAATGAAGAATTTAAAACCATCTTAGATGCTTTTCGTAAGTAAAACCTCTCTATGGTTGTAAAAAATAACCCTTCTAGTCAACTGCACCTTGACATCTTGGCCATTTTAAGGCTGGTAATCGGGTGCAGTTGACACGGAGAAGGGTTATTTTTTAGATTGAAGACGGTCAGCAAGGCCTACAAAAACTAAGATTAGACCTAAGCCTATAAAAATCCACTTCGCAGCTAGAAGACCATAAAGGACAAAAATAGCAGCACTAATATAAGAGATATATTCTTTTGTCATCACGTTTTCATTACTTTCTTTAGGATACCCTCTATTATAGCATAAAAGCCATTAACAATCACAAGTGACTTCGCAGCAGTCTAGGCGATCAAGATGCATTTGGTTAGCTCTGTAAAATTCCAGAATATCAGGGTCAAGCTGCCAGCCTTCTCGGCTAGCAATTTCAGTGATAAGTGGCGAGAAGCGTTGACGGAATTTATAAATATAGCAGAAAATGGTATTTCCTTGTCTCAAACTAGGACCAATCAAGAAACAGTTTGAGTTTAGGGTGGATTCGTCATTCTCTGTTACTAGGGGAATACCATCTTGATTGTAGTCAAAAATGGCTTCTCCGCCAATAAGCTGGCAGGTGTTTAAAAATCCAGTGGCTAAGATAGGTTTGTGGCGACTATAAGCAGTGCTGCCATCTTGAAAAATGACTTGATAACCTTTTTCGGTTTGATGGATTTCTTGGGCATGTTTTCCTTCTGTGATGTGAATGTGATAGTTGGGATTGTCTTGAATATGTTTGAGTCTCTCTTGGGTAATCGGTGATAAGGAAATACTAGGATCGGCAGCTGTTTCGCTTTTTCCAAAACTATCGGTAAATAAATGAACCTCATTGCCAAGATAGGCTAAATGAGTGAGGGCATCACAGGCACTCTCATTTCCCCCAATAATAATAAAAGGATCTTCAGATTTGACATTAAAGGAGTCAACTTGACCATAGTGCATGCCTAGTTTAGCTCCTTTGATTCCTTGAGTGTTTGGCAGTTGGAATTCTCCGGTTGCCATAATCAGATAACGGCAACTAAAATCACCTTGGCTAGTGTTTAGGTGATAACCTTTGGGATGGCGTTGGATTGTTAGTACCTGAGTATTCGTTTGAATCGATAAGTTGTCATTTTTAGCAACTAAGGACAAGTAATGAGCATATTCAGGTCCAGATAGGTGCTCCTTATTGAAGCTAAAAGCGGGTGATGTATTAGGAACAACAGCATTAATATCTGGAAAACCAAAACCATTTGTAGTAAAGGAAGGTGTAATAAATTGTGTAGTTCTTGGCCATTTCAAAAAGCTATCTCCAACAGTTCCCTGCTCAAGAATCAAAAAATCGTTAATGTCGTATCTTTTTAAAGCGGCACCGAATCCAATGCCGGCAGCTCCTGCTCCAATGATAATAATCTGATAATGTTTCATATGATTCTCCTTGACAAGTGTTTAGACTTAGGTTAAAATACTTAACTAGTTAACTATTTTACAGTTTAACAAAACTTAGAAACTTTGTAAAGAAAGGAAAATCATGTTTCTATTAATATGTATTTTAGTAATGTGGGTGATGATCTTTGGAGTTGCCTGTTTTTATTTTGGAAGCTTAGATAAACAGCTTACTCCGCAAGTGATTTATCGTTTTACCTTAGCCATTCTGGTGGCAACTCTTATTTGGATTTTAGGCGCTTACTTTTTCGCCTTTGAAGGCAAAATGCAAACCTTAATGACGGTAAAATCAGTTTCTTTAGAAAGAGCCTTGGACTTGTTATTCCAATTATGTTTTTGCTTGTATGCAGTGGTTATGCTTATTGGTGCCATCATTGATCGGGTCAAAACCAGTCATCTCCTCTTGTTAGTTGGAGTGTGGATTAGTTTAGTCTATACCCCTTTAGCCTACTTGATGTGGAATACAGAGGGTCTATTAGCTAACTTAGGTGCTAGAGATTTTTCGGGAGGTATGGTGGTTCATTTATCGGCTGGACTGTCAACTTATATTTTGGCTCATTTTGCTGGGAAAACTCCTCACCAGCATGAGAAGATTCGCCAAGAATGGTTATATCTGGGTATGATTTTGGTGACCTTTGGTTGGTTTGGCTTTAATGTTGGACCTGTTGGACAATTGAATGCTTTGGCGGGTCAAGTTTTGCTTAATACCCTTTTAGCCATTGTTTGTGGTGGCTTTTCTTGGAGTCTAGTAACCTTTTTAAGGCACAAGGAAGAATCAACCGTTGCTTTGCTCAATGGCATGATTGTTGGCCTAGTGACCAGTACGGCAGGTGTAGGGTATCTTAACACAGGAGAGATTAGTTTTTTGACCTTTGTAGCAAGTGGTTTGACTTGTCTTCTGACGGATTACCTTAGTCATCAGTTGCCTGTTGATGATGTGGTGGATTCATTTGCCATGAATGGTATAGGAGGTTTTTTAGGAAGCTTAGGGCTTGCGCTATTGAGACCTCATCTTCTATTCCCGCAAATACTTGCCATCTTTGTAACGATTTTTCTATCTACTCTAGTCTCTTTTGTTCTTGCGAAGGCTCTTTTACAACATAAAACCAAGAAAGTTGAATAAATAAGACAAGAAGCAATATAAAAAAGGTAATCCACTTGAAGTAGGACTACCTTTTTATTATCATAAGTTTTTTATATTAAGGTTTCATGGTTGGGAAAAGTAGCACATCTCGGATAGTTGTTGTGTTTGTTAACAACATGCAGAGACGGTCAATACCAATTCCAAGTCCACCAGTTGGCGGCATACCATATTCAAGGGCTTCAACGAAGTCGTAGTCAATGCCAGTTGCTTCGTCATCACCAAGTTCTTTGGCTTGTGCTTGTGCTTCAAAACGAGATAATTGGTCAATTGGATCATTTAACTCTGTGAAAGCATTCGCGTATTCTTTGGTCATGATGAAAAGTTCGAAGCGGTCGGTGAAGCGGGCGTCTTTAGGATTCTTCTTAGCCAAAGGTGATACTTCAACAGGATGACCAAAGACAAAGGTTGGTTGGATTAAGGTTTCTTCAACGAATTCTTCGAAGAAAGCATTGATGATATGTCCAACACTTGTGAAGTGTTTTTCGAGTGGAACCTGTTTTTCTTTGGCAAGTGCAATAGCTTCTTCGACAGTCATTTCAGGCCAGAAATCAACACCCGTCACTTCCTTGATAGCATCTACCATGTGGACACGTTTGAAAGGTTCATTGATACGAATTTCAGTTCCTTGATAATCAATAGGCCCATCACCTTTAACAGCTTTAGCGGCATGTTGGATTATGCCTTCTGTCAAGTTCATGATGTCAAGGTAATCTGCGTAAGCTTGGTAAACCTCGATAGAAGTGAACTCAGGATTATGAGTGGCATCCATTCCCTCGTTACGGAAGATACGACCAATTTCATAAACACGTTCCATACCACCAACAATCAAACGTTTCAAATGAAGTTCTGTTGCGATACGAAGCACCATATCAATGTTTTGAGCATTATGGTGAGTAACGAAAGGACGAGCAGCAGCACCACCAGCTTCGTTATGAAGCACAGGCGTTTCTACTTCTAGGAAATCAAGTCCGTCTAAATAACGACGGATTTCTGAAATCATTTTGGAACGGGTCACGAAGCGGTTAAAGCTTTCACGATTTGAAATTAAATCAAGGTGACGCTTACGGTAAATGGTTTCAATATCAGTTAATCCGTGGAATTTTTCAGGAAGAGGTCGAAGAGACTTAGAAAGGTGAGTCAACTTGGTTGCCTTGATGGAGAGTTCCCCCATATCAGTCCGCATAATTTCTCCCTCAACGCCAAGAAAGTCTCCTAGGTCAGCTTTTTTGAAAATTTCATAGTTGTCTTCGCCAACAGAATCCTTACGAACATAAAGTTGGATCTGCCCTTCACGGTCTTGAAGATGAGCGAATCCAACCTTACCTTTACCACGTTTAGTCATCAAACGACCAGCCACGATAGCTGTTTTGTTTAGCTCATGTAAGTCTTCTTTTGTTTTGTCAGAATACTTTTCTTTTAATTCAGCAGAGTTGGCTGTGCGGTCAAAGCGTTTACCGAAAGGATCAATTCCTTGTTCAGCCAGCGCCGTCATTTTTTCACGGCGGACAATCTGTTGGTCATTTAATTCTTCGATGTGTTGATTAGACATATTTTCCTCCAATATGATTTCTTTTCCATTGTATCATAAAAGGGGCTAGAATACACCTATATTTCGTTGGAAAATGCAACTGCAGCGGGGCACTTTTTTGAAAATGAAATTGAAAAGCCTAATGGAAAATAGTATAATGGTTGGGATATTAAACTAGAAAAGAAGAGAGACTCATGATTACTGCTATTGTTTTTGATGTAGATGACACAATTTACGACCAGCAAGCGCCTTATCGAATCGCCATGGAAAAGTGCTTCCCAGATTTTGATATGTCAGTAATGAATCAAGCTTATATTCGCTTTCGTCACTATTCAGATGTTGGATTTCCAAGAGTAATGGCAGGGGAGTGGACGACCGAACATTTCCGATTCTGGCGTTGTAAAGAAACACTACTTGAGTTTGGCTATAGAGAAATCGATGAAGCTACGGGAGTGCATTTTCAAGAGGTCTATGAACACGAGCTTGAGAATATTACCATGTTAGACGAGATGCGCATGACCTTGGATTTCTTAAAATCAAAGAATGTTCCAATGGGGATTATTACTAATGGGCCAACAGAACATCAGCTGAAAAAAGTTCGTAAATTAGGGCTTTATGATTATATTGATCCTAAGCGTGTCATTGTGAGCCAAGCAACAGGGTTTCAAAAACCAGAAAAAGAAATTTTTAACCTGGCGGCAGAACAGTTTGACATGAACCCACAAACCACACTATATGTTGGGGATTCTTATGACAATGATATCATGGGGGCTTTTAATGGTGGGTGGCATTCGATGTGGTTTAACCATAGAGGACGTCAGTTAAAGCCAGGAACTAAGCCTGTTTATGATGTGGCAATTGATAACTTTGAACAACTCTTTGGTGCTGTTAAGGTTCTCTTTGATTTGCCAGATAATAAATTTATTTTTGATGTCAATGACAAGAAAAATCCAATTTTACAGATGGGTATCAACAATGGTTTGATGATGGCAGCAGAGCGTTTGCTTGAAAGCAACATGAGCATTGACAAGGTGGTTATCTTGCTTCGATTAACCAAGCAACAAGAAAGGGTTTTGCGCTTAAAATATGCCAGATAAAGAGTATCAGAGCCGTTCCTTTCGCTAAAGATTAAGTAATAAGGAGGCTAGCAAGTCACGTTTTCCTTGAGAGGAGGGGCCTACTTGTTGTCTTTTTTAGAAAATGACTGGAAAGATTATAACTCATTGGCACTAATAGATTTAAAAAATCGTCCTAAATTAGTGTTAGGACGGTTTTTGTTATTCTGTAAAGGATTTATCGTTCCACTTTAAGCACTGAAAGTCTTGACCATTCTTGGTTTCAAGTATGGTTAAACTAGCATTGTCCAATCCATCTTTGGCCAACAGTAAAGCGGGTTCGAAACCTAAGAGTGACCGAATACTAGCAGTTAAATTGGCTCCATGTCCCACAATAAGGACATTATGATAGTTTTTGCAACCAAATGATTGAATCAGTTGCCACACCCGATGCGTGGTCTTGTAGATGGATTCTGCTTCAAATTGATGCGGTTTGAATTGGGCTAAATTATGACGAAAAGCTGATATCTGTTGAGGATAAATAGCTGTCATAGTGGCTATCTTTGCCTCTTCCAATTTGCCTAATCGCCACTCCCGAAGTTGATTAGTATGGTAAAGGATAGGCTCTTGGTCAAAAGAGTCCAAAATAATGGCTGCCGTAGCCATCGCTCTAGGAAGGTCACTGGTATAGACAGCATCAAAGGAAATTTTTGATAGCGACTTTCCTAATAAGCGAATCTCGTCTTTGGATTCTTCAAGTAGGGGTGAGTCACCGCCAGCTCCCTGAAAGCGCCCTTCCAAATTCCAGAGGGTTTTACCATGTCTTACAAAATATAATTTCATAAAAAGATCCCTTTAAAGGTAAGTGATTCGAGCACCAAAAGGAAAGAGACTGATGAGAGCTAACTTGAGACACTGACCTGCAAAAGGAATGCCGATAATGGAAATACAGAGTAAAAGAGCAGAGGTAAGGTGCATCACCGCTAGGCTCCAACCACAGATTAACATCCAGAGGAGATTTAAGATGAGGCTATCAGTTCCTGTACCGATGTCGATAGTTTTACCGAAAGGAAATAACCCAAAATTGCCGATTTTAAAGCATTGAAGGCCAAAAGGGATACCAATAACCGTTAAGCACAGCAAAATACCGATAAAAGACCAGGCCAACCAAGCCCAAAAACCAGAAAAGATAAACCAAATCATATTTGCAACAGTTCTCATTTTTTCTCCTTTAAATCAGCAAAGCTTGCTCCAACGAAATCGGCTAAGGTGTGACTGTCGATTTGAAAAGAACGTCCAATCTCACCAGCAGAGACGATCATCTGTCCCTTCTCGAGGGCTGTTTCATCAATAAAAATAGGAAAGGAATGCTTTTGACGAATCCCAACAGGATTGTTTGCCCCGTGAACGTAGCCAGTTGTCTTTTGCAAGTCTTTTTGAGGAATCATAGCGACTTTCTTATTACCAGAGACTTTTGCCAGTTGCTTTTCAGACAAGTGTTCTGTCAAAGGGATAATCCCAATCAGAGGTCCCGTTTTATCCCCGATGAGGGCGAGGGTTTTATAAATATCAGAAGCTTGAATGCCTGAGGGCAAATCACCTTCTAAAGCATTAAGACTCAGTCCCTGGTGAGCGATGTGAGCCTTATCTAATATTTGTTCCACTAATGTTTTTTTGCGTTTTGTTTTTTTAGCCATGATCAAGTCCTTATCATTGTTTTAAACATAAAAAATAGTATAACACTAACATTATACCATTTTTTTAAGTTTGCTTTCAAATTGTTAAAGCTTAGTCTCTTGGATCAAAAAATTGAGTTTGGGTTGGCAAGATAAGCAAGAGGGCCAAAAGCGTGATTAATAAAGTAAGCAATCCAGAAGTTCCATTGACAGTAAAGGAATACCAGATGGCAGACATCCCTTTTGGAGCATAGCTTCCCCAGAAAATAACACCTGCAATAAAGTGCCAGAGGTAGCGTACCCCAACGGCTAAGATAGTAGCCATTAAGGCGATAAGCAAGGCAAAAGGCTTTTTTTGTTCTTTTAAGGTTTTGACAAGACTATCAGAGAAGATTCCTGCTAATCCCATTGAAATAAAGGCTAAAATATACTCGATAAAGACTTGGGACATGCTGAGATAGTAAACTTTTCCAAGTGCAAAATGTAATAGTCCCCAAATAAGTCCCGCAAGCAATCCATATTTCAACCCACGTCTCAAAGAGAAAATAACCAGAGGAATAGCACCATATGAGGGGCTAAACCATCCTGCAAAATCTGGAATGAAGGAAAGTGCCATTGCTAGGGCAGCAAAAATAGCAGCTTCGATAAGGTATTTGACATTTGTGTTTTTTGACATAAAAAAACTCCTTTTCAGAGACAAAAAGAGCATTGTTTTCCCAACTATTATCGTTTGGTCACAATCCCTACGCTTGTACTAGCAAGATCAGGTCCTCAGGATTTCGCAATTGCGATCTCAGCCAAAGCACTCCTTTGTGAATCATTATATTTTTCTATATTATATGATGCCGTGAAAGCCCTGTCAAGAAAGTTGGCTTACCATCTAAACTTTAGAATGACAAGACGAGCAGGAGCAGGAGTTATCAAACGTAAAAAAAGCCAGTTTCTAAACTGGTCTTTTAGTTCTTAATCTTTCCAAAGAGTTTTTCAAACGTTTTTTTAGTGTCCTTAGTTACAGCAATTTGATTCAAATCCAAGGGATGGTTAAAACCGTTGATGTAGCCTTGTGAAGTGTATTGGTGCAAATCGTAATCTAAAGTTGTATTAGGAGCGGCCTCGTAATAACCTGAATCGCTACCATAAGTGGGAATCCAAATGGCATCAAAACCTTTTGTTGAGATCTCTTGTTCAGCCATAAAGTAGGTCCCAATATACAAACCGACATTTTCAGCCCCTAGTTTCTTAAGTTCTTCTCTAAATGCTTTAACACCTTTGTTCATATCTTTCATCGTCACTTCTTCGACATCAATCCAATAATAAGTTGGATTAAAAGGAGCGGCATTTTTGTAGAAGGCTCTTGCTTCTTCTCGCATTTCTTTGGCGCTGCGTCCAAGGGCATAGCTGTAAACAGCCACAGGGACATCACGCTTTTGGAATTCCTTGATGTGTTTTTTAAAAGATTTGTCAATTCCGGTGGTAAAAGCCGCATTATTATGGGCTGTGATTTGTGACCCTCCATAGACACGAACAATTGCCCCAGAGATGTTATGTGATAAAGTGTCATAATCAATTTCTTCTGGGAGTTGCCAACCGGAAACATCAATAATAGGATTTAAAACAAAGTCTTCAGTCTCACTTGTGCTTGGTTTAGTTGAACTACTGGTTGCAATAGGAATATTAGCCTTTGCTTGCTCAAGCTCTTTTTGTTTCGCTTGATTAGCGTGTAACTTTCCAATGATTAATACCATTGCCAGTAGCGCAAAGAAGACGAGCACAACAATAGGTTTTATTCTTCTTCTCATTATTGCTATTGTACCTTAATTACTGGGAAAAATCAAAATATCCTAACTATTTCCTTATATTATCTTGCATTTTAAAGAGTTCGTGCTAAAAGGGTCAAGAATCGAGCGAGAGCCTATGTAAGAAATCATTCCTCAAGTTAGTATATAGCTATAGTCTATATCAGTGAACGGAATAAGCTAGTCTTTAACTATATCGTATAAGAGTAGGATAGCTTCTTTATTAAGTTATCCTCATTTTATGTTAGTTTTATAAGAAATGAGCCCAAAACTGGCTAAGTGCTCTAAAATCTGTCATAATAGAAAAAAAACAAGAAAGAGAAATTATGTCAACTAAGGTTGTTAGTCGAATCGCTGTGATGTCTGCCCTTTGTGTAGTACTTCGCATTGCTTTTAGTAGTCTTCCTAATGTCCAGCCTGTGACGGCTATTTTTTTAGTATATCTTCTTTATTTTGGGTTAGCAGAAGCTAGTTTAGTCATGATGTTATGCTTATTGTCCTCATCTTTTTTACTTGGCTTTGGTCCCTGGGTTTTCTGGCAAATCACGTGTTTTGCTTTCATTCTCTTGCTTTGGCGGTATATCTTTTATCCCTTAACGCTGAAAGTAAAACGCCACCAAATTATCTATCAGGCTGTTTTTGCTGGCTTTGGGGGATTTCTTTATGGGGTGCTGATAGATACTTGTTTTGCGTATTTGTATAGTATGCCTTGGTGGAGCTATGTTTTAGCAGGGATGCCCTTTAATATAGCGCATGCTTTATCAACTCTCGTCTTTTTTCCAGTTATTATGATGTTATTTAGGAGGTTAATCGGTGAACAAAGGATTTAAAACAGGATTTTTAGCACTTGTTGCTATGCTACTAGTGGCTTGCTCGCAAGGAACAAAACAAACACAGACTCCAAGCGTCCCCAAATCAGACCATCACGTTCGCTTAGTTGTTAAAGAAGACACCAATACTGTTGACGAAAAAGTTTCTTTTGAGGAAGGAGACACAGTGCTTGAGGTCCTCAAAGATAATTATGAGGTCAAAGAAAAAGATGGCTTTATCACTGCTATTGATGGTATTGAACAAGATACGAAAGCTAACAAATACTGGCTTTTTAAGGTCAATGGAAAGATGGCAGATAAGGGTGCCGATCAAATTACTGTTAAAGATGGTGATAGCATTGAATTTTATCAAGAAGTTTTTAAATAGTAACTATAATATAAAATAGACTTGGCACGCCAAGTCTATTTTATATTAACCAAGAAGTGCTTTAAGGTCTTCTTCAATTAGTTTAGGATTTGTCTTTGAGGAATAGCGTTTAATGACTTGACCATTTTGGTCAATGAGAAATTTAGCGAAATTCCATTCGATGCGTTTCCCAAGGGGCCCACTTTTTTCTTCTTTTAACCAGGTAAACAAAGGATCAGCGTCTTTACCATTTACTTTGATTTTTGCAAAGCGAGGGAAAGTAGTGTGATAGGTTAAGCTGCAAAAGCGATTAATCTCTTCGGCTTCCCCTGGAGTTTGATTTAAAAATTGGTTGCAAGGAAAATCTAAGACCTCAAATCCCTTGTCATGGTATGTGTCATATAGTGCTTGCAAGGCCTGGTATTGCGGGGTTAGCCCACATTTGGTAGCTGTATTCACGACCAAAACCACTTTTTCTTTGTAGTTAATTAGTGAGATGTCACTGCCATCCTGAGCCTTAACCGTAAAATCATAGAGATTAGGCATGTGACATATCCTCGGTGTAACTGATAATTTGGTCAACGGTATCACTCAAGAATTGAATGGTATCCCGAAGAGGTTTTTCAGTGGCAATGTCTGCCCCAATCAACATAGCAGTATCAAGAGGCGTACGGCTACCACCTGATTTTAGGAAGTCAAGCCATTCTTCAGCTCCATTTGGGTTATTTTTGAGGTTGAGGTAACCAGCTGTTGAAATAACAAGACCAGCAGAATAGGTGTAACTATATAAGCCCATGTAGTAATGCGCTTGGCGCATCCAGGTAAGAGCTGCGTCATCGTCAATGTCAACGGCATCTCCCCAGAAGTCTGTTAAGACCTCTTTCATCATGGCATTTAATTGGTCAGCTCCAAAGGTACCGCCTTCTTCAATAAGGGTGTAAACCTTACGTTGGAAAGCCGCTTCCAATAGGTGAGTGATGAAGTTATGGAAGTAGGTGTCTGTTAAACGGTGAGCAAGGGCAAAACGTTTTTGACGAGGGTCATCAAATTGATGTTCCAGGTAATCACTAAGCATCAATTCATTAAAGGTTGATGGCGCTTCGACATAATAAGTTGACATATGGGTGTTGAAGTAACTTTGGTGATTATCAGAGAAAATAAATTGGCCAGAGTGCCCGATTTCATGAATGAGCGTGTAGACATCAGACATTCTACCAGTCCAGCTCATTAAGACATACGGATGGACCTTGTAAGGATCAGCGGCATAACCACCAGAATCTTTATTGGCATTAGCAGCAAAGTCAACCCAACGCTCTGTCTGATAACGTTCGATTTCTTTCGTGTATTCTTGTCCTAATGGGGCTAAAGACTTCATCACGAGGTCATAGGCACCATCAATGCTAACTTCTGGATTGAGATCATTGTCAATATCTAGCTTCCAGTCAGCAAAAGTCATTTTCTCAAGACCGTTGACTTGGGCGACGTGTTTTAAGAATTTCTGAGCAACCGGTCCAAATTCAGTCATGATGAGATCAATTTGGCGGTCGAACAAGCTACGATCCACTTCCTGTTCAGCTAGAAGGTAATCAAAGACAGAAGCGTAGCCTTTCATATCAGCTAACAATTTTTCAGATTTAACCTTAGCCAAATAAGCAGCAGCAGCTGTATTTTGGTGTTTACGGAGACCTTTTGAGAAGGAACGGAAAGCTTTGTCACGAATCTCAGCATTTTCGTGATTTTGATAAAAGTTTTCATAAGAGACAAAGCTATTTTTGTAGGTTTTGCCATCCACCTCAAAATCATCCATGTCAAAGTCACCAGCCCGCATTTTGGTGTAAATATCATAAGGTGCATTGATGACCTCGCGTAAGTTAGCTAGAGCCTTTTCCACATCAGGACTGAGCAGGTGTTCTTTTTGGATTTTTGCCATGCGAATAGCTGCGCTAAAATGAGGGTTCTTTTCTAATGTATCTAGCACCTCAAGGTCGGCATTGGCTAAGGCAGTGTCAAAGAAGCTAAGGGCAACGCTAGCTTTAGTCATGAAATCATCACCAGCCTGAGCAATTTGAGCAAATGACTCACTTGAAAAATCAGTGGTTTGAGGCATAAAGGCATAGGTGCCAATATGACTCATTTGAATATAGATGTGCTCGATTTCCATAAAGGCTTGAGTGAAATCGTCAACAGAGGTTAATTGACCTTCATAGTTTCGTTTAAACACCTCAACATCTTGTAAGGCTTTTTCAATAGCGAGTAAAAAATCTTGGCGGTCTTTGTAGAGCGCTGTTAAATCCCAAAGTTCATTTTCAGGAAATTCTGAACGTTTTTTTAATTCCATAATGGTCTCCTTAACTTATGATTACCACTAGTATAACAGAATTTGGCTAGGATATAACAGAAAAATTGTTCCATACATTAAAGACGATAAAACGCTTACTTTCGATAAAAAGCAAACATTCCACTTTAGAGTGCTTTCATTTCTAGTAAAAAGTGGTATGATAAAAAGAGAAGCTAACAGAGGAGGAGTCAATAGTTTGTCACTTAAAAAGCTAGAGAGTAGTAACAACCAAGCTATTATTGCTGAAGAAGTTGCTATTTTAAAAGATATGTTGGAAAAAATCACCCGTCGAATGATTGGAGATGAGGCGTTCGCAACGATTGAAACCATTGTTGCTTTATCTGAAAAGCAAGATTATATTGGGTTAGAAACGATTATCGCAAGCATTTCTAATCAAGATATGGATGTGATTTCAAGATACTTTTCAATCTTGCCTCTGTTAATTAACATTTCAGAAGATGTGGATTTGGCTTATGAAATCAATTATCAAAATAATACCAACAAGGATTATTTAGGTAAACTTGCCTTAACTATTGATGCCGTCTCAGAAAAAGAGAATGCCAAAGACATCTTAGAACAGGTTAATGTGGTACCTGTTTTGACAGCCCATCCGACACAAGTGCAGCGCAAAACCATTTTGGAGTTGACAACGCATATCCATGATCTCCTTCGTAAGTATCGTGATGTCAAAGCTGGTGTCGTTAACCAAGAGAAGTGGCATAATGAACTCTATCGATACATAGAAATCATTATGCAGACAGATATTATCCGCGAGAAAAAACTCAAGGTCAAAAATGAGATTACTAACGTCATGCAGTATTACGATGGTTCTCTCATTCAAGCAGTGACCAAATTAATAACTGAGTATAAAAACTTGGCTCAGAAACGTGGCTTAGACTTGGTCAATCCTAAACCCATTACCATGGGCATGTGGATTGGAGGAGATAGGGATGGGAATCCTTTTGTCACAGCTGAAACCCTAAGGTTATCTGCTACGGTTCAGAGCGAAGCCATCCTGAATTATTATATTGAAAAATTAGCAGCCCTTTACCGAACCTTTTCTTTGTCTTCTACCTTAATTCAACCGAGTGCAGAAGTAGAGCGTCTGGCTAGCTTATCCCAAGACCAGTCTATTTACCGTGAGAATGAACCTTACCGTAGGGCTTTTCATTATGTGAAGTCCCGCCTTGTCCAAACACGCACTCAATTGACAGGGAACCAAGATACCACTGGACAGTCGGTCACAGCGGATCGCCTTACTCGTCAGTTAGCAATGCAAAATCAGTTAGAAGGACCTATTGCTGCCTACGTTTCGCCGGAAGACTTTAAAGCTGATTTGATGGCCATTGAGCAATCTCTTTTAAGCAATGGAGATGTTGCACTGGTTGATGGCGACTTACGCGAAGTGATGCAAGCTGTCGATATTTTTGGCTTCTTCCTAGCAAGTATTGACATGAGGCAAGACTCTAGTGTGCAAGAAGCATGTGTGGCAGAGTTATTAAAAGGAGCTAATATCGTTGAGGATTATAGCTCACTTTCAGAAACTGAAAAATGTGATCTTCTTGTGAAACAACTGACAGAGGATCCAAGAACACTATCTTCAGCAGCAGTTGCTAAGTCAGATTTGCTCGAAAAAGAATTAGCGATTTACGCAGCTGCACGTGAGTTGAAGGATAAGCTAGGTGATGAGGTCATTAAGCAGCACATCATTTCGCACACAGAAAGTGTTTCTGATATGTTTGAATTGGCCATCATGCTTAAAGAAGTTGGCCTGATTGACCAACACAAAGCTCGTGTGCAAATTGTGCCACTTTTTGAAACCATTGAAGACTTAGACAATGCTCGTGACATTATGACAGCTTACTTGAGTTACGATATGGTTAAATCATGGATTGCAGCTAATCATAACTATCAAGAAATTATGTTAGGTTATTCTGATAGTAATAAAGATGGTGGTTACCTTGCTTCAGGTTGGACCCTCTATAAAGCTCAAAATGAATTAACAGCCATTGGAGAGGAGAATGGCGTGAAAATCACTTTCTTCCATGGTCGTGGAGGAACAGTTGGACGAGGCGGTGGACCTTCTTACGATGCCATCACCTCACAACCTTTCGGTTCTATTAAAGATCGTATTCGCCTCACTGAGCAAGGGGAGATTATTGAAAATAAGTATGGTAATAAAGATGTCGCTTATTATCATTTAGAAATGCTCATTTCAGCTTCTATTAATCGTATGGTCACACAAATGCTTACCAACCCTAATGAAATTGACGATTTCAGAGAAGTGATGGATGGTATTGTTGCGGACAGTAATAAGATTTACCGCCAGCTAGTATTTGATAATCCTCATTTTTACGCTTATTTCTTTGAAGCAAGTCCTATCAAGGAAGTTTCTAGCCTTAACATAGGGTCAAGACCGGCAGCTCGTAAAACGATTACGGAAATCACAGGCTTGCGGGCTATTCCTTGGGTCTTTTCGTGGTCACAAAATCGTATCATGTTCCCTGGATGGTATGGGGTAGGATCGGCCTTTAAACATTATATTGACCAAGCAGAAGGCAATCTTGAACGTCTCCAACACATGTACCAGACTTGGCCCTTCTTCCATTCCTTATTATCGAATGTGGATATGGTGCTATCGAAATCAAATATGAACATCGCTTTTCAATATGCTCAGTTGGCAGACAGCCAAGAGGTTAGAGATGTTTTTCATGTGATTTTGGACGAGTGGCAGTTGACAAAAAATGTGATTCTTGCCATCGAAGGACATGAGGAGTTACTAGAAGATAACCCATCTTTGAAACAAAGTTTAGCTTTTCGTCTCCCTTATTTCAATGTGTTGAACTATATTCAAATTGAATTGATTAAGCGCCTGCGCAATCATCAGTTAAGAGAAGAGGATGAAAAATTAATTCATACAACGATTAATGGAATTGCCACTGGCTTACGTAATTCAGGCTAAATCCTTGAAAAGTTCTCTACCTAATTAAATTAAGGCAGCAGAAGTTTTAGGTTATCCCTAATCGTCTATTCAAAAAGGTCCCCTTTGTTTCGTCTGATGTCCTTGTCAGGCTTGCTTGGAGGCTTCTTTTTGCAGGAGATTGACTTTCACTTTTGTTTGTTCTTGAAAGATGATATAATGCTAAAAGATTATCTCAAGAAATATAGGGGAAACTATGAAAATTGATAAAAGGCACCTCTTAAATTACTCCATACTATTGCCTTACTTAATTTTATCGGTTATTGGTTTAATCGTGGTCTATTCCACGACAAGTGTTAGCTTGATTCAAGCACATGCTAATCCGTTTAAATCCGTGATTAACCAAGGGGCGTTTTGGACGTTAAGTCTGATTGCCATTATTTTCATTTATAAGTTAAAATTAAACTTTTTAACCAATACTAAGGTATTAACCTTAGTGATGTTAGTTGAAATGACGCTCTTGGTTATTGCTCGCTTCTTTACGACGGCTATCAAAGGAGCACATGGTTGGATTGTCATTGGTCCTATCAGTTTTCAACCTGCTGAATATTTGAAAATTATAATGGTCTGGTATCTGGCCCTGACCTTTGCCAAAATTCAGGAAAAAGTCAGTCTTTATGACTATCAAGCTTTGACGCGTCGTAAATGGTGGCCAACGGAATGGGGAGACTTACGAGACTGGCGAGTCTATTCCCTTTTTATGATACTTTTGGTTGCTGCCCAACCTGACTTGGGAAATGCTTCCATTATCGTATTGACAGCTATTATCATGTTCTCTATTAGTGGAATTGGCTACCGTTGGTTTTCAGCTATCCTTGTCTTGATTATTAGCTTATCAACTCTGTTTTTGGGAACAATTGCCCTCATTGGGGTGGAAAAAGTTGCTAAAGTTCCTGTTTTTGGCTATGTTGCCAAACGTTTCAGTGCCTTTTTTAATCCCTTCCATGATTTGACAGATTCAGGGCATCAGCTGGCCAATTCTTATTACGCTATGAGTAATGGTGGATGGTTTGGGAGAGGTCTGGGTAATTCCATTGAAAAAAGGGGTTATTTGCCAGAAGCACAGACAGACTTTGTCTTTTCCGTTGTTATTGAAGAGTTAGGTTTGATAGGAGCAGGGCTCATTTTAGCGCTTGTTTTCTTCCTTATCTTACGGATTATGAATGTGGGCATTAAGGCTAAAAATCCTTTTAATGCTATGATGGCCTTAGGAGTTGGTGGCATGATGCTGATGCAGGTATTTGTTAATATCGGTGGGATTTCCGGTTTGATTCCTTCAACCGGGGTAACTTTCCCTTTCTTATCTCAAGGAGGAAATAGCTTACTTGTTTTATCAGTTGCTGTCGGGTTTGTGCTTAATATTGATGCCAATGAAAAGCGTGAAGATATTTTAAAAGAAGCAGAGCTAACTTATCGGAAAGATGCTCGAAAAGAAAATAGTAACATCATTAACATCAACCAATTTCAATAAAAATCTCCTTTGAGGGGATTTTTTTGTAACCAAAATAAAGGATGACACGTTATATAAGTGTAGAAAGGGGGTGAGCCCCATCAAGTTAGAACCATATGAACAGGAACTAGTAGTTTATTCAAAAGATATTATCGCTTATTTAAAAGCATCGGGTGTGCCAGACCAGTTGGCGCGTGACATTAGTCAAGATGTTTTCCTAAAAATGTTAGAGAGTAATATTATCCTCCCACCTGAAAAGATACGTGCGTGGATGTATCGCGTTGCTGTCAGAAAATACATTGATCATTACCGAAGAGACAAGACTTATCTGGAGATTCTTCAAAGAGATTTTTTCCATCAAGAAACGGTTGTCGAATTTGAACAACCTAACTATACCCCTTTGTACGAGACCATTAGTGCCTTACCAGAAAAGTACCGCATGGTTTTATCACTTTATTATTTTGATGGCTTGTCGGTAAAAGAAATCGCAAGCATTTTGCACAAGTCCTTAAGCAGTGTCAAAATTAACTTGATGCGGGGACGAGCCTTATTAAAAGAAAAATTGAAGAAAGCAGGATATACATATGATGATTTCAACTGATTTTGAAAAGCTTGTCAAGCGACATAAACGCCGAAATATTTTTAGAACGGTAACCATTAGTGTAGTCTTAAGCCTGTTTCTTATGGTATTAGGATTTATAGGACTCAATAGACTGACTAGCAAGAACGGTCAAAGCATTCAACAGTATTATACGGTTATTTCGGAAATAGCCTACCCTAATATTAGTTATAGCAGTTGGGGCTACGATGCCACTTCCCAATTCACAGGTAATTTTGTCTCTCACCGTTTTAAAGATATTGATGGTATATCCGTTCCTTTTGAGAAATATGAACATTATTACTCTCTTATCTTAAACCAAAAATCATCAGCAAACAATAACTCATTGATGTCTGACGATAATGGTCGCTCGATGTACACAAGAGCATCCCATTATAAAGTTCCTATGTTTTTTAACAAGGGAAAAAGAATGCAACTTGGGTCGATAAAACCCACTCAAGATATTCCTCTCATCAGTCAAATGTCAGGACAAGCTGTAGAAGTAGCAATCACTTTTGATAAAGGCTATACCTTAAAAGAAATGGAACAGTTCATTCCTAAAAATTTAAAACTCAATTGGATTTGGAGCGGGGTTCAGCTTGATTATTTGGAAAGTCAATTTGGTTTTACCCCCTACTTTAATTTGGGTTTGACAGCCGAGAAACAGAAAAAGATGAACGCTGAGATTGCTAAGGCTTACCAAACCCAAAAGAATCCGGATTTGAACCCTATTTATCAAAAATATAGTCATAAAAGTGTTGTTTCTCCTGTTGAAGGGATGGAAAATAGTTATACTGCATTCCAAGATAGACTAGAACAATACTTCAAAATGGAGGAGAGTAGTCTCCAAACGGTAACGACTGAAGATGGAGAAGTTTATTCCTCTAAAGCTATGTTAAAAGAGTATTTAAAGCAAAACAAGAATCCAAAGACAGCTAAATTTGAAGGTGTCATCCTAACAGGACGCGCTGAGAATTTTGACCAATTACAAAATGCTGATTGGATTTATGCTTCAAATATTGGGCAATCCATTCAAATCCAACCCTACCATCAATTAGAAAAATAAAGAAAAAGCAAAAGGCATAAAATACTTGCATTTTCCTTAGAATTTGCTACAATAGTAAGGTAAAGTTAGACTGTATTGCCTACCGTCTATCTATAAAATATATTTTATTGGAGGCTTTTCCTAAAATGGCAAAAGAAAAATACGATCGTAGTAAACCCCACGTTAACATTGGTACAATCGGACACGTTGACCATGGTAAAACTACTTTAACAGCTGCAATCACAACTGTATTGGCACGTCGCTTGCCTTCATCAGTTAACCAACCAAAAGATTACGCTTCTATCGATGCTGCTCCAGAAGAACGCGAACGCGGAATCACTATCAACACTGCACACGTTGAGTACGAAACTGCAACTCGTCACTATGCGCACATCGACGCTCCAGGACACGCGGACTACGTTAAAAACATGATCACTGGTGCCGCTCAAATGGACGGAGCTATCCTTGTAGTTGCTTCAACAGACGGACCAATGCCACAAACTCGTGAGCACATCCTCCTTTCACGTCAGGTTGGTGTTAAACACCTTATCGTGTTCATGAACAAAATTGACCTTGTTGACGATGAAGAATTGCTTGAATTGGTTGAAATGGAAATCCGTGACCTTCTTTCAGAATACGATTTCCCAGGTGATGACCTTCCAGTTATCCAAGGTTCAGCTCTTAAAGCTCTTGAAGGCGACACTAAATTTGAAGACATCATCATGGAATTGATGGATACTGTTGATTCATACATTCCAGAACCAGAACGTGACACTGACAAACCATTGCTTCTTCCAGTCGAAGACGTATTCTCAATCACAGGTCGTGGTACAGTTGCTTCAGGACGTATCGACCGTGGTACTGTTCGTGTCAACGACGAAATCGAAATCGTTGGTATCAAAGAAGAAACTAAAAAAGCTGTTGTTACTGGTGTTGAAATGTTCCGTAAACAACTTGACGAAGGTCTTGCAGGAGACAACGTAGGTATCCTTCTTCGTGGTGTTCAACGTGACGAAATCGAACGTGGTCAAGTTATTGCTAAACCAGGTTCAATCAACCCACACACTAAATTCAAAGGTGAAGTATATATCCTTTCTAAAGACGAAGGTGGACGTCACACTCCATTCTTCAACAACTATCGTCCACAATTCTACTTCCGTACAACTGACGTAACAGGTTCAATCGAACTTCCAGCTGGTACAGAAATGGTTATGCCTGGTGATAACGTGACAATCAACGTTGAGTTGATCCACCCAATCGCCGTAGAACAAGGTACTACTTTCTCAATCCGTGAAGGTGGACGTACTGTTGGTTCAGGTATCGTTTCAGAAATCGAAGCTTAATTTTAATTAAGTTCCCAGAATAACAATTAAAGTCGGACACTTTAAATTGTAAAAAGCTCCCTTAAGGGAGCTTTTTTTGTTTTTTAAAGAATTTTAGCAATTAAGTTAAAGTGATAAATAGGTGAAGTAATATACACGATTGATAAGGAATATGAGTCAAGTGGTTTCTCACTGTAAAAAGAGAAGGAACCGTTTTTTTTATCAATTGACATTCTTTTTGCTAGATTCTTTACTGTATTCTTATTAACCCTATCTCTTTTTTACATTGTGTTTATTTGCAAATACTAATCATTGCGAAAAACTCTATGATTAAGGTGATAGGAATAAATATTTTCTAATATCTTACGTTTCCTCTCCTTATTTCTCCAGAGTGAGTAGTAGTTTGACTACCATGAGGACAAGATACAGCAATAGTATAGCCTTCCTTCTTGAAGGCAGAATAAAAGAAAAAATAAATCGTATAGGAAGTAGTGAAAAATTTTCAGAAAGCCCTTTTTTTATTTGTGAAAATATTCCTAAAATATAGCCGTTTTCTTTTAATAGCCAGTAAAATATGCTAAAATAGGAGATGTAAATAAAAAAAGAAGAGGTATGTGATATGTCACGTAAACCAATTATTGCCGGTAACTGGAAAATGAACAAAACCCCTCAAGAAGCAAAAGCATTCGTTGAGGCTGTAGCAAGCAAATTACCTTCAAACGATCTTGTAGATGTTGCAGTAGCAGCACCAGCTGTTGATTTGGTAACCACTATTGAAGCTGCTAAAGATTCAGTTCTTAAAGTTGCTGCGCAAAACTGCTATTTTGAAAATGCAGGAGCCTTTACTGGTGAAACATCACCAAAAGTGCTTGCTGAAATGGGAACTGACTATGTTGTTATTGGTCATTCAGAACGCCGTGATTACTTCCATGAAACAGATGAAGACATTAACAAAAAAGCAAAAGCTATTTTTGCGAATGGGTTAACTCCAATCCTATGTTGTGGGGAATCTCTTGAAACTTACGAAGAAGGTAAAGCTGTTGAGTTCGTCGGTGCTCAAGTTTCTGCGGCTCTTGCAGGTCTTTCTGAAGAGCAAGTAGCTTCACTTGTTTTGGCTTATGAGCCAATCTGGGCTATTGGTACTGGTAAATCAGCTACTCAAGATGATGCTCAAAAAATGTGTAAAGCTGTTCGTGACGTGGTTGCAGCAGACTTTGGGCAAGAAGTTGCTGATAAAGTTCGTGTTCAATACGGTGGTTCTGTAAAGCCTGAAAACGTTAAAGATTACATGGCTTGTCCAGATGTTGATGGTGCTCTTGTTGGTGGCGCATCATTAGAAGCTGATAGCTTCCTTGCTTTGCTTGATTTCCTTAATTAAATAACTATTTTAGGTTGATAGAAAAACAAGAAGGTCTGAATACCTTCTTGTTTTTTTTATATTAGTGTTAAGAGTAACCAAGATAGTGCTTACTAAGTAATCATACTCTATCAGACTGAGAGAATTACTTAACGGGAGTTAATGTATTAAAGCGGCTTTTAAAACATTTAGATTATTTCCGTACTTGTTAACTACATAATACATCTTGAGCTCTTAATTAAGTTATTCTACAAAGTTTAACGTCTCCATAGATATTTATATCTCACTTCCAGCAACAACCTACTTATCATGAGAGAGAACTAATCCTTGAACTACAGTAGGTGCAGCGATAATTGGCATTGTAAGGAGAATGCTGAGTAAAAAAGTTTTTATGGAAGGATTTTCTACAGTTGTTAGAACTCTGGGGATAATTTGCACATGATTAAAAGAGTTTGTGTTTTCATGAAGGGTCCATTCATCTTCAGAACCGTCCGCAATGTATCCAAAGCCTCCTTTGGGGATAATTTGTGGGCACGTTGCTGTAAACTTGTAAGGTTTAGAATTTTCAAACGCTCTTCACAATCTGATCGCTGTTAGCCATTAATCATCGTCATCATTTTAGGACTCATTTCTATTATCCAACAATTAACTATTGATGAAGATATTACTAAAATAAGGC
The DNA here is from genome assembly GCF_900459225.1 of Streptococcus dysgalactiae subsp. dysgalactiae. NCBI lineage: Bacteria > Bacillati > Bacillota > Bacilli > Lactobacillales > Streptococcaceae > Streptococcus > Streptococcus dysgalactiae. The sequence goes on from NZ_UHFH01000003.1 coordinate 652,940, forward strand.
TACCTAGTGACAAGAGCAATGAAAAAGTTTTAGGATTCATATGAAATCCTAAAACTTGGATAATATTGAAATTGCTAATAGCGTCTCAATACCTTCTTGATGAATTGAATCGATTGAAACAGCATAGGTCTTGGATAGTATCGAAAAGTTCCTGGTTTTTGTAAAATATAACCATTAAAGTTTTGTTTGAACCTTAAAACACCATCTGAGCCATCAAATTCACCAGTGATACCGAGAAAATTATAGGTTTTAATTCCTTTGGCTATAGCGTCTAACATAGCATGTTCTTGAAGAAGAGCAGGGGCATAAAATCGATTAAATTCTGGGTAGGAGCCTGAAAAGAGATAAACTGCCTCTTGAGGAGTGTACAAAAAGAGACTACCTGCGAGAATCATTTCTTTGGCACCATACTCTTTAAGAAAATCAAGGGCTTCAGAAATTCTGACGTCAAAGGTCTCAAATTGACTTGATAATTCACGAAGTTGATTTTGTTTTTTTTCAGAATGAGGGTGAATCATAAGCTCATTATCAAGTTTTTCAATTCTTCCCCAAAGTTGATTTTGTTTTTGCTTGAGGTTAGTCAAATAGTCATTGAAATTAAGAGTTGCTACCATGAATTCACAATATTCTCCAAAACTATCATAAAAATCTTGGTAATAAGATAAGGACTTATCAGAATAATCTCGACGATCTGACGTGGCAGTGGTAATCTCTTTGAAATGGTGGAGCTCATCTCGGTTGAGTGAACGTAAGGTAATGCCAAAAGTATTTGCTTTTTTGAGTAATGCTTTCCCCTTTTTGCTGAAAGATTGAGGTAGTCGAGAAGGAGTGATTCCCTCTAATTTTTTAACATAATGCCAAACGGGCTCTCCTTCTGGATAACCAGTTTTAAAACCATCATGTTGAAAACCTAAGGACGTTAGAAGCTCAATCAATTCTTCATTTGTTTCAGAAAGAGGGTTACCATTGCTATCAAATTGCTGATAATCATCATAAGGTTTCACAACGCATTCGATCACATGATGTTTTTTAGCATAATCTTTGAGTTGGCTGTAAAACTCTTTCAAGTACTCTGGGTAATTGGTATTGGGACCAGCATTAAGTTCAAGACGCCAGCCTCCTAAGACTTTTTGAAGAAAGATTAGGGCAGCAATTTTTAGTTTGCCATCTTTTTCAAGGCCTAGAAAATGGGGCTCTGCCCCTCTTTTCATCAATAACTTAGCCATTTCGGGCGTCTGAATAAAGGAATGGCGTTTTAAATTTTGGCAGTAATGAGCAAATCTTTCTTGGGATATTTCGATTAGTGCCATCAGTGGTGTGTGCTCCTTATTTTTTTTCGTAGGTTATAAGCGGCAGTAGCTAATTTGGAGATGGTGTTCACAGGAATATTAAATTCACCGGCGAATTCTTCGATGGTTGGGTTTAATCTAGCTTTGAAATGGTAGAGGCCGCCATTTAACTGGTTTTCCACCCCCCCCAGATTATGCCATCGGCAGCCTCGCTGAAAGGCTTCCTTAGCCGTATGATACCAGGTAAGTAGGGGGGCTTGATAGTTGCGGTAATCATCATCCATTCCAGCATAAAGATTTTCTGAGGTATCCCCATAAATTAAGGTTAAGGTCGCAGCTAAAGGAATACGCTCTTGTCCTTTTAAAAGTTGTGTATTTAAGACTGCTAGCTCTTTCTCAAGTCGCTCAATAGTCTTTTGATTCTCAGTGACTTTGCTAGGCTTGCTTTTTTCATTAAATTTGGCTTGTTCTGCGCTTGCTTTGTCTAATTGTTGAGAAAGAAGAGCTTGCTGTTTGGGTAAATCTAGGAAGGCCATGGTAATGTAAGAGTAATTAGCATAAGTGGTCAGTAACTTATGATAATAGGACTGCCCCCGTAAAATAATCCCTTTTCGCTCTTCTGTCTTAGCCATGAGGCTAGAAAAATCATCTAGCAATTCAGCTCCTCCGAAAATAATCTCAACCCCTTTGTTGGTCGCAGTGCGAATGGATTGTTTTGCTTTTTTGGACAGGTTCTCAAACTCAAAGTCTTTGGCGTAGATATTAGCCTGTACTCTTGGTTGAATCGTTTCATCAAGCTTTTTTGTTCTCCCAGACCATTCCAGCCCAAGTTGTTTTAAAAAAGCGATGATTGAGAGGGTGAAGTCATTTTCTTCACTATCTACTCCTAAAAATGACTGTTTGATTTGTAAACTTGGGTCCATTTTAACAAAGAGAGCGCGCTTGCTTTTTCCAAAAATTTTGAGGGTTTTAATCACAAAATCAAGGAGTTCAAAATTGGCGTAATCCATAATTGGTCCACGAGGGATATAAATCATGCTAAACCCAAGAGGAAGTGGCCTGATCAAGCAAGCAGCAGCGGCTACTTGAATGCCATCTTCGTAAAACCCAATCCGTTCATGTTTCCAATTATCTTTGACGTGTCCCCAATCCGAACTTTGTAGCAGGTTTACTTGAGGATGAGACAAGACAAATTGATCGTGTTCTTCAGGAGATATTCCAATTTTATACGTATACATTATTTTAACACCCACTCGCGAATAGCATGTGCCACACCACTGTCATTGTTTGATTTAGTGATATACTTGGCAATTTTTTTTAATTCAGGAACCCCATTTTCCATCACAACAGGGTTGGCAACAACTTCTAGCATGGCACGATCATTCTCAGCATCACCAATGGCCATGGTTTGTGACATGTCTAGTCCAAGCTTTTCAGCTAAATGTTTAATGGCATTACCTTTGCTGACGGTTTTGGGCATAAACTCTAAGTAGAACGGTGTTGACTTGACAATCGTGTAGTGATCAAAGAAGTTTTGAGGGATAAGCTTGATTGCTTCGTCCAGCAATTCGGGGTCATCGACCATCATAATCTTGATGATTTCTTTACCTGTCATTTCCTCTGGAGTTCGGTAGAAAATCGGCATGTTTACTAAAGTTGACTCGTGCACGGTGTATTTGCCAATATTACGATTAGCGGTAAAGATACCTTCTTTGGTAATCGCATGCATATGTATGCCTAGTTTTCGGCTTAAGTATTCAATCTCTAAATAGTCTTCATAAGTCATCAATTCTTTAACAACTTCTTCGCCAGTCTCAGCATCTTGCACCAATCCGCCATTAAAGGTAATGACGTGGTTTCCTTGATGATTAAGTTCTAACTGTTCGAGTAATGAAACTACTCCGGTAATAGGTCTGCCAGTAGCAACTACCACATGGACACCTTGAGCCTTAGCTTCTTGGATAGCTTGAAAAACGTCATCGGTGATACGGCGGTCATCGGTGATTAATGTGCCGTCAATATCGACAGCAACCAATTTGATAGACATCGCATTCTCCTTACTTATACTTAACTGTCATTATAAAAATGCTCTAAACTCTATCATACTAAAAATAGGTGTTTTTGTCATGAAATAGAAGAAGGAATGGAGTGAAAAGTAAGAGAAAACGTTTTAGTGTAGGATGATTTTTGTCATTACCATCAAAAAAGATTGAAGAAGGTCTTCTACACCAATCTCTGGATAAAGCACCTTTAAGAGAATTTGTGCACAATGTTATCAAAAAATAGTATCACTTTTTGCATTGTATGAGTCATAGGCGAGTGAAGCAATCCAAAATGCGATACGTTACATCGCAGCAAAAACGCTAGAAACATGATGTTTCTGGCGCTCGGAGATTTTTAGACCTAGGCTCAAAATCTAGGTATGAAATCCCGTCGGGAGTTGCTATCATCTGTGCTACCTAAGTCAAGTATCCTAAAAATATTAACTTTCAAGAAAGCAGACTTTTTCTTCAATTTAGAAGGACTTTAATTACTGAAGTGAAAGTGTCCATTGGAAATGTAACTAATAAAGGCTTCCTTACTAGAGGCAAACAGATCATCTAGCTCTAACATTTCCTTTGGAAAATAAAAGCGGCGATCTCCGTAAGTGGTACCTGTTAGGGCTTTGACAATAGGTGATAATTGTGACAATTCAGCACGGCTGCCATCTTGTTGTACCATTTCGATTTGAGTTCTTGGATTTGCTAGTTCTGGTCGGTAAATATCATAAGGTAGGTCAAAGTTAACATGGATACCAGTGTAATAATCAGGGTCAAAACCTACAGCCTCCACTAGCTGTCGTAAGCGCTCTAAATCTTCTTGTGACTCTTGATCAAAGGTGACCGATTTGAGAATTTTTCGGTTGATGAAGCGACCAGCTAAATCTGATAAAATATGGTCTTCGCTTGCCATCCAAACTTGGAAGTAAGTGTTCATTACCCCATCATCTAAAGAAAGGTAATCGGTTAGTTTGGCATTTTTCTCAAAGAAAGGAATAAGACCAGGCGCTGTTTTTTGGAAATAGGCTTTTTGCTCAGGATATAAGGTTTTAGCCCGTTTAAGAAGGTTTTGCAAGATAAGTTCCACGGCACGGCTAGCAGGATGAAAGTAAACCTGCATGTACATTTGAAATCGGCTCACGATATAGTCTTCCACAGCATGCATGCCACTGCGGTCAAAGACGATTCCCCCGTCAACAGGACGAATCACTCGTAGAATTCGCATCAAATCAAACTGGCCATAATTGGCAGCAGAGAAGTAAGAGTCTCTCAGCAGATAATCCATGCGATCACAATCAATTTGGCTAGAAATGAGCTGAACGACTTGTTTATTAGGATAGGTATGGTTGATGACACTAGCAACCTTACCCGGAAAATCAGGAGAATGACGCACTAAAATAGCATTAATCTCCGTTTTAGGATTAGTAATAATCTCTTGAGTAAAGGCCTCATGGTCTGTATGAAAGAGAGTCTCAAAGGTGTGGGAATAAGCACCATGACCAATGTCATGTAGGAGGGCAGCCGTCATGGTAACAAGACTTTCATCTTTGTTCCAATTATCAGGATATTTTTCCTCGAAGATTTCGGTGACACGCCGGGCAATTTCATACACCCCTAGACAATGGGAAAAGCGGCTATGCTCTGCTCCATGAAACGTAAACGCAGTTGTAGGTACCTGCTTGATGCGTCGTAACCGTTGAAATTCTTTGGTATTAACAAGATCATAAATAAGCTGATGATTAATATGGATATAGTTGTGAACGGGGTCGCGAAATACTTTTTCATTCATGGTTTATATTATACCAAAAATTGAAAAAATAAGAAGAAACTGATAGAATAGACAGACGAGACTAGAACAGAAAGAGAAGTTATGAAATTACAGATAAGGAATCATATTCGATTTGGGGATGACACAGAAATCATCCATGAAGTTCACGATGCTGAGTGGCGACAAAAAGGTGATTACCAATACCTGATTTATCAAAATGATGAGAAAGAGAAAGTTGTTATCAAGTATAATGAGAACGAATTAACCATGAGCCGTTTTTCGACCCCTCAGTCCATCATGAAATTTTTTGCAGGTAAAAAGGTTTTGATTGCCTTACCTACGCCGATGGGGATTCAACAGTTTTTAACAGATACCAGACATTACCAATTGAATCATGAGAGACAACATTTGACTCTTCATTATGACTTATTACAAGTTCATACGGAAGCATCTTTTGCCAGTTATCAACTGGAGTTAACTTGGACCTTTCCTGAGACTGATGACGAGTAATCAAAAATCATCAGATAAAAAAGTGATAAAAGTCCTTAAATAACACCAAATATAGTTAAAATATAATAAAAAACAACAAATAAAACCAAAAATCGTCAGATGATTTTTGGTTTTTTCTCTATCTTTTAGTGTTTTTTTCTTGTTTTTCGTTAATATTTTTACTATAATGATTATTATATCAAGGGAGTAGCAGACGGTTAGCCGTGATTGTATCGTCAATACGGAATTTCGATTTCCGGTACAATCTGAAACAGCGAGACTTGTTTAAGAAAAATAAACAGGTCTTTTTATTTGAACATGGGATAAAAAGACCAAGGGGGTACTAATTTGTCTAAAGAACAAAGACATGAAGCGTTTTATACGCAAAGTGAAGAGACCGTACTGGCTCAATTAGAGACCAGTCGCGAAGGCCTTACGTCTGTACAAGCAAAAGAGCGCTTAGCAGAGTATGGACGTAATGAGCTTGATGAAGGCGAAAAACGAAGTTTATTCATGAAATTCCTTGATCAATTCAAAGATTTGATGATTATTATTTTAATTGTAGCTGCCCTTCTTTCAGTTCTTACAGAGGGGATGGAAGGCTTGACAGATGCCATCATTATCTTGGCCGTTGTTATCCTAAATGCCGCTTTTGGTGTTTACCAAGAGGGACAAGCTGAAGCTGCTATTGAAGCCTTGAAATCAATGTCAAGTCCACTTGCTCGTATTCGCCGTGATGGCCACGTGATCGAAGTGGATTCTAAAGAATTGGTTCCTGGAGATATTGTCTTGCTAGAAGCAGGAGATGTTGTCCCTGCTGATATGCGCTTGTTGGAAGTTAACTCTTTAAAAATCGAGGAAGCAGCTCTTACTGGAGAATCTGTACCGGTTGAGAAAGATTTATCAATAGCTGTTTCAGAAGATGCAGGTATTGGTGACCGTGTCAATATGGGATATCAAAACTCAAACGTCACATACGGTCGCGGAATCGGAGTTGTTACCAACACTGGAATGTATACAGAGGTTGGGCATATTGCTGGCATGCTTGCTAATGCTGATGAAACAGATACACCATTGAAGCAAAACCTTGACAATCTTTCTAAGATTTTGACTTATGTGATCCTTATTATTGCAGCAGTGACTTTTGCTGTGGGAGTATTCTTGCGTGGGCAACACCCTCTTGAAGGCTTGATGACTTCCGTTGCACTTGCTGTTGCAGCGATTCCAGAGGGACTTCCTGCGATTGTTACTGTTGTGCTTTCTCTTGGGACTCAAGTACTTGCTAAACGTAACGCCATTATCCGTAAATTACCAGCTGTTGAAACGCTAGGATCAACTGAAATCATTGCTTCCGATAAAACGGGTACCTTGACAATGAACCAAATGACCGTTGAAAAAGTTTATACCAACGGGACACTTCAAAGTTCATCAGCTGATATTGCCTTTGACGATAATACCCTTCGTGTGATGAACTTTGCTAATGATACTAAAGTTGATCCTTCAGGGAAGTTAATTGGTGACCCAACAGAAAAAGCTTTGGTACAGTTTGGATTAGACCACAATTTTGACGTACGTGAGGCTATGGTGGCAGAACCACGTGTGGCAGAATTGCCATTTGATTCTGACCGTAAGTTGATGTCGACCATTCATAAACAAGCTGATGGCAAATATTTCATCGCAGTTAAGGGTGCGCCCGACCAATTGTTGAAGCGTGTGACCCAGATTGAAGAAAATGGGCAAATTCGTCCTATTACTGACGCTGATAAACAAGCCATTCTTGATACCAATAAGAGTCTTGCTAAACAAGCCCTTCGAGTCTTGATGATGGCTTACAAATATTCGGATGCTCTTCCAACACTAGAAACAGAAGTTGTTGAGGCTAATCTTGTCTTCTCTGGTTTAGTAGGAATGATTGATCCTGAGCGTCCTGAAGCAGCACAGGCTGTTAAAGTAGCTAAGGAAGCTGGCATTCGTCCAATCATGATTACTGGTGACCATCAAGATACGGCAGAAGCCATTGCCAAACGTCTTGGTATTATCGAAGAAGACGGCATTGATCATGTCTTTACAGGTGCTGAACTCAACGAATTATCAGATGAAGAGTTTCAAAAAGTCTTTAAACAATATTCCGTGTATGCCCGTGTATCTCCTGAGCATAAAGTTCGTATCGTTAAGGCTTGGCAAAATGAAGGTAAAGTTGTTGCCATGACTGGTGATGGGGTTAACGATGCACCATCTCTTAAAACGGCAGATATTGGTATTGGAATGGGAATTACGGGTACAGAGGTTTCTAAAGGGGCTTCTGACATGGTTCTTGCCGATGATAACTTTGCAACCATTATTGTAGCTGTTGAAGAAGGACGTAAGGTCTTCTCAAACATTCAAAAAACAATTCAATACTTGCTTTCTGCAAACATGGCTGAAGTCTTTACCATCTTCCTTGCAACCTTGTTTGGTTGGGATGTTCTTCAACCAGTTCACTTGCTTTGGATTAACTTGGTAACAGATACGCTACCAGCTATTGCCTTAGGTGTTGAACCTGCTGAACCAGGTGTGATGAAACACAAACCTCGTGGACGTAAATCAAGCTTCTTCGATGGTGGCGTGAAGGAAGCCATTCTTTACCAAGGTGCCTTCCAAACCATGCTGGTTCTTGGGGTTTATGGTTTTGCCTTGATGTTCCCAGAACACACAAGCTACCATGATGTCCATGCAGATGCTTTGACCATGGCTTATGTGACCCTCGGTTTGATTCAGTTGGTACATGCCTACAACGTGAAATCTGTTTACCAATCCATCTTTACTGTTGGATTGTTCAAAAATAAATTATTCAACTACTCTATTCCAGTAGCGTTTGTTGCCTTAATGTCAACTGTTGTTGTGCCTGGATTTAATAAATTCTTCCACGTGACACACTTGACAATTACACAATGGTTAGTCGTTGTTATTGGAAGTCTCTTGATGGTAGTTCTTGTTGAGCTTGTCAAAGCTGTTCAGCGATCACTTGGTCAAGATGAAAAAGCAATTTAATAGACGCTAAAAGGTTTGAGACAATTGTCTCAAACCTTTTTTGTGGTTGACTAGTTAAGAGTGCAAATTGGGGTCATTTTTGATCAAACAGTAACGAGGGATTAGATTAAGTATTCCAATGAAACAAGCATTGAGTAGCAGAGAATATTTTTGGTAAAGAGGAGGCAATTGAGTCTTTGAAAAAGTTAGGAACATCACAACGAAAAAGTAGAGTAAAGTCATTATAGTAGCAATCCTAAAGTAAGGATTATTGACAATAAAAATGGTATCTCCGTCTTGAACTTTAATAGAGGGGAAACTCAACCTATTGCAGGATAAAGAATAAGTTTCTGAGCCATTAGTTTTCTTGGGAAGTGAGAGGGTTATGGAACTATGATTAGGAACAGTAGTCAGATAATCTTTATTGATAAAAATCACTTTATCTTCTAGTGAGTTGAGAAAGGATAAGTTAGAAATAATGGTGATTGTCATGATAAACCTCTTCTGAATGTCATTTCTACTGGATACTTTCATGGCAGTAACTTTTTATCATGTTTAAGAAGAGCGACAACAGATGATATCAATCTATTTGTTGCTATTCAGTAAGTTCACTTAATGAGTAGCAAAGGGGAATCAGAAGGTTGATTCTTGCCAGTTAACTTGACAGTCGAAAATCTGTTGTTTCGCTTCTTTGCTATGACCCTCAATATCATCAATTAAAATCTTGGTTGCTTGCTCTCCTTCTTCATAAGCTGGTTGAATAATAGTGGTTAAACTTGGAGAGGAGAATTTTGTCCACTCGGTGTTATCAAATCCTACTAAACCAGTTTCTGGTAGACTGATATTTAGGGCTTTCATGGCTGTAAAAACCTTGGGCAGAGCCCAGCAGTTAGGGACAAAAATCAAACTTTGATTCTTTAAAGAAGTCTGTAAAAATTGAGCAATTGCTTCTGAAGAGGTTTGATTTTCATCGATAATCATTTGTTGATACTTAAGGTGGTTAGCTTCTAAGACATCAATAAAGCCCGAAGCTCGTTCAATGCGTGTGCTCAAGAGACTAGGATTACCAGTAATCATGATGAAATGTTGGTACCCCTTGTTGATACATTGTTGAATAGTATCGTAAACCGCATCATAATTATTGGTTTTGACCCAGTTTGTACGATGTTCGTAAAGCTGGCTATCAAAAAAGACCACTTTTTTCTTCTTAATATCGATAATGCGAGAATATTTTCTGAAATTAGAGGTAGGCTGAATGATAAAGCCATCCACTCCGAGGTTCAGCATCTTTTCAATGAGTTCATCTTCGCGAGAGGGGTCGTAGTTGCTGTTTCCGATGATAATTTGGTAACCAAATTCCTGGGCTTTGCTTTCAATTCCCTTAACAATTTGATTGGAAAAACTATTGGTAATATCACCAATAACCACGCCAATGAGTTTGGTAGATTTGGCGTTTAGACTTCTGGCAGCAATGCTTGGTTTATAGTTGGTAGCTTCAATCGTGCTTTTAATGCGATTTTTAGTTTCCTCTGACATCTTGTCAAATTTACCGTTCAAGTAAAAGGAAACTGTCGTTTTGGAAGTTTTAGCCAATTCAGCAATATCTTTGATGGTTACTTTACGCTGCATTGCATACACTCCTTTAATTTAGTGATGGTTAGTCATATTATAACATAAGGACTCGTAAAAGATTTAGTGTTTCAATCGAATAATCTCATTCGTGATATGGTTGATAACAACCACCTTTCCTCTGATTTTATGACCATTTAGGAGAACGAGTTTTTCTCCTTTAATTAAGTCCTCTTGGAGAACACAGATACTGTAGTCAAACTGCTTTCCTTTTAAATGCCAAGCAAGAGCGGTCTCAATTGGGTTGCGTTTGCCAGTTTGAAGTGGTGTTAAGGGAGTAACTTTGGTATCGTCAGGGACTAACAGGGTACTAGTGCAACCCTTGTCTTTAAAAGGTTTTCGTTTGATGAGTTTGTGACTAGTCAGGTATTGGTTGTATTTTTTTGACAAAATCGTTTCTTCGATAGTGAAAGGGCAGTCACTGATTAGTCTGAGGTCACTAAGGTGATCTGTCTTTACTTCTAAGTGATTATCAAGAATAAATTGACTGACAAGACAGTGGTTGCCTTGAGCCTGTATCGTATCAATGATAAGAAAAATTCCTGGTGGTAAAATGAGAATTTGTCGGTCATGTTGGTAGTTGTTCTTGTCAGAGAATTGCGTCTGGTAGCTACCTTCAATAAAGTAAACGTGTCCATTTTGTCGAAGGTGACAATAATTGGATTTGGGGTAAGAAAGGTAAGCCCAGGAGCTATCAACCTGCTCAGGTAATTGTTCTTCTAAAAAGGCGGTAGAATGATGGCTGGCGCTTTTTAGGGCATAGCGGAATGGTTCTTCTTTGTAAGTGTATCGCCCAGCATCACAGAAAAGTGGTTGACCGTTATAATAGAGACAGAGACTATTTTGGTCACTATGGGTATGGGAACTACCGATGGGCCCATTTTTGAAAAAAAGATAATAATTCTCTTGATTGATAGTAATATGCCCGGAATGTTCAAAGTGATGCGCAAAAGTTGGTAAGGTTTGGACGGGTAACTGTTCAAAAGTGTGGACACCTTTTTCTCCTAGAAGGAGAAGACTATCGATATCAAGTGTGGGAAAAGCAGCAGCTTTTAAGTGTGGTTCTTCAAGGATAGTGGCTGCTAGCGTTAGAATGTCTCTGGTATCGGTAAAATCACTGTCTCCCAAGGGAATCTGTTTGTGGTCAGGACCAGTCATTTTGAGGAGATAATCACTCATGGCAAGCAAAGTAGGTCTTAGCTTAGAGAGATAATCAGGGACTAAAGCAGTTAATTCCAGAAGGGCTTTGAGTACTTCCACATGATACATGGTTGATTGTTCAAATTGACTGCCATCTTCGAGAATTTGTAGTGCGAGTTGTTGCGCCAATTCTTTTCTAGCGAAAACTGTTGCTGCAGCAATATCAAGGTCGGACCCAAAGTAGGCATCAGCTAATAAAATCGCAGTGGTTTGCAAGATTCCCCAATTGCTGAGGCTATATTTATCAAGGTAGTTGGCATGGAGAAATTGAAGTTGTTTTTCCATGGAAGCTAGGATGAGGCTTTCCTCTTGCTTGGTTAAGGCGTCAAAAAGATTAAGGTAGATCAAACATTTGACCCAAGCAAAACAACGGATGCCAGTATCTAAGGTTCTAGTAGCTAACCCTTTAGGGTCTAAAGGAATGGCTGATTCAATCCAATTGAGGATGAAACCTTTAGCTGTTAAGAGATAACGTTCATCTCTTTCAACAAGGTAGACGAGGATTAATTTTTGGAGATAGGTCTGTCGATTTAACATAAAATTCCACTCAGAATCATCTGTGACAGCCTCTTGCCAAGTAATGGGATCTAAGTGGTAAGGAATGTGGCAAGGCTCCATATCCCAATTATCTTCAAATAAAAAGGTATTGGTTAAGAGTAGGTCAGCTATCCTTTTTTGATCAGCATAGCTGTCAGCCTGATAGTCTAGTAGGTAATTCCTGCAAAAGTCTGGATTGACTGTTTCTTTAAAACGTGCGAAGGCAAGAGACATAGGATATTTCCTTTCCAAAAGAAAAGAGACCTCATCATGTGCTTAGGAACTATTTCCCTATGCTCATAACAGGTCTCTATGAACCATTAAGCTAAAATACCTAACCAGCTACCGATAATACCGATAAGAACAGTGAGGAGAACCAATTTGTAGGTTGTCCATTTTTTGTTTTTAATGAGGTAGTACATTAGAAGGGTAAAGAGAGCTGGGAGAAGGGCTGGAGCAATTTTATCAAGCATCCCTTGAATTGTCACAAATTTTTGTGCTGCATTTGCCGCATCCACCTTGCCAGCGGCAAAAGTAATGGGAACAGTAATTTTAACAGAAGTAGCCGCTAGTCCAGCGATAACGGTAACGCCGACAATATTTGCCATGCGCGACACAACCGCCATTTGTTCACTTAATTTATCAATAAAGTTTGTGCCGACCTTATAGCCATAGAGTCCAGAACCAATTTTAATAGCGGTTAGGATAATATTCATGGCTAGGAAGAAGAGGATTGGTCCCAAAACCAGACCATCACTAGCTAAGGAAGCTGCAATCGTTGAAAAGAGTGGCGCCAAGCAAAATTGTGATAAGGAGTCACCGATACCAGCTAAAGGCCCCATAAGTGCCATTTTGATGTTTCGGGTTTCTTCTTCAGGGCGATCATTTTCTAACATGACCAAGTGCAGACTGGTGATGAAAGGAAGGAAGTGAGGGTTAGTATTGTAAAACTCACAGTTATCTTCTAAAGCTTGATATAAGCCCTTTTTATCACTGCCAAAATGTTTTTTTAAGGCAGGATAGATGACATTGGCGTATCCGATACCTTGGTAATTACTGTAATTAAACCCATTTTGTAGGAAGAAAGCTCTCAGAGCTGTTTTGAGGTAATCTTTCTTGGTTAATTTATTAGATCCAGTCATCTTGTTGACCTCCTTGGACAGTTGTTGCATCGACTTGCTTAGGTTTGTTGTAAAATTCATTCAAGGCGAAAATGATACCAATAATAGCGATACCAATGGTTGGAATTTGGAGGTAGGCTGCACAAACATAACCAATTAGTACAAACGGAATTAATTCTTTTTTGGCCATAACAGATAAGATCATGGCAAATCCGATAGCAGGTAACATTTTACCAGCGACAGTCAATCCATTGAGCAAGACAGGTGGGATATAGTCAACCAAGTGAAGGAGAGTATCCATTGACAAGGCACCTAATAAACCAAGGCCTAATCCGATAAAAGCGAAAGCCCAGATAGTGCCATTGGCAGCGAATTTGAAACCTTTAATATTGCCTTTTTGCAATTGTTTTTTAGCGGTTTCGGGAGCACCAGCAAAAGCTGTATAGACGAATGTTTGAAGGAACTGGATGGCAACTGCGATTGGTGTTGATAAGGCTAGTGCCGCTTCTGGGGTGACTTTACCAGCACTGGTAATAGCCATCAAGGTACCAAAGATACCAGGGCCGATAGGATTAGGAGGAACGGTACCCCCGGCACCCACTCCAAATCCCATATAAGCTAATTCGGAGATGGCTCCCATGCTAAGCGCAGTTGGCAAGTCACCTAGGATAATCCCTACACCAAAAGACAGAATAATACAACGGTTGGTGTAGATGCCAAGTAACATTCCGCTGAAACAAAAGGCTGTCCAAAGACCAATTAAAAGTGCCTGTAACAAATTGATATCCATATCAATCTCCTTTATTCATTAAATATAATCTAAGATGTCAACGTCAGAGGCGCTATTGCCAGCTGGAGTTGTTTTGGTGTTAAAAACCACTTGGTGGTCATGGGCTAGGCAACGAATAGCAGACTTGTCTGTTTCTCCCAGCGAAATAAACTGGGTAATCGCAACCTTATCATCAGTTTTATGAATATTACCGATATTGATTTCTGTGATGGGAACACCCCCTTCGACTAGGCGTTTGGCATCTTGCAAATCTTTGACCACGATGAAGATACTTTGAGCAGGACTTGCTTTATGAATGATGTCAATCACTTTTTGAATGGAGAAAAAACGAATGGCAATACTGGATGGGATAACTGTTTTCATAAGGGATTGTTGAATCTTATCTTCAGAAACGGCATCGTTAGCGACGATAACAGTGTTGCAGTTGAGGAATTTGACCCATAATTGCCCCTGTCCGTGAATCAAGCGCTCATCAACTCGCGTCATGATAATGTTTGGTTGTGTCATAAAATCTCCTTTTTAAATGTGATTATCGGTGTTTGTTACCAGTAAGGGTTCCAGTCTTTGTAGAAGCGAAGTAGAGCTTCAAGGTAGTAATAGTCTCCCCAGATATTTCCTTCATTCACCCCTTTTCCAGAGTGCCAAGAATAGACTCCGTGAAGCAGTAGAGGAGCACCAGGCTTGAGATCTTTGTTAGCATAATCCTTAATCAAGGCTCTTAGCATGCTGTGCATGGCAGCTTCGTATGTTTTTTTATCAGGATCACTGTCTGGTAAGGTTTTTAACATTTCGTGGATACCACATACAGCAATGGCTGTTGCTGAACTATCACGAGACTGTCCACTTCCATCTCCAAAAATTAAATCCCAGTAGGATACCTGGTCTTTAGGAAGACGGTTCAAGAAATAATGGGTCATGCCCTTGAAGAGTTGAATGAGTTCAGGTTCTTTTAGGAAACGATAGGTCAAAGGAATACCATAAATGCCCCAAGCTTGCCCTCTGGCCCAGGCCGAATCATCGCTATAACCTTGTCGGGTTACTCCTTTAACAGGATTGCCTGTTTCTGGATCAAAGTAGAAGGTATGGTAAGCAGAGGCGTCATCTCGGATGACATGATTCGCTGAGGCGTAGAAATGGTTGATCGCCATGTCGCGGTAACGGTTGTCTCCAGTTTCTTGGCTAGCAAAAAAGAGTAATTGGATGTTTAGGAGGCAATCAATGATTAAACGGTAATCTTCTTTTTTCCCCAGCTCCCCCCAGGCCTGAATAAAGCCGCCTTTGTCTTGATAGCGTTGGACTAATTTGTCGGCTGCTTTCAAAGCAGCTTCTCTAGCCTCAGGTGTTTTTAAAAGTTTCCATTCAGCCATGCAAGAAGGGGTGTAAAGAAAGCCCAAATCATGGTGATCTAGCTCAATGTCTCTTGTTACTCGATCTAGGAAAGAAAGGTCATTTGCTTGAGCCAGAGCTTTAATGGCATCATCTCCACTGTATTCGTAAGCTAACCAGAGGCAGCCAGTCCAAAAGGCATTGGTCCATTCCGTGTTGTCCATAATGGCGTATTGGTTATCTTTGGTAGCTGGCGTTGGAAAATCCTCTTTGAAGTAGTCCATATTAAGCCGAACTTGTTTGAGGGCTAAGTCAAGGGCATGAGTAATGTCTTCTTGGCTTAGGAAATCCTCTTTTGTAAATCGTTCAGGCTGCTTGATAGGTTCAAGAGCAATGGTTTTTAAAGGTCGTGTCATTAAATGCCTCCTAACTCATCGTCTGTCGCACCGTCTTCTTGCTGAGAAAGAGTCTTCCAGTCAACAATGCCTTCTTTAGAACATGTTATAAGTCCTGATACTAAGTCGTCAAAAGAAGCTGCTGTTTGTCTTGCAAAACTAGCTTCAATCAGCATAGCTAAGTTAAGACCAGAAAGAACATTACACGTCGTGTTTGGAAGAGATTCCATTAAGGTTGCAGCGACTTTAAAAGGGGTACCTCCTAGAAGGTCACAAAGAACTAAAGTTTCCTCTTCTGGGATTAAAGCACGAGATAATTGGTCCTGCACATCAGCGGTGGTCATCTCAGCAGTAAAATCAATAGCAGTTACCTTTTCTTGTTGTCCTGCAATTAACTCTAGGGATGAGACAATCCCACTTGCAAAGTGTCCATGTCCCATAACAATAATAGCAATCATGATAAAACTCCTTTTAGTTTACCGGTTTACTTAAAAACATTGTAGCGCTTTCAAAATTCTTTGTCAATACTTTTTTTAAAAGATTTTTGAAAAAGAAAAAGTGAGCAGTTGTGCTAAAAAAGAATCAAAAATTGCCTCTTTTGCAACTATTTAATGTAGAAAAGCCTTAGTAGCTATTAAAAATAGGATAAGGCGAAATAATAGTGACAGTTTGGATAGAACATTTTTTTAAATTTTTGAACCGTTTTCATTAAAATGATTGACAAAACTAGTTTACTTTGTTATAGTTTTGGTAAACAGGTTTACTTAATATAAAAACAAAAAGGAGAATCCTATGGAAAATATGTTTTCGTTACAAGGTAAGATTGCCTTGATTACCGGAGCATCCTACGGTATTGGTTTTGAAATTGCCAAAGCCTATGCTCAAGCGGGTGCAACCATTGTGTTTAATGACGTCAAACAAGAGTTAGTTGATAGAGGGATGGCTGCCTATCGAGAATTAGGGATAGAAGCTCATGGCTATGTTTGTGACGTGACTGATGAAGCTGGTATCCAACAGATGGTTAGTCAAATTGAAGATGAAGTAGGTGTTATTGATATTCTGGTCAACAATGCAGGTATTATTAGACGCACGCCGATGCTTGAAATGGCCGCAGAAGATTTTCGTCAAGTCATTGATATTGATTTAAATGCACCTTTTATTGTGTCAAAAGCAGTTTTGCCATCGATGATTGCAAAAGGACATGGTAAAATTATAAATATCTGTTCTATGATGAGTGAATTGGGCCGTGAAACTGTTAGTGCCTACGCGGCGGCTAAAGGTGGCTTGAAAATGTTAACCAAAAATATAGCCTCTGAGTTTGGAGAAGCCAACATTCAGTGTAATGGGATTGGTCCTGGCTACATTGCGACACCACAAACAGCTCCGTTAAGAGAGCGACAAGCAGATGGTAGTCGTCATCCTTTTGATCAATTTATCATTGCTAAAACACCAGCAGCACGTTGGGGGACAACAGAAGACTTAGCTGGTCCAGCTGTTTTTCTAGCTAGCGATGCCAGTAATTTTGTGAACGGCCATATCCTTTATGTCGACGGTGGCATTTTAGCTTATATTGGAAAACAACCTTAATCACACACTAGAAAGAGATTTTATATGAAAATTGCATTAATTAATGAAAATAGTCAAGCGGCTAAAAATGGTATTATTTACGATGCCCTTACCTCAGTGACAGATAAACACGGCTACCAAGTCTTTAACTATGGCATGTATGGCACAGAAGGTGAAAGCCAGTTGACCTACGTTCAAAATGGACTCTTAGCTTCTATTTTATTGACCACTAAGGCGGCCGATTTTGTGGTGACTGGTTGTGGAACAGGTGTTGGAGCTATGTTGGCCTTGAACAGTTTCCCAGGAGTTACCTGTGGTTTTGCGAGTGAGCCAACAGAAGCTTATCTCTTTTCTCAAATCAATGGTGGTAATGCCTTGTCTATTCCTTTTGCCAAAGGTTTTGGTTGGGGAGCAGAGTTGAATTTGACCTTAATATTTGAACGCCTCTTTGCAGAACCAATGGGCGGTGGTTACCCTAAAGAGCGAGCTATTCCTGAACAGCGGAATGCACGTATTTTAAGTGATTTGAAAAAAATTACTTACAGAGATTTGTTGGCGATTGTCAAAGATATCGACCAAGATTTCCTCAAAGAAACGATTTCTGGCGCTCATTTCCAAGAGTACTTCTTTGCCAATGCAGAGCCGTCAGAATTAGTCACTTATTTGAAATCAGTACTTGAACAGTAATTCCATTTTGACGAGGAAAGGAGGTCACATGTCTAAGTTATTATTGGTTGGTGAACCGCTGATTCGCGTTAGCCCCAATCAGTTTCAGCCTTTGACCAATGCCTGCGACGCTCAGCTTTTTTTTGGCGGTTCAGAAGTCAATATTGCAAGAACTCTAGGCGGTTTTGGTTTAGAAGCAAGGCTATTTACGGCCCTACCAGATAATCCTGTTGGTCACGCTTTTCATCAGTTTTTGAAGCAAAGCGGTGTAGATATGACCTTGACGGCTTGGCAAGGCAACCGTGTTGGGTTGTATTACCTTGAAAATGGCTTTGGCTGTCGGGCTAGTCAGGTTTATTATGACCGCTGTGGCTCTAGCTTTTCGGCCTTAGATAAGGACAGTCTTGATTTAGCTGCCATTTTTGAAGGCATTAGTCACTTTCATTTTAGTGGGATCAGTTTGGCGTTGGGTAAAAAAACTCAGGATCTGATTGAGATACTAGCGAGAGAAGCTAAGAAGAGGGATATTTGTATTTCTTTTGACCTTAACTTTAGATCTAGTATGATTGCGGTAGCTGATGCTAAACGACTCTTTTCTCACTTTGCTCAATACGCGGATATTATTTTTGGCATGGAACCTTTGCTGTTAGACAGTGACGATTTTGACATGTTTGATAGAAAAAAGGCAAATACTACGACGATTAGAGAACGTCTGGAAGGACTTTATCAGCGCTATCAGTTACAAGCTATTTATCATACGGAGCGTTCAAATGATGCCCAAGGCAGTAATCATTTCAAGGCTTATGCCTATGATGGGCAGTTTTACGAATCCTGTGAAGTGACGACCCCAGTCTTGCAACGGGTTGGAAGTGGAGATGCTTTTGTGGCAGGTTTGCTTTATCAGTTGTTAGAAGGTAACGAAAAGCAGCGCAACCTTGATTTTGCTGTAGCAACAGCTAGCCTAAAATGTACAGTAGCTGAAGATCAGCTCTATCACAGGGTCCAACAAGTAGAAGCAGTCTTAGCTAATCAACGAGATGTCCAGAGGTGATGATATGGGAAAAATAGAAATCTTAACCAAACTTAAGGCTAATCGGCTTGTCCTAGTTGTACGAGGACAGTCTAGTGAGGAGGCTTTAGCTTGCAGTCTGGCCAGTATTGAAGGCGGCATTAAGACAATTGAAGTCACCTATACTAACCCCTTTGCTAGTGAGGTTATCGGTCAATTGGCTGAACGCTTCAAAGAAGATACTGAAGTTTTAATAGGTGCTGGAACAATTTTAGATGATATTACCGCTCGCCAAGCTATTTTAGCTGGTGCTCAATTTATTGTTGGGCCTCATTTTAATCAGGCAGTGGCAAGACTCTGTCATCGCTATGGTGTTCCTTATTTACCAGGCTGTATGACCGTTACAGAAGTGGTAACTGCTCTGGAATCAGGTGTTGATATGGTGAAACTTTTCCCTGGTTCTACAGTCGGCATGTCCTTTATCCAGGCAATCAAATCTCCTTTGCCTCAGGTAGAGGTCATGGTGACAGGTGGTGTCAACGAAGGTAACGTCACGGATTGGTTGGCTGCTGGGGCACAAGTGTTAGGAATTGGTGGTGATTTTAACCGCTTGGCCAGTCAAGGGCGATTTGAGACCATCACCCAAAGAGCAGCAGCATATGTTAAATTAACAAAAGATTATTAACTTCAAAAATGAAGAAGGTGTCAAATGAAACACAAAAAATACTATCCCTACATTTGTTCTAGCATTCTATTAGCCTGCCTGCTATGGTCGCCAACGGTTTTAGCAGACGAAGATGCATCTGGGACAACTGCCTTACCAACGTCACAGGACATAGAGCGACCGCAACAAATGACAAATCTTTCTCACCAAGTGACATCTCAAAATGATGGAGTAGTGACAACAACAGAAATAGAAGTAGACCCAGACCTCGAGAGTCAAATCACTTTAACCGGTGAAAATCTCTTGAAGAACCCTCAATTTGACCAAACTAGTCCAGCTTCAACGTCTTCATCAGACAAAGACAAGGGCTGGTCTAAAGAAGCAGCTGAGGGTTGGCAAGTTTATAAAGATAGTAAGCAAACAGTTGGTAGTCCTCAAATTGATGCCACTGAACATCAACTGACCATGACCAATGAAGTAGGCAAGAAGTTAAGGGGATGTGTCCATCAGACGGTTGCCATTAATCCTGAAAAACAATACTTGGTTTCTTTTGATATTGAAACAAAGGATAAGACAGGGCAAACCTTTGTGCGTGTTATCGAAGAAATTAAAGAAAACAACACCTTAAAAGAGCAACGTCTGTGGCTCTCTCCAATGGCGACAGGAACCATGAAGAAACACCAAGAAAAGCTTTATGTCCCTAAATTAAAGGTTAACCAGATTAAGCTAGAGCTCTTTTACGAAACTGGTCAAGGTCAAGTGATCTTTGATAATATTTCCTTAAGAGAAGCGGGTGACAAACCTAGTGGTGCTATCAAGGAGGTTACTCATTCATTGGAAGAGCGAATTGCTTTGCCTTTGTCTAAAAAGTATCTCCTTGCCCTACCTGACTATATCTATCAGGTAGCCGCTGGGGCAAACCAAATTGTGCGTATCGAAAATGGTACTGTAGAGCCTTTGCAAGAAGGGCACACGCTGTTAGAAGTCTTTACCAAAGAAGGTCAAAAAATAGCTGATCTGCCTCTTGAAGTAACAGGTAAAGATGACAGTGAAATGACCGCTTTGATTTCTCAATGGCGTCAAATGATTCTGGGGGCAGATTCCTATAACGCATCGAACCCTGCTATGCAGGCATTAAACCAAAAACTAGATGACAGTGTGACCAAAAACCTCAACAGTCTTGTCAATAATCAAAAGGAAGCCTACTTGTGGGAAGATTTAAAGGATTTTGGGAAGTCATCTCATATGACTGCGACTTACAGACGTTTGGAAGAAATGGCAAAACAGGTCAATAGCCCAGCTTCGAAGTACTATCAAGATACAGCGTTAATCAGGTTAATCAAAGACAAATTGGCCTGGCTACACCTTAACTACTATAATCCTCAGAAGGATATCGAAGGCAATGCTAACTGGTGGGACTACGAAATTGGGACCCCAAGAGCCATTGTTAATACGCTGACGTTACTTTATCCTTATTTTACCCAAGACGAAATTAAAGCGCAGACCAAGAGCATTTCTCATTTTGTTCCGAATCCAAAACAGTTTCGTTCAACCTTGGTCAATCCTTTTAAGGCCATTGGCGGGAATCTTGTGGACATGGGACGTGTGAAAATCATTGAGGCCTTGCTGACGCATGATGAGGCAAAATTGAAAGAAAGTATTGAAGCTCTAGATACACTCTTTGAGTTTCAAAAGGATGGTTCAAAAGGAGAAGGTTTCTATCAAGACGGCTCTTACATTGATCATACCAATGTGGCTTATACCGGAGCTTATGGAAATGTCCTTATAGATGGCTTGTCACAATTAATCCCGCTGATTCAGGCATCACCGATGACCTTAAATGCACAAAAATTAGAGGTTATAGAGCACTGGATTGAAAAATCCTTCTTCCCATTGCTGATTCATGGCGAATTAATGGACATGAGTCGTGGTCGCTCTATTAGTCGTGAAAATGCTTCGTCAAGGATGGCAGCGTTAGAAGCTTTACGTGGTATTCTAAGGTTATCGCAAGTCTTGCCTGAGGCAAACAAGAATAGGATTCAAGGTCAATTAAAGTCAATCTTGGCCTTCCATGATAAAGAAACGATGTTGAGTAGCTTATCTAGCTACTATGACATCAATTTGTTTGAACAGGTTCTTGCTAATAAGGCTATTAAGCCCATGCCGATGTCAACCAACCTCTCTGTGTTTCAGAATATGGATAAATTAGCTTATTACAATGCTGACAAAGATTTTGGCTTTGCCTTATCCATGCATTCTAATAGGACCCTTAATTTTGAAGCCATGAATAATGAAAATACACGTGGTTGGTACACAGGTGATGGCATGTTCTACCTTTATAATCATGATTTGACCCATTATTCGGACAAGTATTGGCCAACTGTTAATCCGCTAAAAATGCCAGGCACAACAGAGGCCGAAGGCAACCGAGAAGATGTTACAGATGACTATTTGAAAAAACTAACCACTGATTATAAGGAAAAAGCTAAGGAAAAAGCTGGCATGTCCACCCTCCCAAATTCATTTGTGGGGGCTATCAAAGGGGATGACAAAACAGCCTTGGCTGCTATGGATTTCCAGAATTGGGATCGGACGGTCAGTGCCAAGAAAGCTTGGGGGATTTTCGATGACCGTATCGTCTTCTTAGGAGCTGGCATCCAGAGCACCAAAAATCAGGCGGTTAGCACAACGATTGATCAGCGAAAGGATAATCCAGAAAATCCTTATCGTCTATTGGTCAATGGCCAGGAAGTCAGTCTGACAAATGACACCCTTGAAAGAGATCATGTCACAAGTGTCTTGTTATTGTCTCAAGATGGCAAGAATAATATTGGCTATCTCTTTGATAAACCGACAACCTTAGTGTTCTCACGCCAAGAACAGTCAGGACGCTGGTCTAATATTAACAGAGGGTCAACAAATAAAGAGTTAGTCACACAAACTTTTATAACCATTAGCCAAAGGCATCAGCAAACAAATGATACGTACGCTTACACCTTATTGCCAAATGTCAGTCAAGAAGACTTTGATAAAGTTCGAACAGAAGCATCTATCGAGGTTGTGCGTAACGATAGTGACCTTCAAATTCTTCATGATCACAAACAAGACCTCTGGGCAGTTGTCAACTACCATGATGGACCTCAAAGAATTAATGATCAATTAACACTTGAAAAAGCTGGTTTGTACCTTTACCAGAAAGTTGGAAACGTCTTTAAATTGCTTTCTAAGGACTTAATGTCTAGTGATTAAAAAGAAAAACCCAGGTCATATCGACTTGGGTTTAGTTGTGTTCCCAGCGAAATCGAGGAACGAAATAACTACTAGCCAGGCTAACAAAGCCCGCCATAGTTAGGTAAAAAAGTAAAGGATTATCAAAATTGAGTAAGACGTGACTTCCTAAAATAAGAAAGACACCAGACCAGAATAAGAGAAGGTTTAAAGGATTATCCTTGAGAAGTAGCTTATCTTTGTCACTGACTGTTATAGCAGTTTGCCTGCTATGTTTGATGTTAAGTTGAGTTTGACCATCTGGAAGATCAATGTCAAGGCTGTCGCCATTATAGAGAACGGCTTTATGCTTGTCTCCAATGAAGATGGTTACAGGGGCACCTATTCTGACAAATTGGGTTTGTCGTTTAATATTCATATGTCTATCCTTTCATCTCGTTACTGTCAAAAATAGTCATGGCATCTCTCAATTAGGCTGCCAACTGCTGCTCGCGGTAGTCTTTAAAAACCTTCAATTCTTTAGTAGCATAATAGGCTTTGCTAGGGACCCATCTTCCTTTAATAGTCAAAAGAGTTGCTTGTCTGATAAACGCACGAGTGAGTTGCCATTCTTTGGCATATCCTAGTGTCCTTGAGTGATAGGTGACTCCATCGATAGTCTGAGGAGAAAAACGTTTGTGATGATGTCCAAAGACCACTTCTTTCACGCTATAGCGTCGAAAAATGTCATGGAAGGTAGGGCGCTCCCTAAGAAAGCGTTGAAGGCTTTGACCTTTGGATGTTTGAGGGTGAAAATGCTATGGGGACAAAGTGCATGGCTACAATCACTGTTTGATCAGAAAGCGCAATCAATGCCTTTTCTAATGCTTGACAAATCTGGTTTGTGAGTTCAGAATCTATCAAGGGCCGTTTTAGTCGCCGATCAAACCAGAAATGATTCGTGAAGTCAATATGATCAGCGTCAGCTTTTTCAGCAGAAAAACCATAGTCATACCAACCGTGAAAAGCAAGAAGACTGAGTTTAGGAGCAATAAGGTAAGTCTTGAAGTCGTGCGCCTCAATGTCAGCTTCGGTCAAATCTAGCATATCGTGGTTGCCCAGCTTAAAGGTAACGGTGATGTCTTGAGCCAAGACAGAAAGAAAGGGCTCAGTGTCCTTGTAAAAATGGTTGGTCATATTCCCTGCTAAATGCAGATGATCAATCTTTTCGTGCTTGAGCACTTCGATAAGTGTCTCACGCTCAAAAGGTCCAAAGTGATTGAGGTCTAGGTAAAGGTCGCTCATTATCGCAAGTCGTGTCATACTGGTATTCTAACAAAAGCTTAGTTGAAAAGCGACTAGAAGGAGCGAATAACACTAATAAAGCAGAAAAATAATAGAAAATAATGGAAATTTAGGAAGAAGAAAAGAATAATTTTCTGTAAATTAAGGAAATGTTATCATTTACGATAAATGGTTGACTTATTTTGCAACCGCTTGCATAATAAAGGCTGTAAGAATAAAAACAGAGGAGAAACTCAATGATGAGGAAAGCAAGTCCTGAAACCAAGGTAACCAATTATAGAATGTGGAAGTCTGGCAAGCAATGGCTTTTTGGAGCTAGCCTAGTTGCCGCCTCTTTACTTGTAATGAATACGCAAGCGTTTGCTGATGATGGTAATCCAGTAGTTAGTGAATCGACATCAATGCTAGTAGCACCGGTGTCGAGTGAGAACAGTACCACGCCCGAGGGAAGTAAAGACGTAACAGCTGCAACCAATGAAGCTATTGTTGCTCCTTCATCACATAATCCTGTCGGCCCACAGGTCAACGCCGACACAAGCAAAGATGAAGAGACAAAAGCTAACCTTTATACCGCAAATAATACTTGGAACGACTACAATAAGGATACAGAATTCCAAACACCGCAACCTGTCACTATTCATTATGAAGCTAAAAACTCCGATGATTATTATGCGGCTTGGATTTGGAAAGACAGTAAAGAAAATGAAAAAGGCCGTTGGGAAAAATTAGTCAAGGAGGGGAATAAGCATCTTCTTAAAGTAAATGCAGAGATAGGAGTCAGTGCCTTTAACTATATTCTTGTGAAGAATGCAGATATTTCAAGTGTTAGAGATTTTGGAAGTCAAAACGATAGTAAAAAAGTTACAGGCGATATGACGGCTCCTGTGAGTGTTTATACGCCAACAGATATTTATCACAATGAAAATGATGGGTGGTACTCACAGTTTGCGAATGTTCAAACTAAAGAGTTTGATCAGCGCTATGGTTATACTGATAAACAAGTTGATGAGAAGGGTAAAGTGACGATAGTTGGACAAAATGGCCAACTGGGAGCTTCTTTTGATGATAAGGGGAATGCTACTTTCAACGTTTGGGCCCCTACTGCCAATGCTGTTTCTGTTAATATCTACCAATCAACGGATGAAAATGCACCGCTTCTTAAAACCGTTGAACTAAAAAGAGGAAAAAATTACGATAGAAACGACCATACTAAAAATACCATTGGACTTTGGTCTGTCACTATAAAATCAGAAGAACTTGGTCAGGGAGCTTTTGCTAACATTGCTTACGATTATAAACTAACCATTCCAAGAGCTTTCTTTATTCAAAAAAACAGAAGAATGGAAAGAAAGTGATCAAGAAAAAGGTAAGTGGTATAAAGTTGGCGATCAATATGTTAATTCTGCGGGAGCCTCAAAGGAAAAATCCGATAAATTAAGTTCTAATGCAAGTAAAGAAGATATTTCTAAATTTTATGTCGGATCAGACCAAACCGTTACTATTCAAGATCCCTACTCAATTGCAACTGTTCGTAATGGTAAACGCTCTGTTCTTGTAGCGAAAAGCGCTATTGGCGGAGAAGTTCAGCAAACTAATAACGTACGCGTCTCATCTAAAACACAAATGAGTGTTATGGAAATGGATGTTCGTGACTTTACCATTGATCCTCATTCAGGAATCAGCGATCAAAACAAAGGAAACTTTTTAGGAGTCGTTGAAGAGGGGACAAAAGATACTAGGACAGGTCAAAAAACAGGTTTAGACTATTTGAAATATTTGGGTGTCAAATATGTTCAGATGATGCCTTTATATGATTTTCAGACAGTTCCAGAACTAGATCAAAATGATCCTAAAAATAACAGTATCTCAACAGAATTTTCAGCTGATGATCAACAAAACTGGGGCTATGACCCTAAAAACTACAATGTGCCAGAAGGCTCTTATTCAACAAACCCAGCGGATCCTGTTAATCGCATCAAAGAATTAAAAGAGATGGTTCAAAAACTTCATGATGCGGGGATTAATGTGGTGATGGATGTGGTTTACAATCACCTCTATGATGGACAAAACAACCCATTTGAATACACTGTTCCAGGTTATTATTACGCCATTAATCATGATGGTAAAATGAATAATGACGTTGGTGTGGGAAATGCTATTCGTTCGAATTCAGAAATGATGCGTCAATATATTGTCAATTCTGTCGTTCATTGGATTAAAGAGTACGGTATGGATGGTTTCCGCTTTGATGCTATGAGTGATCTAGATGTCACTACCCTCAATGCTATCAGAAAAGCTATTAATAAAATTGATGGCAAGATTGTTACTTACGGTGAAGGCTGGGATAGTATGGGAAAATACCTTTACAAAGATGGTGACAAGCCAACAAGCGTTTCATATGCGAAGGAGACACCAGAAGTGGGGCATTTTGATTCCATAGGGCGAGATGCTATTGCGGGTTCTCACTATGATAACGGAAACCCTCCAGGCTTTGTAAACGAAACGAGTGAGTATAAAGATGTAAAAGTTTCTGTTTTAGCAGATAGTTTATTAGGAGGTCATCATAGAAGTTTCCAAGATGCTTCTCAACAGCTGAACTATATCGAAGTACATGATGGCATGACTTTGAGTAATTTGTTGAAACATTATAATCAAACTGATAAGGATAATGCGATAATTCACCAAAACCGTGCTGAGTTAGCAACTGCTATGAGTGGTTTATCGCAAGGTATTCATTTCTTCCAACATGGGCAGGAATTTTTACGTGAAAAAGCAGGTGCTCACAACACTTATAATGCGGGCGATGAAAAGAATAAAATTGATTGGGAGTTAACCAGTAAGAACGTTGACGTGGTTAACTTTATGAAGTCGCTTTTAACTTTGCGTACAAATGAATCTTTGTGGCATTTGAAAGACTATGAAGCTGAAATTTTCAAAAAAATGAAAATTACCAATGCTCAGAAGGAATCTGGAATTATCACTTTTGAATTGCAAGAAGATAATGGTGATAAGTATTTAGTTGTTTTCAATAACAATACTAGTTCTGGTGATAAATCGTTGACCCTAGGAGATACTAATTCAACAAATTGGTACTACGGAAGACAAGATAATTTTACTGAATTTAAAAATACTGATGGCAATCGTGGTAAAATCAACGAGACTAACGATTTCACGAACGCCTATATTGTCACTACTAACTCCAAAAATCTTTACAATAAGATTGGTCAAATGAATGGGCAAAAAAACCATCACTATGGATCATCTTTCAGCGACCGTTCTTTATATCCCTAAAGCAGTAGAAGTAGCTAAACTAACTACTAAAGCTGATGTCACCTATATAGACCAGGAAGGTAAGAAACTTGTCATTCCTGCTAATCAAGGTGTTTCCTATTTGAAAGTAGAGTTTAATGATCCAAACAGTAAGTTTGGTTATGAGGTTTCTGGAATTGCGACGACCTCGGACCAAGAGCTTGGACATACTAAAAACGTTTTGACAAAAACTAGTGATGGTATCCAAACAGTCACAAAATACTACATGGCTGTAGATAAAGCGACAGGACATGTCGTTTCGGTAGCTCAACCAACGAGTTTTATCAACGGCACCCCTCAATCTACGGATGCTAATATTGAGTGGAAAGAAGTAACAGAAGCAGCTCCTGCAGAACTGAATGTTTCTCAAGATTCAGGTGAAGCGACTGAAGAATCTCCTAAGGGAAGTGCTGTAGGCAATAACATTGAGCAAGGTGAGTCAGTGACTCAAGAAACAACAGTAACGACTCCTATCTATGATACTTTTCTGAAAAGTATGATTTTTAAGAAAGCTGAAAAAGCAGTGAAACGAGAAAATAAGCATCAGCAAAAACAATTAAAACTGGAACGAAAAACTGCTAAAAAAATGACTAAAAAAGGTCGGGGTTATGCTTGGGGAAATAAACACTATTTTGCATTTGATGGATCGGTCTTGCATTTGGGGAAGAAAAAACATTGGTTTAGATAATAAGCAATTGTAAGGCTGCTACGTAGTCGTTATTTCCATTAGTTGTTAAATGATAAAAGAGGATTTGCATTTGGCGATTCTCTTTTTAGTGCTTTTGCTGAATGTTTTGGAAACTTGTGATAAACTAATCTAAAGGAGGATGCTATGATTCAAGGAATTATTTTTGATATGGACGGTGTATTGTTTGATACAGAGCCCTTCTATTTTAAGCGACGCGAAGCCTTTTTACTGGCTAAGGGGATTGCCATTGATCATTTGAGCGCCAAAGATTTTATTGGAGGTAATCTTCAAGAACTCTGGAAAGACTTGCTAGATGAGCATTTCACTCCTGAGGAAGCAAAAGCAGTCGCTGAAGCTTATGAATCTTACAAATTACAGCATAAGCCCCCATACGCAGAGGTCTTATTTGCTGAGGTTAGGCCTTGTCTCCAAGCTTTGAGAGATAAGAACATCAAGCTAGCCTTAGCTTCTAATTCAAATCGTGATGATATTTTATTAGCCCTAGAGACGAGTCATATTAAGGACTATTTTGAGGTTGTTTTGGCGCGTGAGGATGTCTCCCGTGGCAAGCCTTATCCTGATATTTATGAAAAAGCAGCGCAGTCACTCGGTTTACCAAAAGAAACCTTAGTAGTCGTTGAAGATAGTCAAAAAGGGATTGCGGCCGCGAAAGCTGCTAATCTGACGGTTGTTGCTGTTACTGATTACCGTTATGGGATTGATCAACAAGAGGCTGATGCTAACATCGATCACCTTATGCAACTTTGTGCAACAATTGAGCAGTTTTAGTCATGTGAGGCAAAGGTTTTTGCTTTGAAACTCTCAAGCACATTAAGATAGGAAGGTCTTGGATGCTATTTCTCAAGGCCTTTTTGATTTGTGCAAAAGAATGCGCTTTCAACTTTTTGCTGGCATTTTTGCTGAATAACCTTTACAATGAAAAAGTAGTTAGCTGGACCCCTCTGAGTGGTATCTAGCTTCTTGATATGATGACAAGCGATAAGGAGTGGTTACCGAACATGTCAAAGTACTATCGTCTCTTGAAAGAAAAATTCCCAACAAAGTCTTCTCTGGCTACCGAAATGATTAACCTAGAAGCCATTTGCCATTTGCCCAAAGGAACCGAGCATTTTCTAAGTGATCTTCATGGAGAATATGAGGCCTTTGATTACCTCTTGCGAAATGGTTCTGGATCCATCAAAAAGAAATTACAGGAATGTTTTCCCGACAAAGACCCTGGGACCATTGACCTGCTTTGTCAGTACATTTACTACCCTGCTGAAAAAATCAATGCTAATACCTTGTTCTCGGAACAAGCATTGCAAGAAGAATTAACCGGCTTTCTACCCGACCTATTGCAGTTGGTTAAGTACATCGGAGGCAAGTATACTCGCTCTAAAGTGAGAAAATTGTTACCCAAAGATTACGCCTATATCATGGAAGAATTGTTGACGGAAGGCCAACCTGATAAAAATAAAGAAAATTATTATTCAGCAATTATTGGTAAAGTGATTGAACTCAAGCAGTTGGAAAATCTCTTTATTGCTTTTGCGACCTTGATTCAGCAGTTAGCCATTGATCATTTGCACGTGGTGGGAGATATTTTTGACCGTGGGAAATACCCTGACTTGATTTTGGATCGGCTCATGACTTTTCAGCATATTGATATTCAGTGGGGTAACCACGACATCACCTGGATGGGTGCAGTTTCTGGATCGATGATTTGCATGGTCAATGTGATTCGGATTGCAGCGAGGTACAACAGCATTGAGCTCATTGAAGACCGCTACGGAATTAACCTTCGTCGCTTGATTGATTATAGCCAAACCTACTTTACCCCTAAGGTCGTTTTTCAGCCTATTTTGGATGGGGATGTGATTTCAGAACAAGATGAGCGGGTGTTGAATTGTTTGCAGCAGGCTACAGCTTTACTACAATTCAAGCTGGAACATCAATTGATTCACCGTCGGCCTGAATTTGAGATGATGGCGTCGAGCGCCTTAGACCGCATTCGACCAGAAAGTGAGGAAATGCTGGTGGGTGAGAAAACCTACCCACTAACTGATTTTCCTTTTGACATGGTGGACTGGCAAGCTCCTGGAAGCCTAACCACAGAAGAAGAGGACTTATTGGATGATTTGCTTGAGCGTTTCCAACAATCAGACCGCCTGCGTCATCACATAGAATTCCTCTTTTCGAAAGGTGCTATCTATCATATTTCCAATAATCATTTGCTTTATCACGGTTGTATCCCCATGCATTCCAACGGTGATTTTAAATCCATTTGCTTACAGGGACACTTTTTATCTGGCAAAACCCTGATGGATTTTTACGAAGAAAAAGTGAGGCAAGCCTATCAAAACCCTGATATTCAGGACGATTTTGCGACCGATTTGTTTTGGTATTTGTGGTGCGGAGAAGGGTCTTCTCTATTTGGCAAGCAGCGCATGACCACTTTCGAACGTTATTATATTGAGGACAAGGAAACTCATAAAGAAAAGAAAAATCCTTATTATCACTTAAGGGAAAAAGAAGACATCTGCCAACGTCTTTTGGCTGAATTTACTTTGGATGAAACAGGGCATATTGTCAATGGGCACACGCCTGTCCAGGAAAAGAGTGGTGAGATTCCGATTAAAGCTGGTGGGAAAATGATTATTATTGATGGTGGATTGGCGAAAGGTTATCAGAAAAAAACTGGTATCGCAGGCTATACCTTAATTTCCAACAGTTACGGTTTAGAGTTGGTGGCTCATAACCCCTTTTCATCAGTGGAAGCTGTTTTAAATGGAGAGTGTGACATTATTTTTATCAAACGATTGGTCGAAGAAGTGGCCGAACGCACCTTGGTCAAACAGACAGATAATGGCAAGGAGCTCCTCAAAGAAATTGAAGACCTGCATTACCTCTACCACCATTTTGATGAGTATTAAGCCTTGTTTAAGGTTCTTTTGAGACAATAGCAAAGCCTTAACAGGACTGTCCTATCAAGTAAGGAAAATGTGGAGAACATAAGTCTCTTTTGTGTTGAGTGATGACCTTACTAAACTAAAAGCAAAAAAGGTGGACTTTTGTCTTCCCTTTTTTGTTGTTACAGTAGCTGACTTTTACGGTGAATTTTCTGATGGGGAAGCTTTTGTTGAATTGTCATCCTTTCGTCTTGAAGTCTTAACTTATTTCGATTATGATAGTAGTATGAACATTAAGGCAGACATTCAGGCATTGGCTAAGGAAATTGGCATTTCAAAAATCGGCTTTACCACCGCAGATGATTTTTCTTATTTAGAGAAATCGTTGCGCCTTGGTGTCGAAGAGGGGCGCACTACTGGCTTTGAACACAAGGTGATTGAGGAGAGAATTAAGCCAAAATTATCGCTGGCTTCTGCCAAAACCATTATTTCCATTGCTGTTGCTTATCCCCATAAATTACCTGTCCAACCTCCAAAAACAAGTTATAAACGGGGAAAAATCACACCTAATTCTTGGGGGCTAGACTATCATCATGTGTTGCAAGATAAATTGCAGCGACTAGCAGAAGGTATCGAAGCCTTAACGGCTGATTTTGAATACAAGGGCATGGTAGATACAGGTGCCTTAGTTGATACTGCTGTGGCAAGACGGGCAGGAATTGGCTTCATTGGCAAAAATGGTTTGGTTATTTCTAAAGAATTTGGCTCCTATATGTACTTGGGGGAATTGATTACAAACCTTGACATTGAGCCTGACCAACCTGTGGATTACGACTGTGGAGATTGCAGACGGTGTTTAGATGCCTGTCCGACCTCATGTTTGATTGGGGATGGCACTATGAATGCTAGGCGTTGTTTGTCTTTCCAGACCCAGGATAAGGGTATGATGGCACTCGAGTTTCGTAAAAAAATCAAAACGGTTATCTATGGCTGTGATATTTGTCAAATTTGTTGCCCTTATAATAAAGGGATTGACAATCCCTTGGCATCACCTATTGATCCAGAACTAGCTATGCCAGAATTAGTGCCTTTTTTGGAATTGAGCAATAAGTCGTTTAAAAAAACCTTTGGTATGATTGCAGGTTCTTGGCGGGGGAAAAACATTCTTCAGCGTAATGCTATTATCGCACTAGCCAATGCGCATGATCGAAGTGCCATTCCAAAACTTTTGGAAATCATTGATCAGAACAATAATCCGATTCATACAGCTACAGCTATCTGGGCTCTAGGAGAATTAATCAAAAAGCCTAATCCAGACATGCTGGCCTTTATGAAGAACCTTTCTCTAGAGCATGAAGAGTCCAAAGAAGAGCTTGAAAGTCTACTCACAAAGTGGCAGAAGGCTTGATTTTATGATAAAATAAACAACGTTTAGCAAGCAAATAGAGAGAACGTATTGATAAACTCGAATCTGCTTTTAAAAGAAATGAAACGAAAGAGGAATCCAATATGGAAATAGCAGAAATGCGCCAAAAAATAGTAGAAAACAAAGAGAAGTTGACTAGCTTCAGGAGGTCTCTTTGACTTAGATGGTCTAGAAGAAGAAATTGCTCTTTTGGAGCATCAAATGACAGAGTCTGACTTTTGGAATGACAATATCGCAGCTCAAAAAACCTCACAAAAACTGAATGAGCTGAAGTCTACCTACGAGACCTTCCACAATATGCAAGAACTCTCTGATGAGACAGAACTGTACTTAGAAATGCTTGAGGAAGATGACAGTGTCAAGGACGACTTGGAGGCTAGCTTAGAGACATTAGGTCAGATTTTGGCGAGTTATGAGATGACCTTGCTCCTATCAGAGCCTTATGACCATAACAATGCCATTTTAGAGATTCATCCAGGGTCAGGTGGTACTGAGGCTCAGGACTGGGCAGACATGCTCTTTCGGATGTACACGCGCTTTGGGAATGCCAAAGGTTTTAAGGTAGAAACCTTGGATTATCAGGCAGGCGATGAGGCTGGTATTAAGTCGGTCACCCTTTCTTTTGAGGGACCAAATGCTTATGGCTTTTTAAAATCCGAAATGGGTGTCCACCGTCTGGTTCGGATTTCACCATTTGATTCGGCCAAACGCCGCCACACGTCTTTTGTATCTGTGGAGGTTATGCCAGAATTAGATGACACCATTGAAGTGGACATTCGTGATGATGACATTAAAATGGATACCTTCCGTTCAGGCGGTGCTGGTGGTCAGAACGTCAATAAGGTATCAACTGGGGTGCGTTTGACCCATATTCCAACAGGCATTGTTGTGGCCTCAACGGTTGATCGTACTCAATACGGAAACAGAGACCGTGCCATGAAAATGTTGCAGGCCAAACTCTATCAATTAGAGCAGGAGAAAAAAGCTGCTGAGGTCAACGCCCTTAAAGGAGATAAAAAAGAAATCACTTGGGGGAGCCAGATTCGTTCCTACGTTTTCACCCCTTATACCATGGTTAAGGATCACCGAACAAACTATGAGGTGGCTCAAGTGGATAAGGTCATGGACGGTGAGATCGAGGGCTTTATCGACGCTTACCTTAAGTGGCGCATGAGTGATAATTAAACTAATCATGTGTTAACGATTATTGTAAAGAAAGAAGAGTAAGATGGCATTAATTGAAATGAAAGGTGTTTCAAAGAAATACCGCCGCTCAACGACCGCCCTTAGAGACATTAATGTTTCTGTTAACCAAGGTGAATTTGTTTACCTGGTTGGTCCGTCAGGAGCAGGGAAATCAACCTTTATCAAGCTCCTTTACCGGGAAGAAAAATTAAGTTCAGGTAAGCTGTACGTCGGTGAGTTTGATTTGACCAAGCTTAAATCTCGAGATGTTCCTATTCTACGCCGTCATATAGGGGTAGTTTTCCAGGACTACAAGTTACTTCCAAAGAAAACGGTGTTTGAAAATGTTGCTTATGCCATGGAAGTTATTGGGGAAAAGCGCCGCCATATTAAAAAACGCGTTCCAGAAGTTCTCGATTTAGTTGGTTTGAAACACAAGATGAGATCTTTCCCTAACCAGTTATCTGGTGGGGAGCAGCAGCGTGTCGCAATTGCACGCGCCATTGTTAATAATCCCAAGCTGTTGATTGCTGATGAGCCGACTGGTAACTTAGACCCTGAAATTTCTTGGGAAATCATGCAGTTGCTTGAACGTATTAACCTTCAAGGGACAACAATCTTGATGGCCACTCACAATAGTCACATTGTAAACACCTTACGCCACCGTGTGATTGCCATTGAAGATGGTCGTGTGGTTCGTGATGAAATGGAAGGAGATTACGGTTATGATGATTAGATACTTTTTCCGTCATATTTGGGAATCCATTAAAAACCTTAAACGTAACTTTTGGATGACCTTTGCTTCTGTTAGTATGGTCACTGTCACCTTAACATTGGTTGGGGTTTTCACAGCCACCCTACTAAATATTCAGCGGGTTGCTTCGGGTGTTGAAAACAATATTCAAATTAATACCTACCTTCAAGTTGATTCAACTGATGCTGCTAAAGTGGTGCAAAATACCGCCGGTGAACAGGTTGATAATGAGAATTACCATAAGGTCTATGACCAAATCGCTCAACTGAAAGGGGTTCAAAAAATCACCTTTTCAAGTAAAGATGAGCAATTGAAAAAATTACAAGATACGTTAGGTGATGTTTGGGACATGTATGATGAGGACACTAATCCTCTACAAGATATCTACATTGTTGAAACCAAGACAGCCAAGCAGGTAAAAGGGGTGACCAAACAAATCAAGGCTATTGAAGGGGTAGAGGATGCTGATTACGGAGGCATCAACTCTGACAAACTCTTTAAGTTCTCCAAAATGATTCAAACTTGGGGACTGATTGGGACTGCCTTGCTCTTATTTGTAGCCATCTTCCTTATTTCTAACACTGTTCGGATGACCATCATGTCTCGTCAACGTGACATTGAAATCATGCGTTTGGTAGGGGCTAAGAATTCTTATATCCGTGGTCCATTCTTCTTTGAAGGGGCTTGGGTCGGCTTACTAGGAGCTATTTTGCCAGCCTTACTTATTTATTATGGTTATGACTTTGCCTATAAGCACTTCATGCCAGATTTACAAGTGAACAATCTATCACTGTATCCTATCAATCCTTATGTTTATGGTTTGATTGGGGCTTTGTTTGTCATCGGTGTTATCATCGGTTCACTTGGTTCAGTTCTTTCCATGAGACGTTATTTGAAATTCTAAACCATCAGAACTTCTGAAGTGATCAGAAGTTCTTTTTTTGATATGGCTAACGAAAAAATCAGCAGTCGTAAAACGACGGCTGATTGCTAAAATAGATGTTTAACGGCTGATTGCTAAAATAGATGTTTAACGGCTGATTGCTAAAATAGATGTTTAACGAAAGATACTTCTCTTTCGCATTAGTGGAAGAAGGGGTTGGCATTTTTTTCATGGCTAATAGTGGTTGAAGGGCCATGTCCAGGGTAGACCTGATAATGATTAGGAAGGCTGAATAATTGAGTGTTAATGCTATCAATCAACTGCTCAAAGTTCCCCGTTGGCAGGTCTGTTCTACCAATGCTTTCTCGGAATAAGGCATCACCACTAATGACGAATGCTTCCTCAGGAAAGATAAAAGAAACCCCTCCAGCTGAGTGTCCAGGTGTTGGAACCACAATGAATTGACAACCTGCGATGTCATAAGCAGTGTGGTATTGAAAAATCTCTTCAGCAGGTTGGCAGATAATATCAGGAAGATCTGCGTGACGAATCAGCCCAGAAAGGTTCATCTCAGGAGTGTAAAGCCAAGTGGCTTCTTCGTTAGCTACATAGACAGGTGGCTGGCCAAATGCTTCCCTAACCGCCTCCAAACTCATGATATGATCATAATGGGTATGCGTCAGCAAAATAGCCGCAAGTGGTTTATTTAATTCTTTGATACGGTCAATAATAGCCTTACCATTGCTACCAGGATCGACCACCAAAATACCTTGGTCAGTTACCAGTAGGTAAGTATTTTCCTCTGCAACGGGGTTCGTTATTGTAATAGGTGTCATATGCTGAGTCATTTTAAACGTGATGTCCTTTCTAATGTGTCTTTGGTTATTAGGTTAAGTCAAACAGTTTCATTTGCCATATTCTATCAGAAAAATGAGCAAAGGCGTAGCATTTAAAAGATACCCTTTGTGATATTATACCACGCCTAGATGTGATTCGCTGTTAAAAGGAATTAATGGACGGCGAAATGCCTCGTTCAGCCGAACGCTCTTTTGAAAACATGGTATAATAGGAGTACTATGAGTAATGAAATGACGAGAAAATATGCGGTTGTTGATTTGGAAGCAACTAACGCAGGAGCAACCGCAGCTATTATCCAGGTGGGGATTGTCATTATTGAGGGAAAAGAAGTTGTCGAAACTTACCAAACAGATATTAATCCCCATGAGCCCTTATCCGATCATATTAAGGCTTTGACAGGAATTACAGATGCCCAGTTAGCTCAAGCTCCCGAGTTTTCACAGGTTGCTAAAACCATTTATGAGTTAATTAGTGATTGTGTTTTTGTGGCCCATAATGTTAAGTTCGATGCTAATTTATTAGCGGAAGCTCTCTTTTTTGAAGGCTATGAGCTATTGACGCCTCGGGTAGACACTGTCGAATTGGCTCAGATTTTTTACCCTAGTCTTGAAAAGTATACCCTTGGCCATTTGTCAGCTGAATTGGGTCTGGAACTGGAAGAAGCGCATACAGCTATTGCAGATGCTAGAGCCACGGCGGCTCTATTTATTAAGCTTTTGCAGAAAATTGACAGCCTCCCAAAAGAATGCTTGGAGAGTCTACTGCCTTATGCTGATAGTCTTTTGTTTGAAACAGCGATGGTCATTGAACAGGGGTTTAATCAAGCCAAGTCCTATGATCCGAGAACGTATGTTCATCTTGGTAAGATGCTATTACCTAAGCACCCAAAAGGGCAATCATCTCCATACCAATTATCGAAGCAATTTGCTATCAATATGGCTCTTTTGGGATTAGAAGAGCGCTCTAAACAAGCTAGCTTTGCTCAACTGATTGAAGCCGATTATCATCAAAGGCAGGCGAGTTTTATCGAAGCCCAGACCGGTATTGGAAAAACCTATGGCTATTTGTTGCCTCTTTTAGCCCAAGAAGACCATAACCAAATTATTGTTAGTGTCCCGACCAAGATATTACAGGATCAATTAATGGCTAATGAAATAGCAGCTATTCAAGAACGGTTTCACATCACTTGCCATAGTTTAAAAGGCCCTGCGAATTACCTTAAATTAGAGGCCTTTGCAGAGAGTTTGGAACAAGAGGACCAAAACCGCTTGGTGAATCGGTATAAAATGCAGTTACTGATTTGGCTATTGGAAACAAAAACAGGAGACCTTGATGAGATTAAACAAAAGCAACGCTTTGCTGCTTATTTTGACCAGCTTAAACATGATGGAATCCTGAGTCAATCTTCTGATTTTTATGACTATGATTTTTGGCAAAACAGTTATGTTAAAGCCCAAACAGCTCGAGTAGTTATCACTAATCATGCTTACTTTTTACATCGGGTTCAAGATGATAAAGACTTTGCTAAAAACAAGGTTTTGGTATTTGATGAGGCTCAAAAATTAATGTTGCAGTTGGATCAACTATCTCGTCACCAGTTGAACCTTAGTCATCTGTTACAATCATTACAGGCCAAGTTAAGCACTCCCTTACCTCTTTTAGAAAAACGTCTGTTAGAAAGCCTTGTGTTTGAGTTAGGACAGCTGTCAAGTGATTTTTATCAGAATCAAGGGGAACAACAAACGCCTGATTGGTCCCGTATTGCTGGCTATGCGAAAGAATTGCCGGGAGTTGATTATCAGGATTTGCAGGCTTTTTTTGCCGTTGCTACTGATGATTACTGGTTAAGCAGCGACAAGCAAGAGGATAAGCGCGTGACTTATCTGAACAGTGCTAGTAAAGAATTTATCCATTTCCGACAATTCTTACCAGAAACGGTGAAAACCTATTTTGTCTCTGCCACCTTAACCATTAGCCCAGAAGTTACCTTAGCTGACTTATTAGGTTTTGAAGAGTATCTCTATCATGTTATTGCAACGGATAAAAAGGAAGACCAATTGGTGCTTGTTGATCAAGACATGCCTATTGTGACAGAAGTCAGTGACCAAACCTATGTGGAAGCCATTGCGAAACGAATTGAAAACTTGAAGCAAGAGGGTTATCCTATTTTGGTGCTTTTTAACGCTAAAAAACACTTGTTGAAGGTTTCAGATTGTTTAGATCAATGGCAGGTGCCTCACTTAGCGCAGGAGAAGAATGGAACAGCTTATAATATTAAAAAGCGTTTTGATAGAGGAGAACAGTCGATTTTACTGGGGTTAGGCTCTTTTTGGGAGGGAGTGGATTTTGTCGTGGCTGATCGGATGATAACTGTAATCACTCGTTTACCATTTGACCATCCGGAAGATCTTTTTGTGAAAAAAATGGGTCATTATCTATTAGGAAAAGGAAAGAATCCTTTCAAAGCCTATTTTCTTCCGATGGCTATTTTACGCTTAAAACAAGCTATTGGTCGCACGATGCGTCGACAAGATCAAAAGTCAGTTGTGTTAATATTAGATCGCCGCCTACTTACCAAGTCCTATGGTCATGCCATTTGGGATAGTTTAGGACAAGAATTCGTGATTTCTCAACAAAATTTCCCAGATAGTCTAGTAGAAATGGCTCGTTTTTTGCTATAATAGAAAGGATCATATAGTGAAAGAGACCCTTAACGTTGATAAGGGTGACAAACCAACGGTCTAGAAATCTTGGTTTGCGACCCTTGTTAGTCTCTTTTAATGACCTGTGTTGAGCCTTTCTCAATGGCTTTTTTCAAATGATTAGTTAATGCCGAAAAGCCCTTCTAACGAGGTAAGAGAAAAAGCTGGCTTAGAGTTACAGTAGAAATAGCTACCAAACACAGACTAGTAAAGTGGTGATTGACGTTAAGACAGGAAGACTGATGAAAAAGGAGATGTGATGACCAAACTATCGAGGCGTGTGTTGGACATGGAAGAAAGTGTGACTCTGGCAGCTGGTGCTAGAGCCAAGACTTTAAAAGCTCAGGGACGCGATATTTTAAGTTTAACTTTAGGCGAGCCTGACTTTATCACACCGAAAAATATCCAAGATAAGGCTATTGAATCCATTCGAAATGGAAAAGCTAGCTTTTACACCGTTGCTTCAGGACTCCCAGAATTAAAGGCTGCCATCGCTACTTACATGGAGAATCAATATGGCTATCCTTTAGCTGCCAATGAAATTGTGGCAGGGACAGGTGCGAAGTTTATCCTTTACGCTTTCTTTATGGCTGTTTTAAATCCTGGAGACCAAGTTTTAATTCCAACGCCTTACTGGGTGTCTTATTCAGATCAAGTGAAAATGGCAGAAGGACAGCCAATCTTTATCCAGGGATTAGAAGAAAATCAGTTCAAGGTTACGGTTGATCAGCTAGAAGCAGCCAGAACTGATCGAACCAAAGTGGTTTTGATTAATTCGCCATCAAATCCAACTGGGATGATTTATGGAGCTGATGAATTAAGAGCTATTGGTGAGTGGGCAGTGGCACATGATATTATCATTTTAGCTGATGATATTTATGGTTCCTTAGTTTATAATGGCAATCAGTTTATTCCTATTTCAACGCTCTCAGAGGCAATTCGTTGTCAAACCATTACAGTTAACGGGGTGGCTAAAAGTTATGCCATGACAGGATGGCGAGTTGGTTTTGCTGTTGGGGATCCTGAGATTATTGCCGCTATGAGCAAGATTATTGGACAGACAACATCCAATTTAGCAACGGTTTCACAATATGCGGCTATTGAAGCCTTCGCAGGTGATCAGTCGTCGTTGGAAGGCATGCGGTTGGCCTTTGAAGAACGTCTAAATACTATTTACCCACTTTTAAATCAGGTGCCAGGATTTGAGGTGATGAAACCTCAAGGAGCCTTTTACCTCTTCCCAAATGTCAAGAAAGCTATGACAATGACAGGTTTTACAAATGTAACAGCCTTTACAGATGCTATCTTAGAAGAGGTTGGTCTGGCTGTCGTCAGTGGTGAAGGATTTGGAGCGCCTGAGAATATTCGGTTGAGCTATGCTACTGATTTAGAGACTTTAAAAGAAGCTGTGAGACGGTTGACGGTTTTTATGGACCGCCGCACAGTAACGAATTAAATGGTACAAACAATTTATAGAAAAGAGAGATGATAGAATGACTAAAAAATACGTTTCCATTAGTGATGTAAAAGATTATGTAGGACAAGAAGTAACCATTGGCGCTTGGGTTGCCAATAAATCAGGTAAAGGAAAAATTGCCTTTCTTCAATTACGTGATGGCTCTGCTTTTTTCCAGGCTGTTGCCTTTAAACCAAACTTTATTGAGCGTTTTGGCGAGGAAGAAGGAGCTGCTAAATTTGATACTATCAAACGTTTAAGTCAAGAAACCTCTGTTTTTGTTAAAGGGATTGTCAAAGAAGATGAGCGTTCAAAATTTGGTTATGAGCTTGATGTGACAGATATTGAGGTCATCGGTGAGTCACAAGACTATCCAATCACACCAAAAGAACACGGAACAGACTTTTTGATGGACAATCGTCACTTGTGGTTACGTTCCCGTCGTCAGGCTGCTATTATGCAAATTCGTAATGCTATTATCTACGCGTCATACGAATTCTTTGACCAAAATGGCTTTATTAAATTTGATAGCCCCATTCTATCAGGAAATGCTGCAGAAAATACCACAGAACTCTTTGAAACGGATTATTTTGGAAATCCAGCTTTCCTTAGCCAATCTGGTCAATTGTACCTTGAAGCGGGAATGATGGCACTTGGTCGTGTCTTTGACTTTGGTCCTGTTTTCCGTGCTGAAAAATCCAAAACACGCCGCCACTTGACGGAATTTTGGATGATGGATGCTGAGTACCCATTCTTGTCACATGAGGAATCACTTGATCTACAAGAAGCTTATGTCAAAGCGATGATTCAAGGAGTTCTTGATCGTGCACCACAAGCCTTGGAAACCTTAGAGCGTGACACAGATCTCTTGAAAAAATATATTGCTGAGCCTTTCAAACGTGTAGCATATGATGATGCCATCAGCCTGTTACAAGAGCATGCTTCTGATGAGGACGCGGATTACGAAGCTATCCAACATGGGGATGACTTTGGTTCCCCCCATGAAACCTGGATTTCAAACTACTTTGGTGTGCCGACCTTTGTCGTTAACTATCCAGCTAGCTTTAAAGCTTTCTACATGAAGCCTGTTCCTGGCAATGAGGAGCGCGTGCTTTGTGCTGACTTATTGGCTCCAGAAGGCTATGGTGAGATCATCGGCGGCTCAGAACGTGAGACAGATTACAACAAACTATTAGCTAAAATCGAAGAAGAAGGTCTGAACCCAGATGACTATGCTTTCTACCTTGACCTTCGTAAATATGGTTCGGTTCCTCACTGTGGTTTTGGACTTGGCTTGGAACGTATGGTTACCTTCGTAGCTGGTACCAAGCATATCCGTGAAGCTATTCCATTCCCACGTATGTTACACCGTATTAAACCTTAATTGTCGTAAAAGCTCATGACCCCATGGGCTTTTTGGTTGCTAAAAAGGCTTGAAAAAATAAAACACGTCACAATTGATACACCTACAAGTAGCAATTATGAAAGTATTTCCTATTCTAAAGTGGCGTTAAGAAATCTTTAAGTTAGAAGAAACATAATCTCCAAGGGTAAAGTTACAAGAGCAATCATTAGAATTGATTTCAGAGATAAATAAAGCTTGTGATTACTAGGTCGCCCTGCTTTCTAAAAGAGGTGCTGATTTCTTTTAGAAAGGAGAAAAGAAGGAAGCGTATGACAAATAAAAAATGAGTAAAAGATGCTATTGATGCCAAAAACTATCTTATTTCAGAAGGGATCTTTCTCTTTGAATTAGACCAGCCTTTGCAAGAACTCATCATGACTGACTACCCCAAACTGGGACCTTCTGATTTTATTAGCCAAGAGCATTTAGCTGATTACCGCTTACGTTACCTTAATGACATGATGACAAACGCTAAATTAAAAAGCGATAGCATTCGAGACATGGTTTATGATGTTTCTAAAAAACAAAAAGACCATATTTGAAATGTCCAAGAAGCCTTAGACAGCCAAATTACGTTTGGACAACGCTTAGCTGATCAGGTGGCTCATTTTGGAGGAACGTGGACCTTTATTATCTCCTTTGTTATTTTTATGGCCATGTGGATGCTCTTTAATGAAATTAGTCCCTTTGGTTTGGCGTTTGATCATTACCCCTTTATTTTACTCAATCTTGCTTTATCCACCCTTGCGGCTATTCAAGCTCCGCTTATTATGATGAGTCAGAATCGGACTTCTGAATATGATCGTTTACAAGCTAAAAATGACTATGACATCAATAAAGCATTTGAAGAAGGCATTCGCTTATTGCACACCAAGCTTGATCATTTGGTATTACAAGATCAGTCTGATTTGATGCAGATTCAAAAGCTACAAACAGATATTCTCATTTCAATTACCAAACAATTAGCTCGGCAATTTCGTGAAGACGTTACCTCTTCAGAAGAGAACCCTTAGCCATGTGTAGACCAACAAAAATAGCTTTATCAAACAAGATAGAATACTCCTTGTCGTTTTAAACGTTTTGGGAGGTCACCTTATGTGGTATAATAAAAGGTAATCGTGCCAATAAAGAAAGGGAAAATGCAGATGCCAGATACACACATTAATTTGGTCATTGTGACAGGAATGAGTGGTGCAGGGAAAACCGTTGCCATTCAGTCATTTGAAGACCTTGGTTATTTTACCATTGACAACATGCCACCAGCCCTAGTTCCGAAATTTTTAGAGTTAATCGAACAAACCAATGAAGATCGCAGGGTAGCTCTGGTTGTGGACATGAGAAGTCGTCTCTTTTTTAAAGAAATCACCTCTGTCTTAGATAGTATAGAAACTAATGAGCATATTGACTGCCGTATTCTGTTTTTAGATGCGACAGATGGGGAACTGGTTTCTCGCTATAAAGAAACCAGACGAAGCCATCCACTCGCATCCGATGGCCGTTTGCTTGATGGCATCCGTTTGGAAAGAGAACTCTTATCTCCTTTGAAAAGTATGAGCCAAAATGTGGTCCACACTACAGAATTAACGCCTAGACAGCTGCGTAAAGTTATTTCAGATCAGTTCGCAGGAGATTCTAATCAAGCTTCTTTCCGGATTGAAGTCATGAGCTTTGGGTTTAAATATGGTTTACCTTTAGACGCAGACTTGGTCTTTGATGTTCGCTTTTTACCCAATCCCTATTACCAAGTCAGTTTGCGAGAAAAAACAGGTCTAGATCAAGAGGTTTATGACTATGTCATGGCTCACCCCGAATCAGAAGAGTTTTACAAGCATTTGTTAAACCTTATTGTTCCCATTT
Organism: Streptococcus dysgalactiae subsp. dysgalactiae; assembly: GCF_900459225.1. Lineage (NCBI taxonomy): Bacteria > Bacillati > Bacillota > Bacilli > Lactobacillales > Streptococcaceae > Streptococcus > Streptococcus dysgalactiae. Next base: position 696,381 of record NZ_UHFH01000003.1, read on the forward strand.
TGCCGGCTTATCAAAAGGAAGGAAAATCGGTCTTGACGGTGGCTATTGGCTGTACTGGTGGCCAGCATCGAAGTGTTGCTTTTGCGCATCGCTTAGCTGAAAGTTTAGCTAAAGATTGGTCAGTTAATGAAAGCCATCGTGATAAAAATCGTCGTAAGGAAACGGTAAATCGTTCATGAAAAATCCTAAAATTACTGTGATAGGTGGGGGGACTGGGATTCCCGTTATCTTAAAAAGTCTTCGGAAAGAAGCTGTTGATATTACTGCTGTTGTGACCGTTGCTGACGACGGAGGCTCCTCAGGAGAACTTCGTAATGCCATGCAATTAACCCCTCCAGGTGATTTGCGTAATGTCTTGTTAGCCATGAGTGACATGCCTAAATTTTATGAGCGGGTTTTCCAATACCGTTTTAACGAACGTGATGGTGCTCTAGCTGGTCATCCTCTTGGGAATTTGATTATTGCTGGTATTTCTGAAATGCAGGGGTCAACCTACAATGCTGTTCAGATTTTAACCAAATTTTTTCACATCACAGGTAAAATTTACCCCTCTAGCGAGCAAGCTTTGACCCTTCATGCGGTTTTTAAAGATGGACACGAAGTAGCAGGTGAAAGCTCCATTGCCAAATACCAAGGGATGATTGATCACGTTTATGTGACCAATACCTATAATGACCAAAAACCTCAAGCCAGTCGTAAGGTGGTTGATACCATCTTAGAAAGCGATATGATTGTTTTGGGGCCAGGTTCTCTTTTTACATCCATTTTACCTAATTTGGTGATTCCAGAAATTAAAGAAGCCCTGCGTCAGACCAAAGCTGAAATTGTTTATATTTGCAACATCATGACTCAATATGGAGAGACCGAACAATTTTCGGATGCTGATCACGTGGCTGTTCTAAATCAGCATTTGGGAACAGATCTTATTGATACAGTATTGGTAAATGTGGCTAAAGTCCCTCAAGCTTATATGAATTCTAACAAATTTGATGAGTACCTTGTTCAGGTTGATCACGATTTTGCTGGGCTGTGTCAGTCTGCTAAACGGGTGATTTCTTCTCATTTTTTACGATTGGAGAATGGCGGAGCCTTTCATGATGGTAACCTGGTGGTTGAAGAATTGATGAACTTAGTGAGGATTGCTAAACCATGAGTTTCACAACTAAAGTTAAAGAAGAATTAATTCATTTATCCACTGCAGATAAAAATGAGCTGGCAGCTATCATTAAATTATCAGGTAGTTTGGGTTTGGTCAATCAAGGGCTTCATTTGTCTATTACAACTGAAAATGCTAAAATCGCTCGCTACATTTACTCGCTGATTGAAGATGATTATGCCATTGTGCCAGAAATCAGGTATCATCAGAAGACAAATCTTCGCAAAAATCGTGTGTATACCGTCTATGTGGAGCAAGACGTTGACACTATTTTAGCTGACTTAAAGCTGGCTGATTCATTTTTTGGTTTGGAAACAGGCATTGAACCTCAAATCTTATTGAATGATGATGCCGGTCGTTCCTATCTCAAAGGCGCTTTTTTAGCGTCAGGAAGTATTAGAGATCCCGAATCGGGCAAGTACCAGCTAGAAATGTATTCTGTCTACCTTGATCACGCGCAGGATTTAGCTCAGTTGATGCAAAAATTCATGCTGGATGCTAAAACCATCGAGCATAAGAGTGGTGCCGTGACCTATCTACAAAAGGCAGAAGATATCATGGATTTCTTGATAATTGTCGGTGCGATGACTTGTAAAGAAGAGTTTGAAGGGATTAAGGTGTTGCGCGAAGCCCGCAATGACATTAATCGAGCCAATAATGTCGAGACAGCTAATATAGCAAAGACCATCAGTGCTAGTATGAAAACCATTAATAACATTATTAAGATTATGGATACAATTGGTTTAGAAAGTTTACCAATTGAATTACAACAGGTAGCACAACTTCGGGTTAAACATCCAGACTATTCGATTCAGCAAGTGGCAGATGCTCTTGATTTCCCTATTACTAAGAGTGGGGTCAATCATCGGCTACGCAAAATTAATAAAATTGCAGATGACTTATAATCACTACTATCGCATGAAGAAAGGTTCATGCGATTTTGCATTTTCTAAAAGTTGTTTTCCATTGTTTTTTTGAAGTGTCTGATATTCTGTGGTATGATAAAAGAGATATATCGTTTGTAAAGGAGACTTATTATGGCCTGCACCACTATTCTTGTTGGAAAAAGAGTGTCTTATGACGGCTCAACTATGATTGCCCGGACCGAAGATTCCCAAAATGGAGATTTCACTCCTAAAAAAATGGTCGTGGTTAAAGCAGAAGATCAGCCTAGACATTACCGTTCGGTGCAATCTTCCTTTGAAATGGAGTTACCTGACAATCCCATGACTTACACGTCTGTTCCTGATGCGCTTGGTAAAGATGGTATCTGGGCAGAAGCTGGTGTGAACGAGGCTAATGTGGCCATGTCAGCAACTGAAACCATCACTACCAATTCTCGTGTTTTAGGAGCAGACCCTCTAGTAGCTTCTGGTATTGGTGAGGAGGACATGGTAACCTTAGTGCTTCCTTATATCCGTTCTGCGCGTGAAGGGGTTTTGCGTCTTGGTGCCATTTTAGAAGAATATGGAACTTACGAGTCAAATGGTGTGGCTTTTTCCGATGAACATGACATTTGGTGGCTGGAAACGATTGGTGGTCATCACTGGATTGCAAGACGGGTGCCAGATGATGCTTATGTCACCAATCCCAATCAATTTGGCATTGATCATTTTGAATTTAACAATCCTGAAGATTACCTTTGCTCAGCTGATTTAAAGGACTTTATTGACACGTATCACTTAGATTTAACCTATAGTCATGAGCATTTTAATCCCCGATATGCCTTTGGTAGCCAACGTGACAAAGACCGTCACTATAATACGCCACGTGCTTGGATCATGCAAAAATTCTTAAATCCAGAAATTGTTCAAGATCCACGTAGTTTTGCACTTCCTTGGTGCCAAAAACCTTACCGTAAAATCACTGTAGAAGATGTTAAATACGTTTTGAGTAGTCACTATCAGGATACGGTTTATGATCCTTATGGTTCAGAAGGGACTCCGGTTAGCAAGAAAGCTTTCCGTCCTATTGGCATTAATCGTACAAGCCAAACAGCTATTTTGCAAATTCGTCCTCATAAACCTAAAGAAATTGCCGCTATCCAGTGGATGGCTTATGGGTCAATGCCATTTAATACCATGGTACCTTTTTTCACACAGGTGAAGACTATTCCAGATTATTTTGCTAACACTCACGAAAATGTGTCTACCGATAATTTTTATTGGACCAGCCGCTTGATTGCGGCTTTGGCAGATCCTCACCATAATCATCATGAAACAGATTTGGAAAATTATTTAGAAGCAACGATGGCAAAAGGTCATGCTCGATTACACGCAGTTGAGGCAAAGCTATTAGCAGGTGAAACAGTTGATTTAGAAGAAGAAAACCAAAAAATGAGCGATGAGATTCAAGTAGATACTCAAGCTTTGCTGAATAAGATTCTCTTTGATGCTAGTAATTTAATGACCAATCGTTTCAGTCTTAGTGACTAAACAAATTCAAGGTTGAGCAGAAGAGCTCAGCCTTTTTCTAGTTTTTTTCATGAATGATAAGATTAAAAACATCAAAAACTTGGAAAAACGGTGAGAGTGTGTTATACTTAACTGGTCGATTTTTAACCAGTTAATTACAAAGGAGGAATCATGAAGAAGAAAATTCTTTTAATGATTAGTTTAATCGGTGTGTTTTTTGCTTGGCAACTTAGCCAAGCAAAACAAGTGTTAGCAGAGGGTAAAGTTAAGGTTGTCACAACTTTCTACCCTGTCTACGAATTTACAAAAGGTGTTATTGGTAAAGATGGCGATGTGTCACTATTGATAAAGGCAGGAACAGAGCCTCATGATTTTGAACCTTCAACCAAAGACATTAAAAAAATTCAAGATGCAGATGCGTTCGTTTATATGGACGACAACATGGAAACATGGATTTCTGATGTTAAAAAATCATTGAAATCTAAAAAAGTAACTATTGTTAAAGGAACTGGTAACATGCTACTTGTAGCAGGTGCTGGTCACGACCATGACCATGAACACGGTCATGATCACGAGGAGGCTGATAAAGAGCATGATCATGACGAACATGGCGAAGAAGAGCACAGCCATGCCTTTGACCCACATGTGTGGTTGTCACCATACCGTAGCATTACGGTTGTTGAAAATATTCGCGACAGTCTTTCAAAAGCTTATCCAGAAAAAGCTGATGACTTTAAAGCGAATGCAGCGGCTTATATTGAAAAACTAAAAGACCTTGACAAGGACTACACAACAGCCCTTTCAGATGCAAAACAAAAGAGCTTTGTCACTCAACATGCTGCTTTTGGCTACATGGCACTTGACTATGGCTTGAACCAAATTGCGATTAATGGTGTCACACCAGATGCAGAACCATCAGCAAAACGTATTGCAGCTTTATCAAAATACGTTAAGAAATATGGCGTAAAATACATTTATTTTGAGGAAAATGCTTCAAACAAGGTAGCTAAAACGTTAGCTAAGGAAGCAGGAGTTAAAACAGCTGTTCTTAGTCCTCTTGAAGGCTTAACAGAAAAAGAAATGAAAGCTGGCGAAGATTACTTTACAGTCATGCGCAAAAATCTTGAAACATTACGCTTGACGACTGATGTTGCCGGTAAAGAAATCCTTCCAGAAGAAGATACCACTAAGACAGTGTATAATGGTTACTTCAAAGATAAAGACGTCAAAGACCGTAAATTATCTGACTGGTCTGGTAACTGGCAGTCTGTTTACCCATACCTTCAAGATGGCACTTTAGACCAAGTTTGGGATTACAAGGCTAAAAAATCTAAAGGTAAAATGACAGCAGCTGAATACAAAGATTACTACACTACTGGTTACAAAACTGATGTAGAGCAAATCAACATTAATGGTAAGAAAAACACCATGACATTTGTGCGAAATGGTGAAAAGAAAACTTTTACTTACAAATATGCTGGTAAAGAAATCTTGACTTATCCAAAAGGAAATCGTGGGGTTCGTTTCATGTTTGAAGCTAAAGAAGCAGATGCTGGCGAATTCAAGTATGTCCAATTTAGTGACCATGCCATTGCTCCTGAAAAAGCAGAGCATTTCCACTTGTATTGGGGTGGTGATAGCCAAGAAAAATTACATAAAGAGTTAGAACATTGGCCAACTTACTACGGTTCAGACTTATCTGGTCGTGAAATTGCCCAAGAAATCAATGCTCATTAATGCTAAAAAAGCAAACCTAAGAAAGATTAGGTTTGCTTTTTGTTTTCTTTCTTTTATTTTTGATCAAAAAAGTTTAATATTTATAAATATTTGCTGGACTAAGTCTTATTATTATAATATACTTGAGGTGGTTATAACAAGCTAGAGGTGAATAGGATGCCAAAAGAACAACCACTCTATTTACAGATTGTTGATGCCCTAGAAGTTAAAATCAGAAAGAGCATGACAGCGAACGATAAGTTACTGTCAGAACGAGAGTTAAGCAACCTTTACGATGTTAGCCGCATCACGATTAGACTAGCTCTTAAAGAATTAGAACTGCGGGGCTTAATTTATAAAAAGCAGGGTAAGGGAACCTATGTTTCTGGTATCAAGGAACCCCCCACTGATTTATCAAGTACCTATAGCTTTACAGAGCAGATGAAAAAAATGGGAAAAATGCCTAAAAACAGAAATTCTTTCCTTTGAACGGTATCAAGTGACACCCTACTTATCTGGTCTCTTGGAGATAGATGTTGATACTGACGTTTTTGAATTAGAGCGTCTAAGGATTGCAGATGATATGCCTTTGATGTTTGAACGATCCTATATTCCTGCTCAGCTTTTTCACGGGTTAAGCATTGAGCACTTGAAGCGTAAGCCAATGTACGATTTATTTGCAGAGGATTACCAAGAAACTATTCGCCTAGCAGAAGAAGAGTTTTATGCTAGCATTGCCTTGGACTATGAAGCAGACCTTTTGGGAATCAAAAAAGGAGATCCTGTCTTACATATTATTCGTAAAACTTATAACGATAAAAATATTTTGATCGAATTTACTTTCAGTATTGCAAGAGCAGACCAGTTTAGGTATAGGGTGCAACATCACCCCAATGGATAAAGAAATGGGAGGTTAATACATGTTTACAAAATCGCAGGAAGCTTTGGAAGCTCTTGGTGCAGCTATTACTACCAAAGAAATCAAGCAACAACCAGCTTTGTGGCAAGACACCATGGCTTCTTTTGACGTAACAAAAGAAGCCCTAGTTTCTTTTTTAAGGGCAGTTTATGAAAGCGCTAACGGAAATAGAGTTCGTGTTATTTTTACAGGTGCAGGAACATCAGAATATGTTGGCAATACTATTTGTCCCTACTTGAATAGGGGAGGGAATCGGCAGCGCTATTTCTTTGATAGTATTGCTTCAACGGATCTGGTTGCGGCGCCAGAATATTATCTTGCTGAGGAAGAGACGGTACTATTAGTCTCCTTTGCTAGGAGTGGTAATAGCCCAGAAAGTGTGGCAGCTGTTAATCTGGTCAATCAACTGGTACCGAATAGTTATCATTTGACCATTACTTGTGCCAAAGATGGGGAGCTGGCGAAAAAAGCACAGCAAGATGATCATTCTTTTCTCTATTTAATGCCAGAAGCTGCCAATGATGCTGGTTTTGCCATGACAGGTAGCTTCACTTGCATGATGCTAGCAGCTCTTTTGATTTTCGATGATGCGACCGACTTATCTCAGAAGCAGTCTTATGTGGCTGATATGGTTTTTGCTGGACAAATTATTCTTGATCAAGAAGAACGGCTACAAGAGCTAGCTGATTTAGGATTTGAACGTCTAGTTTATCTGGGTTCAGCAAGTTTAGCTAACTTAACCCAGGAGGCTCAACTAAAAATGCTAGAATTGACTGCTGGTCAGGTTGCAACAGTTTATGAGTCTTCGATGGGATTTAGGCATGGGCCAAAGTCCTTTATTAACAAGGACACCTTGGTAATAGGATTTGTCAATAGTGATCCTTATGTTAGACAATATGATTTAGATATATTAGAAGAAGTTAGAGCAGATGGTATTGCTCTAAAAACCCTAGCCCTCTTGCAAGAAGGCACAACCAATTTTTCAGGGGATCAATTTTTATTGGAAGTTAGTCAGTTATTGCCTGATGCCTATCTTGCCTTTCCAATGATTTTAGTGGCACAAATGCTAGCTCTCTTGACAGCTATTACAGTAGGAAATCGTCCTGATACTCCATCTCCAACAGGTACAGTTAATCGTGTGGTCAAAGGGGTAACAATTCACCCTTATCCAATTAGTAGTCGTCAAAGTAATAAAGCTTAAAGTTTTTGTATAGAAGTCATCGGTTAAGTGATTTTGGTCTACTAGCTCAAAAGAAAAACCCTCCTGAAACAGGAAGGTTTTTCGTATTGTCTTGCTTATTTTGCTGCGTTTGCGTCTTTGAGACCGTATTTTTTGTTGAAGCGGTCCACGCGTCCATCTGCTTGAGTGAACTTTTGACGTCCTGTGTAGAATGGGTGTGAATCTGATGAAATTTCCACACGAATAAGTGGGTAAGTTTCACCTTCAAACTCAACGGTTTCTTTAGAAGCTTTTGTTGAGCCGCTAAGGAACTGGTAACCTGTAGTTGTATCAAGGAAAACAACTGGACGATAATCTGGATGAATGTCTTTTCTCATCTTAAAAAAATTCCTTTCTGCCATGACACATTCCGCATCATAGTTATTAACCATTCCATTTTAACAGAAGTTGAAAGACTTGACAAGCCTTTTCTCTGATTATTTCACAGAAAAACTAATTTCCCTGACAAACAGCAATCAATTCTTGGAAAATCGTTTGATTTTCTTCTAAAGTAGCTGAATTGGCTCCACTTGCAAGAGGATGGCCCCCACCGTCATGGCGCTTTGCGATACCGTTGATAACTTTTTCTTTACTGCGCATGCGAACGCGGTAGCTACCATCAGCTTGTTCAACGAAAATAGCCCAGGCCTTAACGATATCAATTTTACCTGGAGCTGAGACAATGGCAGAGCTTTCAGCTAAGGACACGTCAAAGGTTTTAAGGGTGTCTTGACTGAGAAGGACATAAGCAGCGCCGCTCTCATCAATTGTGAGATGATCAAAAACATAACCTTGTAGCTTTGCAATTTTAAAAGGGAAAGAATCCATTTGCCTAGATATAGCTGCAAAATCAAAATGGAAATGTCTAAGCTGGCTAGCAATGGTGAGGGTTTTACTGGTAGTTGATGCATAGAGGAAACGACCAGTATCCCCAACAATACCAGTGTATAAGAGACTAGCCGCCTTGTCAGAAATCATCAGGTTTTGACTAAAGGCAAAGTCTGCAATGATTTCACTAGCACTGGAAGCAGTTGTGTCCACATAATAGAAATCACCATAGATATCTTCATTTGGGTGATGATCAATTTTCATCAAACAGTTGCCATTCAGGTAACGGTCATCATCAATTCTTGGTCGATTAGCAGTATCAGTGACGATGACCAAGGCTTCCTTGTAATCCTCATCATCCACCTGATCCATTTGACTTATCCAAGTGAGACTGGGTTCGTCAACACCGGTCATCAAGACCTTTTTATCTGGGAAATTTTGCTTAATGATTTCTTTTAAGCCCGCCTGGCTCCCTAGAGCATCAGGGTCGGGATTTTGATGACGATGGATAATAATCGTCTGGTAAGCTTTAATGGTTTCTAGAATAGTTTCAAAAGTTGTTGTCATGTTTTTTAATCTTTCAGCATATCAAGGTGGGGAATATCATCTTCTAAATAAATTTCAGAGATTGGTTTAAAACCAAATGAGGCATAAAATTGTTCTAAGTAAGCCTGTGCCTGAGCATAAACGGGTAAATCTGGAAACTGATTCTCAGCTACCTCTAACGCTTTGGCGACCAAGTCACTACCAAGACCAGTTTTTCGAACGCGACTAGTCACTAAAACTCTCCCCAGTTTCAGTTGGTCTTTTGCGGGGATTAAGCGACAGTAAGCTGTGATACCAAGCTCATCTTTAGTAAAGAGGTGTAGGGCTTCTTTATCGAGATCATCCACTTCAGGGTAAGGACAGGCCTGTTCTACAATAAAGACAGCAACACGCTCCTTATAAATCGCAAAAAGCTCTTCTGTAGATAATTGGTCAAAAGGTTTTAGGGTCCACATCATCTTACTTCCTTCATTGTTGTCTTCTTTGTCTCATATTATAGCACAATCTTCTATGAAAATTGCCAAAAGCAGTCAAGAAAAAAATTAAGATATAGCTTGGTAGTTTGCAGCTAGTCCTCGATTCACAGCAGGACGTTTGGCGATAGTGTGGCTCCAAGCCTGTATATACTCGTAATGATTTACTTGAAGAAATAGCCCAGCCCTGTTCCAAAGCTTGTCTTGGGCTAATTGCCCATACCATGCCCAGATGGCAATATCGGCAATGGTATAGTTATTACTAGCAATGTAAGGTTTTTGATATAATTCTCTATCTAATAAATCAAGTTGGCGTTTAGCTTCCATAGCAAAGCAGTCAATAGGGTATTCTAATTTCTCCTTGGCGTAATGGAAAAAATGACCAAAGCCACCGCCCCAAAAGGGGGCAGCACCAGTCTGCCAAAATAACCAATCGAGGACTTCAGTACGCTCTTTGGGTGTTTGAGGGATCAGTTGATGGTGTTTATCAACAAGATAAAGCAAAATATGTGCCGATTCAAAGACACGGATGGGTTCTTCTCCTGATAAATCGAGCAGAGCAGGGATTTTAGCATTTGGGGTGATGCTTACAAAGTCACTGCCAACTTGTTCTCCTTTAGAGATATCAATACGAAACAAGTCGTAGTCAACTCTTGAAACACCTAATTCTTTTAACTCTTCAAACATAATAGTAGCTTTAATGCCATTTGGTGTTCCAGAGGATTAGAGTTGGTAAGGCTTCTTCCCTTTAGGTAAAATTTCCTCAAACCGGCTTCCTGCAGTGTCAGCGTTGAGTCCTGAAATGTGTCCTTTATTTTCCCAAATCTCGGGGATATAATAGCTTGTCATTTAAAAACCTTCTGTTCGCTTTTTCCTGTCGTCATCATAACAGAAACCCAAATGAAGCACAAAAATTTGCAACAAGTTATCTTTTTGAAAATAAGGTTCGGATTTTGTTTAATTTTTTGTGAAAACGAATTTTTCAGCCTTTCTAAAGTTTATAAAATACAGACATTACACCCGAAAATGTGACAGAAATTGCTTGCTTTTTCCTTTAGTTTTGGTATGATATTAAAAAAATCTTTACAAGGAGACCTGCTTTGGAAACAATAGACTTTAACACAATAGCTAAAACAGAATTGCATTGCCACCTTGATGGTTCTCTCTCCTTAGAGGTCATTCGTCAATTGGCAACCTTAGCGAATGTAACCTTACCCGAAGACGACGCTAGCTTAAAAACCTTGGTCACAGCTCCAGAAACCTGCGAGTCATTGATGGATTACCTTAAAACATTTGATGTCATAAGACCTCTTTTACAGACGCAAGAGGCCTTGGAATTAGCTGCTTATGACGTAATGAAGCAAGCGGCAGATGACCAAGTGATTTATATTGAGATTCGTTTTGCACCAGAATTGTCAATGGATCAAGGACTGACAGCTGTTGATGTTGTAGAGGCTGTGTTAACAGGTATTCAAAAAGGTCAAGAAGACTTTGGTGTTGTGGGCAAGGCTATTGTGTGTGGGCTTCGTCAATCGTCTCAAGCAGTGAGTCAAGCTATTTTTGACCAGGTGGTTTCTTTGGCGTCAAAAGGCTTAGTCGGTTTTGATTTTGCAGGTAATGAACTTGACTTCCCGCCAACTGTATTAGAAAGAATAATTAAGCAAACCAAAGAACGGGGTCTTCCTTTTACCTTGCATGCTGGAGAATGTGGCTGTCCTAACTATATTTCAGATGCTATTGATTTAGGTATCAAGCGCTTAGGGCATGTGACAGCTATTCATCATCAAAAAGAGTTGCTGTCTAAGTTTATTGAAAATGAGGTGACTGCAGAGCTCTGCCTGACTAGCAACCTCCAGACGAAAGCTGCGAGGTCGATAGCGGATTTTCCTTATTTAGAAATGAAGGCAGCAGGAGCTAAGTTGGCGATTAATACAGATAATCGCACGGTTTCTGATACCAATTTAATCAAAGAATACAAACTTTTTGCCCAACATTTCCAAACAGACGCAGCAGATTTTCTATTGCACAATCAAGATGCTATCAAGGCTAGTTTTGCCAGTCCGATTGAAAAAGCAGAGCTTCTGAATCGCCTTGAACAATCATATCAGCCTTATCTTTAAAGAATTAGTGCGTTTCCCTAAAAAGTGTGCTAAAATAAAAATAGTTTAGTAATTTTGGGAGGAATTTATGGCATTAGCAAAAATCGTTTATGCCAGCATGACAGGAAATACTGAAGAAATCGCTGATATCGTTGCAAATAAATTGCAAGAATTGGGCCATGATGTTGACATTGACGAGTGCACAACAGTTGACGCTTCAGAATTTGAGGATGCTGATATAGCAATCGTTGCGACTTATACTTATGGTGATGGTGATTTACCAGATGAAATTGTTGATTTTTACGAAGACCTACAAGATTTAGATTTAGAAGGTAAAATCTATGGCGTGGTTGGCTCTGGTGATACATTTTATGATTATTTCTGCAAGTCTGTAGATGACTTTTCAGAGCAATTTGCTCTTACTGGTGCAACCAAAGGTGCAGAGCCTGTCAAAGTAGATTTGGCAGCAGAAGATGAAGACATCGACCGTCTAGAAGCCTTTGCAGAACAACTCTCACAGGCTGTTAATAATCTATAAAACTATTTAGCAAAAATGTCAGGGGCTTCCTTGGCATTTTTAGCTTTTTAACCCAAAATAAAGGGAATGTCACTTCAGGGTAGGGATTGAAAAAAACTATCAGTTTCACCTTGCTTCTGATCCTTTTATTAACTATAATAAAAAGATACTCTAATACATCTAGAAAAGGAAAGTTATGCGTTTAGAAGAGATACGACAAGAAATCAATGGTATTGATCAACACTTGGTTGCCTTATTAGAAAAGCGGATGGCACTTGTAGAGCAAGTAACAGCTTATAAATTAGCTAATCAATTGACTGTCTTAGATCAGGAGAGGGAAGATCAGATCTTAGATATAATCTCTCGTCTCGTTAAAGACCAAGCATTTAAACCAGTTATTCATGAGACATTCAAAACTATTATGTCTCTTTCACGACAGTATCAAACGCAACACTTAACAGGTGGTGACACTAATGATTAAATCAATTGCAAGACTGCCTAAACCTTCCTTAAAAGAAGCGTTAGGACTAGTAGGATTAGCGCTTCCCATAGGAGGCGTGGTTGGAGTGGTTGATGTTATTTTTGGCAAAGGGCTTTTGTTTCTTTCCGGATATCGTGATCAACACCTGTTCTTGCTTCTTCCTTTTCTTTTTCTAGCAGGCCTTGTTATTGTTTTTCTTTACGATAAGTTAGGCAAAGAGGTTCGTCAAGGAATGGGATTGGTTTTTGAGGTAGGACATGGTCAAAAAGATAAGATTCCCCCTATTCTAATTCCTCTTATTTTGTTCTCGACTTGGGTGACCCACTTATTTGGAGCGAGTGCGGGTCGAGAAGGAGTAGCCGTTCAAATAGGAGCTACCATCTCTCATTATTGTCGGAGATTTGTGACTAGTCAAGAAGCCGCGCGACATCTTTTGATTATGGGGATGGCAGCCGGTTTTGCAGGGCTTTTTCAAACGCCAATTGCTGCTGTCGTATTCGCCCTTGAGGTTTTATTAGTAGGAACGCTTCGTTATTCCGCTTTATTGCCTTCCTTAGTTGCTGCTTACGTGGCTTCTTGGACTTCCCATGTCTTGGGATTAGAGAAATTTACGATTGTTCTTGAAGAAACACTTACCATAACTCCCGTCACATTGGTTAAATTAATTGGGTTAGGTCTTATTTTTGGTCTGGTGGGAAATAGTTTTGCCTATTTACTTGACTGGTTTAAACCTTACCTGAGTCAAAAACTACCAAATCCTTATTTCCGGATTGCTTTTATCGGTGCTTTGTTATCTATCTGTCTGATGATTGGTCACGTCGGAAGATACAGTGGTCTAGGAACTAATTTGATTGCGGCAGCTTTTTCTGGTCAAACTATCCTAACTTACGACTGGCTTCTAAAAATGATTGTGACGGTTATCAGCTTGTCAGCTGGCTTTCAAGGTGGTGAAGTGACACCTCTATTTGCTATTGGAGCTTCTTTAGGCATCATTTTGGCCCCTTACTTAGGTCTTCCTGTACTGTTAGTTGCTGCACTTGGTTACGCCACGGTATTCGGAAGTGCCACTAATACGTTCTGGGCCCCTATCTTTATTGGGATAGAGGTCTTTGGTCCAGAAAATGCCCTAGCATATTTTGTCACCTCGGCTGCGGCCTATATGGTCAGCCACAGACATTCCATTTACAGTTATCAAAAAGTGGTAATGACTAACTTAGAAGACATGACGGTAAATCAGGTGGAGTTAAAAAAATAGCTTTACAATAAAGAAGCTTTTTGTTAGAATAGAATTTGTGTGTAATGGACACACGAAAATTACGGCTAATCCGCTAAGACAAGTACTTAAGATTAGTAAGATAGGAGAATAAAAATGAATCCATTAATCCAAAGTTTGACAGAAGGTCAACTTCGCTCTGATATCCCTAACTTCCGTCCTGGTGATACTGTTCGCGTTCACGCAAAAGTTGTCGAAGGAACTCGCGAACGTATCCAGATCTTTGAAGGTGTTGTTATTTCACGTAAAGGTCAAGGGATTTCAGAAATGTACACTGTTCGTAAAATCTCAGGTGGTATCGGGGTAGAACGTACATTCCCAATCCATACACCACGTGTTGACAAAATTGAAGTTATCCGCCACGGTAAAGTCCGTCGTGCGAAACTTTACTACTTGCGTGCATTACAAGGTAAAGCTGCTCGTATTAAAGAAATCCGTCGTTAATCTGAATAAGAGTCGATGGAATGACAAAAGGCTAGAGTGTTCTAGTCTTTTGTCTTGTTTTATAGCGTTTATTGGAGAGATAGAAGTCATGTGAGCTTGGCAAAACAGGGCAAGTAGATGGCCTATTACGTTTAAAAAGAAGACAATAGGAACACCGAAAACAGTAGTTGCTGGTTCGATTCCGGCAGGGGTCATTATTGTCACCAAAAAAGCCTTTTGATGTAAAGGCTTTTTTATTACTAAATTATTTTTAGGGGCATAAAAGGGGCAGTTTGATTATTAATCAATTCTTTCATATTTACAGTTGTATGACTGTAAATTGATAATGTTGTGTTGGGGTCTGAATGGCCAACTCTGTCCATAATCGCTTTTAGTGGTATTCCTTTTTCGGCTAAAAACGAAATGTGTGAGTGTCTGAATAAGTGAGTATGATAGTTACCATAAATTTTCAGGCGCTTATTGATGTATGCGTTTAAAATTGGTAAACCTTTTGAATTTGGAAAAATAAATTCACTTACTTTATTTTGTCGATTGATGATTTCTAAAATGTTATCAGACACAGAAATTTTGCGAGTTGATTTTTTGGTCTTAGTAGTCGTGATTTCTTTAGTGTAAAAATCGTAAGTTGCGTTAATTAGAATTTCTTTATTTTCAAAATCTATCTTATCATAAGTCAAGCAAGCCAGTTCGCCATACCTTGCACCAGTCAGAAACATCAATAAAACGATGTCTGCGAGCTTTTGTTCGTTGTTGGCTATCATTCTACCACAGAGGTCATAAACTTCATCAGATGTTAAATAAAGTACCTTTTCAGGCATATATTCCTCTTTTGGCTTAGGTACTAAAACATTATCTGTCGGATTGCTTGTTAAATAGTCCATTTGGATTGCGTAAGACAAAATAGCGTGTAATCTTTTTCTGCATTTATGTGTAACATGGTACGAATGGTTTGTCAATAAGTTGTCAATAAGTTGTCTAATGTCGCGTTTAGTCAACTTGCTGATAATTGTATCATCTGGCAACACGGTTGCGATATGACCGTCTGAGACTAAATAACCACGCTTTGTAGAGTCTTTGACCGTTGGTATCCATTGATTTAAATATTCGCGCTTTAATTCACCATAGGTCATCTCAGAATGATCGCGAATAGCGAGTCTATCTTCAATCTTTTCTTTGATAATAATACTTGCTTTATTCTTAGCTTGATTACTATTCTTATCAAGTGTCACAGATACTTTTTTATATTTTCCGGTTAATGGATCTGTATAACGTTCGATAAATTTAAATTTTCCATTTAATAATTCTTCAATCCACATTTGTTTTATACCTCAATTTCTGTTAAAATGGGTATAAGAAAACGAGCCATTTAATGCTTGTTTCTTATACGGTTTGGCCTCACACTCAACGTTTGGCGATGGCGAGTGTGGGGCTTTTTTATTTGTCTAAAAGTAAGTAGCCGTCTATATAAATTAGAGGGACACTATTCTCGGAACCACTTGTTGTCGTATATTCATAAGATAATAAATATCTTCCATTGATAGTGATATTATCAGTTTCTAAAAGCTTAGTTTCTAGTCGCTTGGTTTCGATAAACAACATATACAAGTCCCCATTAGGGGTGTTTGCTAGAATTTTAGTATATTTATCTTTATCAGAGATTTGTATTATTTTTAAATTATCGATTCTAACTTTAAGGGAAAAGTACTTTTTAGGGTCTCTTAAAATTGTTTTGTAGTCATAAAATAGATACTCCTCTGATTTGTAGTTATCTGTTGTTACTTTGTCAATCTTAGATATTAGAGTGTCAAAGTATTCTTTTTCGCTCATATCTCCAGATACTTTACTAGTATCCGATGATAGAGTTTTTGATGTTGTATCTTTTTTTGAGCCACCAGAGCAAGCTCCGAGACATACTATTAAGACTGATAAGGTAAACAAATATACTATTTTTTTCACAATAAATCCCCTAGATTAATTTTTTGAATTCGTCTTGTATTATCTCTTGCCCCCACGTCGTTGATATTTGATATGTCGTGGCAAACTGCAACCAATTAAAATCAACAACATCATGAGATGACAAGTAATTCTTTATCAATTCCCTAATCATAAATCTATCGGCTTGGTTTTCGTATTTTAGTAGCAATCTTTGATACTGTTTAGGGTCATGTTCAAGATGACCTAACTCGTGTAAAATAACTTTTTCTTTTTCTATTTGTGATAGATTTTGATTAATGTAGATTATCCGCTTGTCTGGATAGTAAAACCCTTTTCTGTCCCACATCGCTTCAGGGAACTCGAATAACTTGATATTGTACTGACTAAGTATCTCATTTATCTTCACCATTCCCCACTCCTAAAGACAATTTAATAATAGCTTCGATTTTTTCTACGTCTGTGTCAGATAAAGGTTTTCCGTCAAACATCACAACACGTTCACGGAGATTGGATAGGTCAATAGTTTGTGTCGGAGAGTTTTTAGGTGTCACCCCAATGATATGTTCTGGTGTCGTCCCTAAAGCCTTCGCAAATAAGTTGGCTCTATCTAGCGGAAATTTTCTTGCTTTATTAAAGTATAATGATACACCTGATTTTGACATGCCGACTTTTCTAGATAATTCACTTATCGAGAGATTTTTCTCTTTTCTGATATTATCCATCAAGTCAATTATTTCATCGTTTGTTCGCATTTTTTCGCCTTTCTTTTATTGACTATCTAAATTATACCACCGTTCTCAAAAAAGCACAATCGTTCTCACGGAAAAACTTTTTTATTTTTTTTAGATAAAAGTGTTGACAATAAAGAACGATATTGATATACTTAGATTGTTCTTTTAAGAGAACGAAATAAAAAGACAAAACAGAAGAGGGGGAAATATGGCAGTAGATTATTTACGTGTTAAAGCGGAGCGTATCGCCAAAGGCTACACACAAGACTACATGGCTAAGCAACTAGGATGGTCTGACCGAGCTAGATACGCAAAACGCGAGAACGGATTCGTATCTTTTGATGCTGATGAGTTAGCAAAAGTAGCTGAAATTTTAGGCATTTCAAAAGATGATATTGGAATTTTTTTTACATACAACGTTCACTAAAAAGAACGATTTGTTGGTTTTAGCCGCAAAAAAAACGACTGCGGGAACAGTCGCTAACTAAATTAATTTACTTAATTATACCATGAAAGGAAACAATATGCTAGCGAAATTAAAAAGCGGTATTGAAGTACCTTACGAAGAATTATGGATGGATGATAATGATTTAGCTGAATTTATTGGAAAGTCATTTGATCAAACGCAGCGATTACTAAGAAAGATGTACAAAGACAGAAATTACCGTAAGTACATTGACAAGGTTGGTGGTCGTTCGACAAAAGTTAAAAAATTTGAAGAATGGAGAAAAACACAAAATGAAAAGCTTATTTAACTTTATTTTCGCAAAACCAAAAAAACAAGAAGAAAAACCAAAATGGACGATTGAAAACAACGGTTGGGAAGCCAATGCGCGTAGATATAACCAGTTGCACGGTTTGCCTGGCAAGCAGATTTGGTAGGAGGAAAGAATGGAACAACAACTAATTAATGATAACGAATTTTTGCGAGACGAAAATCGCAGGTTAAATAATGAATTGGCGGAACATTATTTTGTAGTTACAGCTAAAGCCAATTTATTAGATGTCATTATTGCCAGTGGTTTTATCTTGCAAAGTACGATAGATAAATGTATAGCCGAATTGGATGAAATTGATCAAATGGAACTTAGAAAGGTATGGAATAAATAGTATGAGATTAGCAAAGCAAAAAATTGGAGCTCAACAAAATGGATATGGCCGCATTGGATGTGATATTGAAATTTATAATGAAATTGCTGAAATTGCAGATAAATGTGGATATACCCTGACGAGCTTAACAAATGCTCTTTTAGGTTATGCTTTAGAGAATAGCGAGCTCACAGCAGAAACAAAAACAGTTGAAGTTTTTAAATTTACTATAGGAAACGAGGATTTCGATAATGGTAACAATTAATAAATTGGAAATTGAAAACGTTAAGCGTATTAAAGCGGTAAAGATTGAGCCGTCGGCAACTGGCTTGACTATTGTTGGTGGAAACAATAACCAAGGGAAAACAAGCGTTCTAGACGCAATTGCTTGGGCACTAGGCGGCAATAAATACAAACCTAGCCAAGCAACGCGAGAAGGGTCTATGGTGCCGCCTACGCTTAAAATCACCATGTCTAATGGACTTATTGTTGAACGGAAAGGTAAAAACGCCAGCCTTAAAGTCATTGATCCAAACGGTCAAAAAGGCGGACAACAACTACTAGATAGCTTTGTTGAAGAGTTAGCTATTAACTTACCAAAGTTTATGGATGGAACACCAAAAGAGAAAGCAGATGTCTTGCTTGAAATTATTGGTGTCGGTGATCAATTAGCTGAATTAGAATTCAAAGAAAAAGAAATCTATAATCAACGTCATGCTATCGGTGTTATAGCGGACCAAAAAGAAAAGTTTGCTAAGGAGATGACATATTATCCTGACGCACCTAAACAACTGGTAAGTATTTCTGAGCTTATCCAACAACAACAAGCTATCTTAGCCAAGAACGGAGAGAATGCTCAAAAGCGTCAAAATGTAGAACGTATCCGCTATGATTATGATCAATCTATCTTGGAAGTTGACCGCTTACGCAAGTTATTAGCAGATGCAGAAGCTAAGACGAATAAGTTAAGCGAGGATTTAAAAATAGCAAATACTGACGCTATGGATTTACATGATGAATCAACAGCAGAAATCGAGGCAAATATCGCCGATATCGACGAAGTCAACCGTAAAGTTCGCGCTAACTTTGATAAAGATAAGGCAGAGGAAGACGCTAAGCAGCAACGTGATCAGTACAACACATTGACTAATGAGATTGAGGTTATTCGCCAGCAGAAACGAGATTTATTGACTAATGCAGACTTGCCACTTGAGGGGCTTACCGTTGATGATGGCAAACTGCTGTATCTTGGCCAGGAGTGGGACAACATGTCAGGAAGTCAACAACTTATGGTAGCCACTGCCATTGTACGAAAACTTAAACCAGAGTGTGACTTCGTTTTGATTGATAAACTCGAACAAATGGATAACATCACACTTACACAGTTTGGCCAATGGCTAGAGCAAGAAGGATTGCAAGCTATCGCAACCAGAGTTTCAACCGGTGAAGAGTGCGCGATAATTATCGAGGACGGCTACTCCGTGGAAAATAAGGCTCATAATTTTGAAACTGCAGCAGCAGGTGGTTTTGCCGAAACAGTAGCACCCGCTTGGCAAGGTGGATTTTAGAAAGGAGAATATCAATGCAAATCACAAGAGGAAAACGTGCACGGGCTCAACGTGTGGTCATCTATGGCCCTGAAGGAATCGGAAAATCTAGCTTTGCAGCACAATTTCCAGAGCCTCTGTTTATTGATACAGAAGGATCAACAGATAACATGGATGTGGCACGATTAGATAAACCAACAAGCTACACTATGCTAAAGAATCAAATTGCATGGATTAAAGCGAATCCAACATGTTGCAAGACACTGGTCATTGACACAATCGATTGGGCAGAAAGCTTAATCGTTGATGATGTCTGTGCGCAACATGGCAAGAAAGGTATAGAGGACTTTGGTTGGGGCAATGGTTATACCTACACAAAAGAGGAAGTAGGTCGATTCTTGAATATGCTCCAAGAACTGATTGAACTCGGTATCAACATTGTATTAACTGCCCATGCGCAAATGAGAAAATTTGAACAACCTGACGAGATGGGAGCTTACGACCGTTGGGAGTTGAAACTTGGTAAAAAGACAAGCTCACAGACGGCGCCACTTGTCAAAGAATGGGCTGATATGGTTTTGTTTGCAAACTACAAAACAGTAGTCATGACATCTGATACCAAAAAGAAGAAAGCTACTGGCGGACAACGTGTGCTATACACGCAGCACCACCCAGCGTGGGATGCAAAAAACCGTCATGGGTTACCAGACGAAATGCCTCTTGACTATGCAGGAATCGCACACATATTCACACAAGCACAAAGTCAACTCGCGGCAGAAACAGCGCCAATTCAGCAAACAGTACCTACTCAATCAGCACACGAAAACGCACATGAGCATCGGACAACACCTCAACAACAACCACTTCCAAAAAATGAAACAGGTCAACAAGTGGTATATCCATCATCATTGCCACAAGCTTTAACTGACTTAATGATGTCCGAAAAAGTCACACCAGACGAGTTAGTAGCAGTAGCAAATATTCGAGGACACTTCCCACCACTGACACCTATTGAAAATTTTCCACCAGATTATTGGAGCATGATTGTAGCAAATTGGGGAGCCACACTGGAAGTTATTAAAACCCAAGTCCGAACAATGGAACCACCCTTTACAGTGGAAGGCTCATAGATTTTGGGAATTAGAAATAATATCGAGGTATAACAAAACATGGATAAAACAATCAAATTAGATTTATCAGCTATTGGAGAAGGGGGCTTACAAGAAAAAGTGGATAAGGAACTTGAAAAAGTTTTTGACAATATCCTAGATCCAAATACTGATATTAAAACAAAACGAAAATTGACCATCACTCTCACTATGGTCCCAGATGAAACACGAGAAGTCATTAGTACATCAATGGAAGTTAAGTCATCCTTGGCGCCACAAACAGGTGTAGCCACCACTGTGCTTGTCGGTCAAAAAGATGGCAAAGTGTATGCTAACGAACTTAAAAGTAAAATCCCTGGTCAAACATATTTTGACGAAGAAGCAACATTACGAACAGATATCGGGCAGCCGATTGATGACCTTGAAAGAGGTATTAACGAAGATGTTATTGATTTTAATAAACAAAAGAAAGTAGGTAACTAATATGTCAGAAAATATCAAAGAAGCTTTGGAATATGCAGTAAAAATAGCCAACAAAATGCCTGAGACTATAATTGGCAATGACGGCAAAGAGTATTATGATCGCAACAAATATTCTTTGGTTGAACTTAAAACTAAGTATTA